>JAPUDV010000073.1 GCA_027492875.1 Candidatus Competibacteraceae bacterium | reverse complement strand
TTTCCCACCCTTCTATCGCCCCTGCCCCGTGATGAGGAACTGATAGGTGGTAAGGCGGTGGTCGTTCATTTTATTTTATTTTATGCTCTGTCTGGAATCGCCGAGCCATCGTCCAGTTACAGCAGCCTGCCCTCGCCAGACAGGCCACCCAGTTCGCCGCACTCGATGGCTTCGCAAATGCGGGCTTCGACGATTTGGCCGATGGGGTTCACATGTCGTGCCCCTACGGTGGGTTTTTTAGCTCAAGCCGGTTCATCCGCCACCAGAGCGAACACGGTGATGGTCTGAGGTTCAATCTGGAAATCGTCGCCGATATCAACCAGAAATTCGCCCGCCGCGAGTTGGGGGCGTGAAGTGTCGAGCAGGCAACGCCAGCCGCTGGCGTTACGAACGTCGGGCATGCGAAATGGAACGACAGTTTTCCCGGCATTGAAGATGGCAAGCAGGGTATCGTCGGTTTCCGGATAACCGTCCGGCGTGAAGCACTCGCCGGTATCGCCCGCCAGCAACATGCCGAAACAGCGGGCCTTGGACTCCTGCCAATGGTAGTCGCTCATAATGCCGCCGCCGGGGCTGATCCACTCGATGTCGCGCAAGCCCGTGGTTTTCGAAATCTGCAGCCCATGCAGGAAGCGCGGCCGACGCAGCACCGGATGCTCGTAGCGCAAGTGGATCAACCGGCGCACGAAATCCTGAAATTCCAAATCCTCGGCGGGTATGTCGTGCCACTTCAGCCAGTTGATCTCATTATCCTGACAGTAGGCGTTGTTGTTGCCGTTTTGCGTGCGCCCGGATTCGTCCCCGGCCAGCAACATGGGCGTGCCCTGAGCCAGCAGCACGGTGGCCAGCATGTTGCGGCGCAGGCGCAGGCGCAACCGCCGAATGGCCGGGTCGTTGGTGGGGCCTTCGGCGCCTTGGTTGTAGCTGAAATTCGAGGGGTGACCGTCGCGGTTGTTTTCGCCGTTAGCCTCGTTGTGGCGTTCGTTGTAGCTGACCAGATCGGCCAAGGTGAAGCCGTCGTGGCTGGCGATGTAGTTGACCGAGGCCCACGGCCGCCGACAGTCGTGGTCGAACAGGTCGCTGGACGCCAGCAGATTGGAGGCCAACCGCGGCAGCATTCCGTCTTCGCCGCACCAGAACCGGCGCGCGGTGTCGCGGAAACGGTCGTTCCACTCCGTGGTGCCGGCCGGGAAGCCGCCGAGCTGGTAACCGCCGGGGCCGATATCCCAGGGTTCGGCGATGACCTTGACCCGCGACAGCGCCGGGTCTTGGCGGATCGCGTCGAAAAAACCGCCCCAGCGGTCGTAGCCGTGTTCTTCCCGACCCAGGGTGACCGCCAGATCGAAGCGGAAGCCGTCCACATGCATGTCGTTGACCCAGTAGCGCAGGCTGTCCATCACCATCTGCAGGACTCGCGGATGGATCAGATTGAGGGTATTGCCGCAGCCGGTATCGTTGATGTAGAAGCGGCGGTCGTCGGGCCGGAGCCGGTAGTAGGACGCGTTGTCGATGCCTCGAAAGCTGAGGGTCGGGCCGAATTCGTTGCCTTCGGCCGTATGGTTGTAGACCACGTCCAGCAGCACTTCGATGCCGGCGTCGTGCAAGCGCTTGACCATGGTCTTGAACTCGGCCAAATCGCCGCCGCTCAGATAGCGCGATTCCGGCGCGAAGAAGCACAGAGTGTTATAGCCCCAGTAATTGCGCAAACCGCGATCGATGAGAAACCGATCATCGACAAAGGCGTGGACCGGCATCAATTCGACGGCGGTGACGCCCAGCGCCTGCAGATACTTGATAATTTCGGGGTGAGCCAGACCGGCGAAGGTGCCGCGCAGATGGTGAGGCACGCCCTCGTGGCGGATGGTGAAGCCGCGGACGTGGGTTTCATAGATGATCGTCCGGTTCCAGGGGATTTCAGGCGGGCGGTCTCCTTCCCAGTTGAAGCTGGTGTCCACCACCACGCATTTCAGCATGTCGCGGGCGTTGTCGCGGGGGTCGAAGGACAGATCGGCGTTTGAGTGACCGACCTGGTAGCCGCAGTGCTCGTCGTGCAGGTGCAACGAACCGTAGAACTGCTTGGCGTAGGGGTCGAGCAGCAGCTTGTGATGGTTGAAGCGGTGGCCGATCTGCGGTTCGTAGGGTCCAAACACGCGATAGCCATACAAGGTGCCTGGCCACAGCCCAGGCACGTAACCATGCCAGATCTGGTCGGTGTTTTCCGGTAACACCAATCGTTCGATCTCGCGCTGGCCGGAAGAATCGAACAAGCACAGTTCGACCTTTTCGGCATGAGCGGAAAAGAGCGCGAAATTGACGCCCTTGCCATCCCAGGTTGTGCCGAGCGGATAAGGTTTGCCTGGCCACACACGGGCGCGCGATGACATGGTCGGTTCTCCTGGGAATGGGGTGTTGTGATGGCAAAAGATGCGCGGGCGGGCGAACCCTGACCCAGTGCTCTTCGAAAACAGTTTATGACATTTCACGCGAAGTGCTCGCCTTGCGCGTGGATAAAACAATCTTATATCATCTTTATGCTGCCGCACCACACGACCTCAGCGATAGGCGCGACGATAACGATGGACACGAACCGAAGGCAGCAAAGCTTCGTCTTCAATCCGTACATCCGCCCGCCGCAAGCGAGGGCTGGCGACGGGTTCGGGCGCAACAGGCACAAATTCGGGTAGGCGTTCGTCGCACCGCAGGGGTATCAACACGGGCAGGGGAACCTGCATCAACCGGCGCCGTACTCCGGCGCCCTCAGGATCGGCGAAGACAATATTGGCCCGCAGATGAGGACAGACGCCGCGCACGCGCGCCAGCATTTCATCGGCGGGCAGCTCGGCCAGCCGTTGCAATTCCAGGCGAGTCTGCGGGGTTTCAACCCGTTGTTCCAACAGCCGGCGGGTTTCCGCCACGCTGGTGCGCTGGATCACCCGGCCCTGTTTGGACCAGGTAAAGCCGATTTTCAACGGTCGTTGTTCCAGCAGGGGGAGGTGCCGGTACGCCTGTTTAAGGTTCAGGCGAGCCGCACCCATGCGTCGCATCGCCACCGCCACCGGTTCTTGGCGGCGGTGGAGATCGGCCATTGCCGCATTCGCTTCGACCCGGCCGAGCGCCTTTAAAGCCAGCACGGCTTGCTTGAAGTCATCCTTAGCAGTATTACAGGCATGCGCTGCGATTAAGGTTTCGGAGTCCGCGCCGACGATGCCGGGACAGGTGAGGGTTTCCCGACCATCCTGACAGTCTTCGTACCACAGCGCGCGATAAAGCTGGATCGCCTTAATCCGCATATCGAGATCGGCCGCCAGCTCGGCCTCGGTACGCGACACCCAAGACGGTAGCGCCGCACCCTGTCGAACCGCCGTGCAAAATGTATCCAAACACCCAAGTAATGTTTCAAACCGTTCCAACAAGGTGAGGCGCAAGGGAATAGCTGGGGAGACTGACATGCGCGTTTCCTTTTTATATCATCTTTTTTAGACTACCACAAAGGCAATACCAACGATTCAAACATAGCGACAACCTCCTCGGGAGAGGATGCCTGCTCCACCTTTTTCACACACTCACGGGTCAAATGTGGAGAAAACAGCTCGATAAAATCGTACATGTAACTACGCAAAAAAGTTCCCCGTCTAAAACCGATTTTGGTAATATTAGTCGCAAATAAATGACCAGCATCCAACCGAATTAAATCCTGATCCTGACACAAATCATAAGCCATCCGTGCAATGATACCAACCCCCATGCCCAATCGCACATAAGTTTTTATCACATCCGCATCAGTTGCAGTAAACGCAACATTCGGCTTGAGCTGAACACTGCGAAAAGCCTCATCCAACTGCGAACGGCCAGTAAAACCAAACACATAAGTTACCAATGGGTATCGAGCAACATCGTACAAAGTCAAACAAGGCACTTCACTCAAAGGATGCCCGCACGGAACCAAAACACAACGCTGCCAAACATAACAGGGCATCATTACCAGATCTTCAAACAACTCAAGCGCTTCGGTGGCAATAGCAAAATCCACCTCACCCGACTGCACCAACTCGACTATCTGCCCCGGCGAACCCTGATGAATCTGCAAGGCAACTGCGGGATAACGCTCCCGAAACACTTTAATAACTGGCGGTAAGGCATAGCGCGCCTGAGTATGTGTGGTCGCAATTGACAAGCTACCACGCCGGTCATCTCGATACTCCTCCGACAAAATTTGTATATTATTCACTTCACGAAGAATATTTTCAGCCTTGGCAATAATATGACGCCCGACCAAGGTTACCTCAGTCAAGTGCTTGCCATTACGACTAAATAGTTCGACCCCCAACTCTTCCTCCAACAACCGTAGCTGCTTGCTAATGCCTGGTTGTGAGGTATACAAGCTCTCAGCTGCGGCAGAAATATTCAGGTTACTACGCACAATAGCGATCAAATACCGCAGTTGTTGCAACTTCACAAAAAACTCCATTTAAGAGCTAAAAAAACAAAATCAAGCCCTATCAACCCAACTCAGAGAGCAACTAACAGGGCATAAAAACAACACCAGTCAATGGAGGTAGATCCACCACTAGAGAATAGGTTTGCCCCATATGGAAAACCGGCGCAGCAAAAAGATCACCTCTAGCAGCATTAGTCAGACCACCACCGTCATAACAACGAGCATCGGAATTCAGTACTTCTCGGTAGAATCCCGGCACCGGTACTCCGATCTGATAACCAAAACGCCCAACAGCCGCAAAATTTAGCGCAACCACCGCAAGCCGGTCATCATCACCATTACGACGAAGATATACCACAACCGACTGAGCCGAATCGTGACAATCCAACCACTCAAAACCTTCCTGATTAAACTCCTGACCATACAAACTATCGGTGGAGCAGTACAAGATATTAAGATCACGGAGCAGTCTTTGCATACCCCGATGCTCCGGAAGACGTAGCAACTCCCAATCCAACATATTATCGTAATCCCACTCACACTCCTGTGCAAACTCATTGCCCATAAACAAAAACTTTTTACCCGGATACATCCACATATAAACATAGAGTAGCCGCAAATTGGCAAAGCGTTGGCGGCGGTCTCCCGGCATCCTGGCAAGCAGAGAACCCTTGCCATGAACGACCTCGTCGTGAGACAAGGACAGCATAAAATTCTCGGTAAAGGCGTATAGTAAGCCGAAGGTCAGCAGTTCATGATGGTGGCGGCGCAACGCCGGATCGAACGAAAGATATTCCAGAATGTCATGCATCCAACCCATATTCCACTTCATACCAAAACCCAGACCACCCATCCAGGATGGGCGAGTGACCAATGGCCAAGCGGTGGATTCCTCGGCAATCATCAATACTCCCGGATAACGGCGATGAATTACTTCATTCAACTCGCGTAGAAAGGTAATCGCCTCCAGGTTTTCATTACCTCCAAACGGATTAGGCGCCCATTCCCCAGACTCACGCGCGTAGTCCAAATAGAGCATGGACGCCACGGCATCGACCCGCAAACCATCCAAATGGCACTCCTCCAACCAAAAACAAGCACTAGCCAGCAGAAAATTTTTCACTTGATTGCGGCCGTAATCGAATACCAGCGTACCCCAAACACGATGTTCACCGCGGGCCGTATCCGCATATTCATAAAGGTGCGTTCCATCAAACCGTGCCAATGCGTGAACATCCTTGGGAAAATGACCGGGCACCCAGTCAAGAATCACTCCAATACCCGCCTGGTGGCAACAATCGACCAAATGACGGAAATCATCCACGGTGCCATAACGGCTAGTCGGCGCGAAATAACCGGTCGACTGATAGCCCCAAGATGCATCCAGTGGGTACTCTGTCACCGGCATGAGTTCAATATGAGTAAACCCCATGAAACTGGCATAGCCAATCAGACGCCTCGCCAATTCCTCATAAGGCAGGTAAGCACCAGTATCATCCCGCTGCCATGAACCAAGGTGTACCTCGTAGACGGACAGCGGAGCCCGTGTCCAGTCCTTCCGCCGCCGCCGTACCCAGAGATCGTCGTGCCAAGAATAAGGAGTATTGTCCACAATAATCGAGGTTGTGGCCGGCCGCCGCTCGAAACCACGACCGTAAGGGTCGATCTTATGCAACAACTCGCCAGTCTCTCGGCCGAGAATCTCGAAACGGTAGCGCATGCCAGCCGCCGCGCCAGGCACGAACAGCTCCCAAACCTCGCCGCGTCGGCGCAGGGGATGAAATCGGCTCTCCCACTCGTTGAAATCGCCAGCCACACCGGCGCAGACAGCATGTGGCGCCCAGATAGCAAACAGAACTCCAGCGATGCCATCCACCATGCGCGGGTGTGCCCCCAGCACACGGTAGACGTGTAGATGGCGCCCCTCGTTAAACAGGTGCAGATCGTACAGGCTCAGCTGCGGCGCAAAGCTATAAGGATCGTAATGGATGCGCTGGCCACCGTCAGAATCAAACCAACTCAATCGATAGTGCGCCGGCAGCATGTCAAGCAGGCCCTGCCATTCGAACAGGTCGGTATCGGCCAATCGCAGCAGAGGCTGGCCGATATCGACCAAACTGACTTGGCAGGCACCAGGTAGAAACACCCGAATCACCACGCGATCACCACGACCGTGACGTCCGAGCACCGCCCCAGGGTCCGGGTGTCGCCCCGCTTGCAACAGAATGGCGTGGTCGATCATAGGAATGTCGGCCAAGGAGGCTGGATGCCGCTGGATATTTTCGTGGTCGGAGTGGATCATCGGGGAAAGGCAACCGCTCTTGTTCCCAATCGTTTCCCAGCAATCCGGACCAGAGCGCGGCAAGTGGCAAAAAGCTGCATTCGGGACCTACTATAATTTATCAGGAAGATTTCAGCACACATCCGCCGCACGCGGGTAACCGGTCTCGAAACGACCCGCCGCCTCGCTGGGATTTCGAACCCGCGAGAGGAAAGCATAACAGAGAGGGAAATTTAACGCATGAGCGCAGCCATCACCTCACGCTTCGTCAGCCGGCTGACCCGGGAGACTCTCGCGCTCATTCTAGCGGGCGGGCGAGGTAGCCGGCTCAAGCACCTCACGCTGTGGCGCGCCAAACCGGCGACCCCTTTCGGCGGCAAATATCGAATTATCGATTTCCCTTTATCCAACTGCATCAACTCCGGCATCCGGCGGATTTGCGTGCTCACCCAGTACAAGGCCCATTCCCTGATCCAACACATCCAACGCGGTTGGGGATTCCTGCGAGGCGAGTTCGGCGAGTTTGTGGAATTGCTGCCGGCCCAACAACGGATCGACCAATCCTCGTGGTACAAAGGCACCACCGATGCGGTTTACCAGAATCTGGATATTATTCGCACTCATGCTCCTGAATTTATTCTCGTTTTAGCTGGCGACCACATTTACAAGATGGACTACGGCCCGATGCTGGCGCAACATGTGGAAAGCAAGGCCGACGTCACGGTCGGCAGCATCGAGGTCCCCCGCGAACGCGCCCACGAATTCGGAGTGCTGACGGTCAACGAACACAACGAAATTATCCGTTTCGTGGAAAAGCCGCAGAACCCGGAAACCCTACCGGGACAGGACAACGTCACGCTGGCCTCGATGGGCATTTACGCATTCAACACCCGCTTTCTGTTCGAAAAGCTGATCGAAGACGCCGGCCTCGAAGGCTCCAGTCACGATTTCGGCCGGGATCTGGTGCCCCGCCTGATCGGACGGCACCGAGCGATCGCCTATCCGTTTCGCGACGTGCAAACCAAGGAACAGAGCTACTGGCGCGATGTGGGAACAGTGGATGCGTTCTGGGAGGCCAACATGGAATTGATCGGCGTGGACCCGGAACTGAATCTATATGACGAACACTGGCCTATCTGGACGTATCAAGATCAATCACCACCGGCCAAATTCGTCTTCGACGACGAAGGCCGCCGAGGCATGGCGGTGGATTCCATGATCGCGGACGGCTGCATCATCTCCGGCGGCTACGTCAACCACTCCCTGCTGTTTTCCGGGGTTCAGGTCCATTCCTACGTGCAATTGCGGGATGCCGTGGTCCTCCCGGGCGTCGATATCGGCCGCTATTGCCGGTTGCGCAAGGTCATTGTCGATCGCGCCTGCATCATTCCGCCGGGAACCGTTATCGGCGAAGATCCGGAAGAGGATGCCCGGCGGTTCTACCGCACCGAGCAAGGGGTAGTCCTGGTCGCCCGCGAGATGCTGGGCCAGGAAGCCCCCCCCGTCCGCTGATCCGGGCCGCCGCCGTCTCTCTCCGCTTGCTTCCTTCCAAGCCAATTTTTTCAATCCAAGGAGCTTACCAGCCATGAATCAGGATTCGCCACTCGACCGGCGGCGCGCGGGTTTACTATTGCATCCGACTTCGCTACCCGGAGGCCACGGCAACGGCGATCTGGGACCCAATGCTTATCGCTTCATCGAATTCATGGCCGCTTGCGGCTTTACCGTCTGGCAGACACTGCCGCTGGGACCGCCCCACGATGATCTTTCCCCGTACTCGGCACAGTCGGTCCATGCCGGGAACCCACGGCTGATCGCGCTCGAACCACTGGTTGAGGCGGGCTGGCTGCAAGCGGATCAAGGGCCGCAAGCGAATGAGGACGACTGGAGCTACCGCCAGCGGCGATTGAGCGAAGCCCATCAAGGTTTTCAGCGACACGGCGCCGCCGAGCGGGATGCCTACGCCGTGTTTCAGCGCCAGCACGAATATTGGCTGGATGACTATGCGCTCTATCAGGCCATCCGCGCGGCCCACCAGCAGTACGCCTGGTTCGACTGGCCCATCGAACTGCGCGACCGCCATGCAAAAGCGTTGGCGACGGCGCAGCAACAGTACGAGGTTGCCTTCGAACAGTGCAAGTTCGAACAATTCCTGTTTTACCGGCAATGGGAATCCCTCAAACGTTTCGCCAATGACCGCGGTATCCTGATCTTCGGCGATATTCCGCTGTTTGTCGGCTACGACAGCGCCGATGTGTGGGCACGGCGCGACGCTTTTCAACTGGATAGCGAAGGGCGGCGAAAAGTCGTCGCCGGGGTGCCGCCCGATTACTTTTCCGCTACCGGCCAGCTTTGGGGCAACCCGCACTACGCTTGGGATCGGATGCGCGCCGACGGGTTTTTATGGTGGAAGGAGCGGGTTCGCACGCAACTTACCCAGTTCGATCTGTTGCGCATCGACCATTTCCGTGGCCTGGAATCGTATTGGGAGATACCGGCAACCGCCGAGACGGCCGTCAACGGCTGCTGGCGGCAAGCACCCGGTCACGAACTGTTCGAAGCCTTGCAGGAAGAATTCGGCCGGCTGCCGCTGGTTGCGGAGGATCTGGGTATCATTACTCCGGAGGTCGAGGCCCTGCGCGACACCCACGGTCTGCCGGGCATGAAGGTGCTGCATTTCGCCTTCGGCGGCGGGGCCGACAACCCTTACCTGCCACACAATCATGTCGTCAATGCGGTGGCTTACACCGGCACCCACGATAACGACACCACCGTGGGCTGGTTCCACCAACTGGACGAGCCGACTCGGGCGCATCTGTTCGGTTACTTGGGCGGCGGCCCGGAGCGGATGCCGGAGTTGCTGGTGCGAACGGTATTTGCTTCCGTGGCGCGGCTGGCGGTGATCCCGATGCAGGATTTACTGGGATTGGGCAGCGAGGATCGGATGAACCGGCCCGGTGTGCCGAACGGCAATTGGGTCTGGCGGTTCCGCTGGGAACAACTCGCATCGGATGTGGCCGACCATTACCAGCATCTCATGCACCTGTACGGACGCATCTGAATGCGCATCGAAGCCGGCTTGAAGCTGGGTTTCAAGGATGTATTGATCCGGCCCAAGCGTTCGACGCTGAACAGCCGCAGCCATGTGCGGCTCGAACGCACCTTCAAATTCCGGCACACGGACCAAAGTTGGAGCGGAATCCCACTCATGGCCGCGAACATGGATACCGTCGGCACGTTCGCCATGGCGGCGGCGCTGGCCCGACGTCGCCTGTTCGCAGCCGTGCATAAGCACCATGCGCCAGTGGAATGGGAAGCGTTCGCCGCGCAACTGAAGGCCACGGACGAGAGCCACCTGTTGGGCAACGTGGCGGTCAGCACCGGCATCTCGGACGACGATCTCGACAGATTAAATCGCATCATGGAACGTCACCCGGAGTTGGCCTTTATCTGCATGGATGTGGCGAACGGTTATTCGGAGGATTTCGTGGCCCGGATCGGCGAGGTGCGGGCGCGACATCCGCAAAAAATCATTATCGCGGGCAACGTGGTTACCGGAGAGATGGTGGAGCAACTGCTGCTGTCCGGCGCCGACATCGTCAAGGTCGGCATCGGGCCAGGCTCGGTGTGCACCACGCGGATCAAAGCCGGGGTGGGCTACCCGCAATTGTCGGCGATCATCGAGTGCGCCGACGCCGCGCACGGACTATCCGGACACATCATTTCGGACGGTGGCTGCACCTGCCCCGGCGATGTAGCCAAGGCGCTTGGCGCGGGAGCGGATTTCGTCATGCTGGGCGGGATGCTGGCGGGGCACGATGAGGGCGGCGGAGAAATCCTGCAAGAGCAGGACGGACATCGCCGGGTGCGGTTCTACGGCATGAGTTCGAAAACAGCCATGGAAAAATACAGCGGTGGGGTCGCCGATTACCGCACATCGGAGGGCAAGAGCGTGATCGTTCCGTACCGGGGGCCGGTGGAGGAAACGATCAAGGATATTTTGGGCGGGCTGCGTTCCGCTTGCACCTATGTCGGCGCCAGCCAACTCAAGGAACTGAGCAAGCGCACCACTTTCGTGCGGGTGACGGAACAACATAATCCGGTTTTCGATGCCTAGAGTTCGATCTCCATGACCGCCGACAAAATTTGGAACTTGCTGCACGCCATTCGCGAGCGGCAGCCTGTGGTTCACAACCTCACCAATTTCGTAGTGATGAACAGCAGCGCAAATGCACTGCTGGCGCTGGGTGCCTCGCCGGCGATGGTGCATTCCAGCGATGAGGTGGAAGATTTCGTTGTGCTCAGCCAGGCGTTGGTGATCAATATTGGCACGCTGTATTCGGAACAAATCGCGGCTTGCAAGCTGGCGGCGATTCGAGCGAAAGCGGCGGGCGTACCGTGGGTGCTCGATCCGGTGGGGGCAGGGGCCACTCCATACCGGCAAGCGGCGGCGGATGCCCTGATACGGCTGGGACCCAGCGTTGTTCGGGGCAACGGTTCGGAAATTTTGACCTTGGCGCACCCAGCGCGGGCCGGGCGGGGCAGGGGGGTCGATAGCCTGCACGGTTCGGAATCAGCGCTGGATGCGGCACGGCAATTGGCCGAGAACAGCGGGGCGGTGATCGCGGTCACCGGGGCGGTGGATTATGTGACCGATGGCTCGCGGGTCGTGGAAATCCACAACGGCCATCCGCTAATGACGCGGGTTACCGGACTGGGTTGTTCGGCGACGGCGGTGATCGGCGCGTTCCTGGCGGTGGAATCCGATGCGTTGGCGGCCACCGCAGCGGCGCTGGCGGTGTTCGGTCTGGCCGGGGAGCTTGCGGCGGAGCGGGCACGGGGGCCGGGGAGCTTGCAGGTAGAGCTACTGGATACGCTGTATGCGCTGGATGAAACGCTGTTGACCGAGCGGGCGCGAGTCGCCAGTTAGAAGAGGCGGGGGACCAGAACAGGGGACAGGTTCTTATCTCTGTCCCCTGTTCCCTTTTTCAACGCGGTAAATCCGATCTACCCATCAAATACTCGTCCACCGCCCGAGCGCACTGTCGGCCTTCGCGGATCGCCCAGACCACCAGAGATTGGCCGCGCCGCATGTCGCCGGCGCTGAACACCTTGTTCAGCGAGGTCTGGTAGCCGTGGGTGTCGGCGCGGACATTGCCCCGTGGATCCAAGGCCACGCTCAGTTCCTGCAACATGCCTTCGTGGATCGGGTGAACGAAACCCATGGCCAGCAGCACCAGTTCGGCCGGGATTTCGAACTCGCTGCCGGGTACTTCCACCATGGCCTGCCGGCCATCAACCGGCCGCCATTCCAACCGGACCAGCTTGATGGCGCTCACCTGTCCGTCCCGACCAATGAAGCACTGGGTGGCGATCGACCAGTCCCGCTCGCAACCTTCTTCTTGAGAGCTGGACGTGCGCAGCTTCAGCGGCCAGTTCGGCCAAGTCAGCAGTTTGTTTTCGTGCAGGGGCGGCTTGGGCATGATCTCCAGTTGGGTCACCGAGCGCGCGCCCTGCCGGATCGAGGTGCCGACACAGTCGGAACCCGTGTCGCCACCCCCGATCACCACCACGTCCTTACCACTGGCGAGGATGTCCTCATCAGCGAGTTTTTGGCCCGCGACCCGGCGGTTTTGCTGGGTGAGGAAATCCATGGCGTAATGAATGCCCCCCAGCTCGCGGCCTGGCACGGTCAGATCGCGCGGCTGCTCCGCACCGCCGGTTAGAACCAGGGCATCAAACTCGGCCAGCAATTGACGGGCCGCGATATCGGCCCCCACGTGGTTGTTGGGGCGGAACTCCACGCCCTCGGCCTGCATCTGTGCCAGCCGGCGGTCGATCATCGCGGTTTCCAGCTTGAAGTCGGGGATGCCGTAGCGCAGCAGGCCACCGATGCGGTCGCTTTTCTCGAACACCACCACGCCGTGACCTGCCCGCGCCAGTTGCTGGGCGCAGGCCAATCCAGCGGGACCGGAGCCGACCACGGCCACGCGCTTGCCGGTGCGATGCGCGGGAATCTGTGGCGCCACCCAACCTTCGGCCCAACCCTTGTCGATGATGGCGCATTCGATGTCCTTGATCGTCACCGGCTGATCGTTGAAGTTCAGGGTGCAGGACGCCTCGCAGGGGGCCGGACAGATCCGCCCGGTAAATTCCGGGAAGTTGTTGGTGGAGTGCAGAACGTCCAAAGCCTCGCGCCAGTTGCCGCGATATACCAGATCGTTCCAGTCGGGGATGATGTTGTTGACCGGACAACCGTTGTGGCAATAGGGGATGCCGCAGTCCATGCAGCGCGCGGCCTGTTCGCGCACCCGCGGTTCCTGCAGGGGAACCACAAAGTCGCGGAAGTGCTTGACCCGTTCCTCGACCGGGGCGTAGCCGTGATCGTGACGGGTGATTTCCAGAAAACCGGTTGGCTTACCCATAATCTCAAGCTCCCACGGCCATGCTGGCGGGTTCGTCGCGGCGCGCGGCGCGCGCCTTGGCCTGCATGTCCTGCAAAGCCCGGCGGTAATCCAGCGGCATGACCTTGACAAATTTCGGCAGGAATTCGCGCCAGTGTTCCAAGATGCGGTGCGCGGGCTCGCTGCCGGTGTGCAGGTGATGGCGGGCGAGCAGAATCCGCAGCCGGTGGGCGTCATGGCGCAGCATGTCTTCCGGTAACGTGGCTTCGGCCAAGCCGCGCCAGTCGTCGCGCAACACTCGGACGTTGAGGGTTTCCTCGACATCGCTCAGCGGTCCCAACTCCACCATGGCCAGATTGGCGCGACGGGCGAAATCACCCGATTCATCGAACACATAGGCAAGGCCGCCACTCATGCCGGCGGCGAAATTGCGACCGGTCGGACCGAGCACCACCACCACGCCGCCGGTCATGTACTCGCAGCCGTGATCTCCGACACCCTCGACCACGGTCAGGGCGCCGGAATTGCGCACCGCGAAGCGTTCGCCCGCCACGCCGCGGAGATAGCATTCACCGGCGACCGCGCCGTACAACGCCGTGTTGCCGACAATGATATTGTCCTCGGCCCGCAAGGCGCTTTCGCGGGGCGGATAAATGACAATTCGTCCGCCGCTGATGCCCTTGCCAACATAGTCGTTCGCTTCACCGGACAGTTCGAGCGTGACGCCCCGCGCCAGAAAGGCGCCGAAGCTTTGGCCGGCGGTCCCCTTAAAGCGAATATGGATGGCATCGTCCGGCAACCCCTGGTGACCGTAGCGCTTGGCCACCTGACCGGACAGCATGGCGCCGACCGTGCGGTCGGTGTTGCGCACCCGCAGCTCCATGCGCACCGGCCGCTGTTCCTCCAAAGCCGGTTGCGCCCGGGCGATCAACTGGCGGTCCAGCACGCTGTCCAGACCATGATCTTGTGACTCGCAGTGATAGACCGCCACGCCTGGAGGGGCCGGCGGCGTGGCCAGCAGGCGACTGAAGTCCAGCCCGCGCGCCTTCCAGTGATGGATGGCCCGACGCATGTCGAGCCGGTCGGAGCGACCGATCATTTCGTTGAAGGTGCGGAAACCGAGTTGCGCCATCAACTCGCGCACCTCCTGAATCAGGAAGGTGAACAGATTGATGACGTGAGCCGGCTGGCCGGGAAAGCGCCTGCGCAGTTCCGGGTCCTGGGTAGCGACGCCCACCGGGCAGGTGTTGAGATGGCACTTACGCATCATCACGCAGCCGGCGGCGATCAGGGCGGCCGTGCCAAAACCGCACTCGTCGGCCCCCAGCAATGCGCCGATCACGACATCGCGGCCGGTGCGCAAGCCGCCGTCGACCTGCACCGCGATGCGCCCGCGCAAGCTGTTGCGCACCAGGGTTTGATGGGTCTCGGCCAGACCGATTTCCCAAGGTGAGCCCGCGTTTTGGGTCGAGGTCAACGGGCTGGCGCCGGTGCCGCCGTCCTCGCCGGAGATGGTGACGTGATCGGCATGGGCCTTGGCCACGCCCGCCGCCACCGTGCCGACGCCGATTTCGGAGACCAGCTTGACGCTGATGGCGGCTTGGGGATTGACGTTCTTGAGATCGAAGATGAGTTGCGCCAGGTCCTCGATGGAATAGATGTCGTGGTGCGGCGGCGGCGAGATCAGGCCGACGCCCGGAGTGGAGTGACGGACCCGCGCGATCCAGTCGTTGACCTTGTGGCCGGGCAACTGGCCACCCTCGCCGGGTTTGGCGCCCTGGGCCATCTTGATCTGGAGGGCGTCGGCGTTCACCAGATACTCGGTGGTGACGCCGAAGCGGCCGGAGGCCACCTGCTTGATCGCCGAGCGCGAGGAATCGCCGTTATCCAGCGGCTGGTAGCGTTCTGGGTCCTCGCCGCCCTCGCCGGTGTTGGATTTGGCGCCGAGCCGGTTCATGGCGATCGCCAGGGTGGTGTGCGCTTCCCAGGAAATCGAACCGAAGGACATCGCGCCGGTGGCCATGCGCTTGACGATCTCGCTGGCCGGCTCCACCTCATCGAGCGACAGCGGCTGGTTGGCGAAACGAAACTCGAACAGGCCACGCAGGTTGCGCAGGTGGTCGCTTTGATCGTTCATGACCCGGCTGTACTGCTTGAATTGCTCGTAATCACCGGAGCGAACCGCGTGCTGGAGCAGGGAGATGGTTTCCGGGGTCCAGGCGTGCTGTTCGCCGCGAATCCGATAGGCCAATTCGCCGCCCACATCCAAGGCATTGCGATAGAGCAGGGCATCACCGAAGGCCAACCGATGCCGGCGCACCGCTTCATGCGCAATCTCGTTCAAGCCCACGCCTTCGATAGCGCCCTGGGTGCCGGTGAAGAAGCGGTGCACAAATTCGTCGGCCAGCCCCACGACTTCGAAGATCTGGGCGCCGCAGTAGGATTGGTAGGTGGAAATGCCCATCTTGGACATCACCTTGAGGATACCCTTGGAAATGGCCTTGGTGTAATGCTCGTGCGCCTCGGCTTCCGATATCTGCTGGGGCAGGCGGGCGAAGGCGGCGGACAGGGTATCGAATGCCAGATAGGGGTTGATGGCCTCGGCGCCGTAGCCGGCCAGCAGGCAGAAATCATGGACCCGCTTGGCCTCGCCGGTTTCCACCACCAAGCCGACCTCGGTGCGCAGGCCGGTGCGGATCAGATGATGGTGCACGGCGGCGGTGGCGAGCAGGGCGGGGATGGCGATGTGATCGGCATCCAGCTTGCGGTCGGAGAGGATCAGGATATTGTAGCCCCGGCGCACCACGTCGGCCGCCTCGCGGCAGAGATCGCCCAAGGCCCGGGCCATGCCGTCGGCGCCGCGCTCGACCGGGTAGCAGATACTCAGCGTCTGGGTGCGGAAGGCCCGATCCACATGATATTCGATGCGGCGGATTCGCTCCAAATCGGTGTTGCCGAGAATCGGACGCTTGACTTCCAACCGCTTGTGGGCGCCGCCGCTGGCAAGATCGAGCAGGTTGGGCCGGGGTCCGACCAGCGAGACCAGCGACATCACCAGTTCCTCGCGAATCGGATCGATCGGCGGGTTGGTCACCTGAGCGAACTTCTGCTTGAAATAGTCGTACAACAGCTTGGGCCGATCGGACAGCACGGCGGGCGGGATGTCTCGGCCCATGGAGCCGATCGGATCCTCGCCGTTGATGGCCATCGGAAGCAGAAACGCCCGCAAGTCTTCCTGGGTGTAACCGAACGCCTGTTGGCGGCGCAGCAGAGTCTGGGGGTCTGGAGCCATCGGCCCGATTTCGGCCGGAAGGTCCTTAAGCCGGATCTGGGTAGCGTCCAGCCAGGTTTGGTAGGGGTGCTTGGACGCCAGTTGAGCCTTGATCTCATCGTCGTCGATGATGCGGCCCTGTTCGAGGTCGATCAGCAGCATCTTGCCCGGTTGCAAGCGCCATTTCTTGACGATCTTCTCCTCGGGGACCGGCAGCACGCCCATTTCCGAAGCCATGATCACCTGATCGTCGCTGGTCACCAGATAGCGGGCGGGGCGCAAGCCGTTGCGGTCCAGCGTGGCGCCGATCTGGCAGCCGTTGGTAAAAGCGATGGCGGCCGGACCGTCCCACGGTTCCATCAAGGCGGCATGGTATTCGTAAAACGCGCGGCGCTGCGGGTCCATCAGCGGATTGTCGGCCCAGGCTTCCGGGACCATCAGCATCATGGCGTGCGGCAGCGAATAGCCGCCGGACAGCAGCAGTTCCAAGGCGTTGTCGAAGGTGGCGGAGTCGGAGGCGCCGTCGCCGATCAGCGGCCACAGCTTTTCCAGATCGGCGCCGAGCAGATCCGACGTCATGCTGTGGCGGCGGGCCAGCATCCAGTTGATGTTGCCGCGCAGGGTGTTGATCTCGCCGTTGTGGCAGAGGTAGCGGAACGGCTGGGCCAGTGCCCAGGATGGGAAGGTGTTGGTAGAGAAGCGTTGATGGACCAGCGCCAGCGCCGACTCCATGCGCGGATCGCGCAATTCCGGATAGTAGATGCTCAGGTTGCGGGCCAGGATCATGCCCTTATAGACGAGGGTCCGCGACGACAACGAGGCGATGTAGAACTGCTGGCGACCCAGCAATTCCTGATTCCAGATGGCGTTGTGAGCCTGCTTGCGGATGACGAACAGCTTGCGCTCGACCGCATCGCCGGCCGGGCAGTCCGAAGCGCGCCGGACGAATACCTGACGGATGACCGGTTCGGTGGGGCGTACACTGTGGCCCAGGCAGGCATTGTCGACCGGCACGTTCCGCCAACCCAGCAGTTGGAAGTTTTCGGCGGCGAGGGCGCGGCGCAGCGCGGCCTCGCTCTGGGCACGCGCATTCGCATCTCTGGGGAAAAACACCATACCGACCGCGTAATCGCCGGGCGGTGGTAATTCGAAGCCCAGCGAGGCGCATTCGGCGCGCAGGAAGCCATCGGGGATCTGTATCAGGATGCCGGCGCCGTCGCCCGCCAGTGGGTCGGCGCCCACCGCGCCGCGATGACTCAGGTTGGCGAGAATTTCCAGACCCTGGCCGATCGGTTGGTGACTCTTGCGGTTTTTAATATCGACGACGAAACCGATACCACAGGAGTCGTGTTCGTTACGTGGGTCATAAAGACCCTGGTGGGTGGAAACTTGGTCAAAATGACGCATTAGGCATTCCTCGATCACGGTCGGAGGGTGGCGTCCCCACGGAAAAATTCCACGCGCCCAGCGCGGATAAGCACGCCAGCCGGCAAGTTTGGCAGCGACGGGCAATAGTATGATCGGATTTTTGGCCGCGCAACTGCCATGCCGGAGTGTCGGGGCTGGTGAAGATAAACCGCGCCCGCATTTCTGGCATGCCCGAACCCGAATCCCCTTATTCCTTAAGTCGGTGGCGCTCCATCGCTTCATGCCATTCCTTTTCCTCGGCATGCAGGTAGAGACCGGTGGTGTCGAGCCTGGCGTGACGGGCGTTGCGCTGCAAGTGGCGGAGATCGATACCGGCGTCTGCCTGGTGGGTGATGCTGGTGTGGCGGAACCAGTGAGTGGACGCCCGTCGCAATTTCTCGGCCTGGTGGGGATCGTCCGCCTCCAACCGAACCGCTGCCCGTGCAACCAAATCCTTGATAATGCGGTAGATCATATTATCGCCGATGCCGGCGGTGCCTTTTAAATTCAACACGAGCGGGGTGGGTTCGGCGGGCGCTGGCAATGGCGGCAGGCCGTGAAAACGCCGGTATTCGCTCAGCGCGTCCAGCATATCCTGGTTGACCGGCACCTGGGCTTCCTTGCGGCCCTTGCCGACCACACGCCACCACCAACGATCACGAATCCGGGTAAAACTGCCCATGGTGTGGCTGGCGACTTCGCCGACCCGTGGACCGAGCAGATAGAGCAAGGCGACCAGATATCTGGCCCTTGCGCAATGCTGGCAATCGCGTTCGCTATCCCGGGGCAAGGCCTCGACGGCGGCCAGCAAGGCTTGCCACTGATCGTGTTCGAGGAATCGTTCCACCTGACGCAAGGGTTGGAGACCGCGAGTGCGACGCCGGGCCAGCGCCAACGGATTTCCGGCCAGGTAACCGGCCTTGACCAGGTAACTGAACAGGGCATTGATAATCAGCATCGCCAGTTTGCGGCTGGCTGGACTCAACGGCCCCAGAAACGGCCGCCAGCGAGGGCTGAAACGCGGCGCCTTGGTTCCGCGCCAGCGCTCGCGCGGTTGCGGATCGGCCAGAAACGCTTCGTAAAGCAGGCAGTCCTCACGGGTCAGGCCAGACAACGGCTTGCCACGTTCCAGCAAAGCCCACAACAGCAGGCGTTCGGCTTCCTTGCGGTAGTTGCGCAAGGTCTGCGGCGAGTCGTGAAACTCGGCCAGCCAAGCCTGGATCGCTTCGAGATCGTTACCGGCGGTCAACTGACAAACGACATCCGGACCCGCTCGATTATCGCCGGCGCGACCGTCGAGCGCGACCGGTAGCCGCAAGCGTTCCAGCGGCAAGGGCGCGTCGGATGGAATGAGCATGGCGGTCGCGTCGATCATAAACCCGATTCCGGTTCCAGAGGCTGACGGGGAAGATCGTCGTAGTATATCCGAGTTAAACCAGGGCGGTTTGAGCGCTGGTAATCCCCATTTTGTAATTCATGACTATAAGGATAATCATGAATTTTTGCCCTAAATATTGCTGTAAAATACGTATTATGTAATAATGTTAAAAGAAACATCACTTTTACAGAAATCCTTAACCTCCATGGAGTTCCGCCTCATGGCCCGTTCTGGAATCCGCTACGAAGACGTCCAGGAGGCCGCCGAGACCCTGCTCGGTCGCGGTCTCAATCCCACCATCCAGCGCGTGCGCGAAGTGCTCGGCACCGGCAGCAACACCACCATCAGCGAGCATCTCAAACAGTGGCAGCAACGACTGGCCGAGTCGCCCAAGGCGGTTCTGCCTCCCACCGTTCCAGAAACCGTAATGACGGCGCTGAAACCATTTTGGAAAATTGCGGTGCAACAGGCCGAGGCTGCCTTCGAGGAACAGCGCGCGGTGGCAACTCAAGCCGTGACCGTCGCCGAACAGACTCGCGATGCCGCCGTTGCCAGCCAGCAACAAACGCAGGCCACCGCCGATGATTTGAGCCGCCAGCTCGATGCCGCCACCTTGTCCGCGCGCCAGCTCGCCGATCGACTGCTGGTGGAACAGGAACGGCGCGCAGCGGCGGAAACCGCGATTGCGGCCGCCGAACAACGCGCCCGGGCCGCGATCGAGGCCACCGCGCAAATCCGGGTCGAGACCGAAGCCCGGATCGCCCAGATGGAGGCCGTGTTGCAACAATTGCGGGCCGACATGACCAACCAGCAGACCCAGGCCCAACAGCGCATCGATGAGGCACAGCAACGTGCCGAGACCAACGAGACGCGATTGCTGCATCTTTTCGATCAGGACCGCGCCGAACATGCGACTGAACGTCAAGCCTTCGCGACCGAACGTCAGGAGTGGAAAAACCGGGAAGCCGGCTGGCGCATACAACTGGAAACCCAGCGCCGGGAGAATATCGATACCCGTGCCGCGCGGGCCATCGCCGAGGAGCGCTTGCGGGTACGGGATACCGAACTGCGGCAAGTCCGCGCCGCGCTGACCATCGCCGAAAGCCGCTACGGCGACATGGCGCGAGCCACCGACGCCCTGCGCAATGAGCTAAGAACGGCGCTGGATGCGCAAAACCGCTTGCGGCAGACCTTCGAAATGAGCCATCAGGCACCGGCTGGCCCAAAAATTCCGCCTGAATCGGAGTAGTCCTCCTGGCGCGTTCCCTGTTTATCATTGGAAATAACCACTAAAATCGTTTTATTTTCAATCGGTGGATAAAGCATTCCTCCCGTATCGGACAAAACCAGCGAGGCCTCCAACATCATGAATGCCGTGGTTCACGCCAAGGCCGAAAGCCGTCATCTGCTCTCGGGCAACGAAGCGGTGGCGCGCGCCGCCTGGGAAGCCGGCGTCCGCGTCGCCGCCGCCTATCCGGGTACTCCCGCCACCGAAATCCTGGAAAACATCGCGCTGTATCCAGACATCTATTCGGAATGGTCGGTTAACGAAAAAGTGGCGGTGGAAGTCGCCATCGGCGCTTCGCTGGCGGGCTCGCGGGCCTTGGCGGCCATGAAGCACGTCGGCATGAACGTCGCCTCGGATGCCTTCATGACCCAGTCGCTGGCCGGCGTGGTCGGCGGTCTGGTGATCGTGGTGGCCGACGATGTCGGGCTGTCCTCGTCGCAGAACGAACAGGATTCCCGCTACTGGGGCCGCTTCGGCCACATGCCGGTGCTGGAGCCGGCGGACTCCCAGGAAGCCTATGACATGGTCAAACGGGCTTTCGATCTTTCCGAGCACTACGAGGTCCCGGTCATCGTCCGCATGACCACCCGCGTCTGCCACGTCAAGGCCATGGTCACGGTCGCGGGCCAACGGACCGAACACCCCGCCGCCGGCTTCCAGAAAAATCCCCAGCGCTGGGTGATGACCCCGGCCAACGCCAAGCCGCGCCTGCCGGTGATGCACCAGCGCGAGCGGCAACTCCAGGCGCTGAGCGAAACCAGCGATCTCAACCTCTCGGTCGCCGGCAGCGACCGCCGGATCGGTTTCGTGACCTCGGGGCCGGCCTTCATGCACGTCCGCGAGAGCTTCCCCAACGCCCCCGTGCTCAAACTCGGTTTCAGTTGCCCGCCACCGCTGGAAAAGATCCGCGCCTTCGCCGGCCAGGTCGATACCCTGGTGGTGGTCGAGGAAACCGAACCCTTGCTGGAAACCGAGATCCGCGCCGCCGGTCTGGAGGTGCGCGGCAAGGATATCCTGCCGCGCTGGGGCGAACTGGCGCCCAGCGTGTTGCGCCCGGCGATCAAACCTCTGCTGGGCGAACCCTACCAGGTTCCGACCCGCCCGCAATCGACCGTCTTCCCGCGCCCGCCAACCATGTGCGCCTCCTGCCCACATCTCGGCCCCTACTTCGCCCTCTCTCATATCCGCAATCTCAACATCGTCGGCGACATCGGCTGTTACACCCTCGGCGCTGGCCATCCCTGGAACGCGCTGGATACCTGCACCTGCATGGGCGCCTCGCTGAGCATGGCCCACGGCATGGACAAGGGGCGCGGCGAGTCCGATGAAAAGAAGAGCGTCGTCGCGGTCATCGGCGACTCCACCTTCCTGCACATGGGCATGCAGGGCTTATTGAACATGATCTATAACCACGGCAACGTCACCGTGTTGCTGCTCGACAATCGTTCGGTCGGCATGACCGGCGGCCAGGAAAATCCCGGCACCGGCCAGAATCTGCACGGCCTGCCGACCCCACGGGTCGATTTCGCCAAGCTGGCCGAAGCGCTCGGCGTCCGTCCGGAACGCATCCGCAGGGTCGATCCCTACGAGTTACCCACCATGGTCAAGCTGGTGCGGGAAGAAACCAAGATGAACGAACCTTCGGTCATCATCACCAATCGCCCCTGCTCGCTGACCGACCGCTTCGAACGGTTCCGGCCCTACGAAGTCATCGACGACCGATGCACCGGCTGCGGCAACTGCATCGACCTCGGTTGCCCGGCCATCACGGTCTCTCACCGCGAGACCGTGACCGCCAAGAGCGGCAAGAGCAAGGAACTGGTCTTCGCCCGCATCGACGCCAATGCCTGCACCGGCTGCCACATGTGCGTCGAAACCTGTGCCCCCGAAGCGATTGTCCAGCCGCAAGACCGCGTCATTCGGATTCATTCCCATGCTTGACGGTATCACCAACATCCTCGTGGTCGGTATCGGCGGTCAGGGCGTGATGACCGCCGCCGAAATGCTGGCTCACACCGCCCTGGCGCAGGGTTACGATGTCAAAAAGACCGAAGTCGCCGGCATGGCCCAGCGCGGCGGCGTCGTCTCTTCCCACCTTCGTTTCGGTCCCAGGATCTACTCGCCGCAGATCGACCCCGGCGAGGCGGATTTGCTGATCGGCTTTGAAGCCGCCGAGGCGTTGCGCTGGCTATCCCACCTGCGCCCCACCGGGGTCGCCATGGTCAACACCCTGCGCCTCGCGCCGCCGGTGGTATCGGTCGGCTTGTACGACTATCCCGCCGATCCTATCGGCGAATTGGCCCGGGCTGGCATCGAGGTTCATGCCTTCGACGCCGGCGCCATCGCGGAGGAACTGGGCAACGCCAAGCTGGTGAACACCATCATGCTGGGCGCGATCAGCGACTACCTGCCCTTCCCCGCCGAGGGGCTTAAGGCGTGCATCGTCGAGGGATTCCGCGCCTATAAGCCCAAACTGGCGGACATCAACGCCCGCGCGTTCGACGTCGGCCGGGAGGCCGGCCATGCCCGGGCACTTTCGCGACGGTCGCCCAGCGAGCCGATGTGACCCAAGACATGAAGCGGCCCGTGCCGGATAACCGAAACAACCACCCTCGGGGAGAAATCACGATGAAAAGCAAAGTATGGAAGACCATCCTGGCGTCGACGCTGCTGTTGGCCGGCGTCCAACCGGCCGGAGCCGCCGATCCGATCAAGCTGGGTTCTTTCCTGGCGGTCACCGGGCCAGCCTCGTTTCTGGGCGATCCCGAACTGAAAACCTTGCAGATGCTGGTCGAGGAGATCAACGCCAAGGGCGGGGTCAAGGGTCGGAAGATCGAACTGGTCCACTACGACACCGGCGGCAAGGCCCAGGATGCGGTCGGTTTCGTCAAGCGCCTGATCCGTAACGATCAAGTCGATATCCTCGTCGGCGGCACCACCTCGGGCGACACCTTGGCCGTTATCCCGGAAGTGGAAAAGGCGGGCATCCCCCTGGTATCGCTGGCAGGCGCGATCGAAATCGTCGAACCGGTCAAGGAATGGGTGTTCAAGACCGCTCACACCGACCGCATGGCCGCCGCCAAGATTTTTGAGGACTTGCGCAAGCTCGGCTTGACCAAGGTCGCGTTGATCGGCGGCGACGGTGGCTTCGACAAGTCCGGTCACGAGCAATTGCTCAAACTGGCCCCCGATTACGGTATCTCGATCATCGCCGACGAGTCCTACGGCAACAAGGACACCGACATGACCGCCCAGTTGACCAAGATCCGCGCCTCGGACGCCCAGGCGGTCATCAACTTCGGCTTCGGTCAGGCGCCGGCCATCGTCACCAAGAACATGAAACAGTTGGGTATCGATTTGCCGCTTTACCAGTCCCACGGCGTCGCCTCCAAAACCTTCATCGAGCTGGCCGGCGAGGCGGCCGAGGGCGTGCGCCTGCCGGCGGCAGCCCTGGTCGTCGCCGAACAATTGCCCGACACCGATCCCCAAAAACCGGTTTTACTCGATTACAAAAAGCGTTTTGAGGCTAAATACGGGCCGGTTTCCACCTTCGGCGGCCACGCCTACGACGGCTTGATGATCGTCGTGGCGGCCATCGAGCGGGCGGGTGGCCCCGACAAGGCCAAGGTGCGCGACGAAATTGAGAAAACCCATGGCTTCATCGGCACGGCCGGCGTATTCAACATGGGTCCCGAAGACCATATGGGTTTGAATCTGGACGCCTTCAAGATGGTGGAGATCCGCGGTGGCGCCTGGAAGATCGTCAACTAAGCGCCGCCAATGCCCGAGCAACTGCTCCAGTTTCTGGCGACCGGCGTCACGGTCGGTTCGATCTACGCTCTAGTGGGCCTGGGGTTCGCCCTGATTTACAACGCCTCCGACGTGGTGAATTTCGCTCAGGGTGAATTCGTGATGCTGGGGGCCATGACCACCGTCGCTCTGCTGGGGGCCGGTCTGCCGCTGGTGCTGGCGGCGGTTGTTGCAACCCTGCTGACCGCGCTGGTCGGCCTGCTGCTGGAGCGTTTCGCCATCGAGCCGGCGGCGGGCGCGTCGGTGGTCAGCACCATCATCATCACCATCGGCGCGGCGATTTTCCTGCGCGGCGGCGTCCTGCTGCTGTGGGGCAAGGGGTTTCACGCCCTGCCCCCCTTCACCGGCGACACACCCATTCGGTTGGGGGGCGCAACCCTGCTACCGCAGAGTCTGTGGGTGCTCGGCGTCACCGCGCTGCTGGTGGCGCTGGTCCACGCCTTTTTTAACCGCACTCTGCTGGGCAAGGCGCTGTTGGCCTGCTCGTTCAACCGCAACGCCGCCCAGTTGGTCGGCATCAACGTGCGGGTCATGCTGCGCTTGGCCTACGCCTTGTCCGCCGCTTTGGGGGCGCTGGCCGGCATTCTGGTTGCGCCGATCACTTTCACCTCCTACGAAGCGGGCGTCATGCTCGGCCTGAAGGGCTTTTCCGCCGCCATCGTCGGCGGCATCGGCAACCCGATGGGCGCGGTGGCCGGTGGCCTGCTGCTGGGGGTGCTGGAAAGCCTCGGCGCGGGCCTGATCTCCTCCGGCTACAAGGACGCCATCGCCTTTCTGTTCGTGTTGATGGTGCTGTTTTTCGAGCCGACCGGTCTGTTCGGCCACAAGACCGCAGAACGGGTCTAAAGCGATGCGATTGGCTGGCTTTGGCGCCTTTGCGGCGGGGGTGACTCTGCTGCCCGTGTTGTTTCCCGACAACTACTTTGTCACCGTGGTCGGCGTATCCGCCGGTCTGCACGTCATCCTCGCGGTCGGTCTCAACCTGCTGATCGGCTACGCCGGGCAGATTTCCCTCGGCCACGCCGCCTTCTTCGGCATGGGCGCCTACGCCTCCGCCATTCTGACCACCCGCCACGCCTGGCCGTCGCTGCTGGCCATGGCGGCGGGACTGCTGATCGCCGGCAGCATCGCCTGGCTGCTGGCCCGGCCGATCCTGCGCCTGCGCGGTCACTATCTGGCCATGGCGACGCTGGGCTTCGGCATCATCGTTCACGTCGTCATGGTGCAGGCCACCGGCTGGACCGGCGGTCCGGACGGCATGGCGGGCATCCCGCCGCTGAACCTGCTGGGTTGGGAGGTCGATGGCGATCGGCGCTGGTATGGCGTGGTCTCCGCCGCCGCCCTACTGACGATCTGGCTGTCGCTCAACATCGTCGACTCGCGGGTCGGCCGTGCCCTGCGGGCAGTGCGCGGTTCCGAGTTCGCCGCGCAAATGATGGGAATCGATGCCGCCGGCGCCAAGACCCAGGCCTTCGTGGTCTCCGCCCTGTTCGCCGCCTTCGCCGGCAGTCTATTCGCCCACCAGCAGGCCTTTGTCAGCCCGGATTCCTTCAGCCTCATGGTCTCGGTCGATCTGGTCATCATGGTGGTGCTCGGCGGCATGGCCTCCACCTTTGGCGCGGCCTTCGGCGCCATCGCCCTAACGCTGTTGAACGAAGGGCTGGTGGTGTTCGAGGACTACGAGATGTTGATTCATGGCGCGCTGTTGATGATCGTAATGATTTTTCTGCCGCAGGGTTTATTTGTGGGTTTGAGTCAGGTGGGACGGCGGCTATCGGCAGTTTTTTATTGTCAAACGGAGAAACGATAAAACCACACATTCCCGCATGGAGGGATCGCCATGCAAAACCGCGCTTTCCTCGCTCTACTTGCTTTGTCTCTGTTCGTCGTTTCGCCGGGGCCGGCCAGTTTCGCCGTGGAGGATCAACCGAACGATGGCGTGGCCGTCGCCGACACGCGGGACATGCCGGAGTTATTCGTGCCGGACGAGGGTCCGGCCCAGCGCCGAAGCGCGCGGGCGGCGACAAGGCAAGCGGGACGCTACCCGGTACGAATGAACGCTCGTCTGAGCGAAGCCGGCCCGCCACCCACCACCGTTTTTTTGTCCGCGCCCGGCGGCGTTCGATACGAAGTCGTCCGGGACAACTGGATGCTACATTCCAGCGGCAGCGCCACTTGGGTAGGCCACTTCAAGGGTCGCGACGACATTTATCGGGTGCTGATCACCACTCACCAAGGGCATTCGTTCGGACGCATCCTGACTCCCGACGGCGAGTTTTTGGTGGAAAGCGACGACTCGGGGACTTGGCTGGTCGATCTGGGGGAAGCGGGCCGGTTGCCGGCCAGTTCCTACGATGATACGGTGGCGCCGCCTTCCTTCGAAGAATCCCCAAACTCCGACCTCTCGACTCGCGGGCAACTGGCGCCGCGTTCGGACGGAGAAGCCGCAACCTCGACGGGTTCGCCGGGCCAACCAAAAGCGGCCGGCGTCGCCATCATCGACCTAATGCTGCTTTATACGCCGGACTTGGCCAAGCGCTACGGGGCCGGCCTGCAAGCACGCCTCGACAGTTTGATCGCGTTGGCCAACCAGGCTTACCTGGACAGCCAGGTCGGCATCTCGCTGCGCCTGGTTCACCACGCCCAGGTCGGCTACAGCGAAACCGCTTCCAATACCGATGCGCTCGATGCCCTCACCCATGGCTCCGATTCGTCACTGGTCAGCGTAAGCGCCTGGCGGGATCAATACGGCGCTGATTTGGTGGCCTTGGTGCGCCCCTTCAGCGTCGCCAACCATGTCGGCTGCGGGTTGAGCTGGCTCAACGGTCTCAACGGTCAAGCCATGAGCGCAGCCTATGGTTTCTCGGTGACCGGCGATGGCAACGACGTCGGCGGATCGCTGTATTACTGTCCCGATTCAAGTCTGGTTCACGAACTCGGCCATGCCATGGGCAGCGACCACGACCGCGCCCACAGCACGACCCAGGGCGCCTATCCCTACGCCTACGGTTATGGTGTCGAAGGCGTCTTCGGCACGATCATGAGTTATATCAACCCGCGCGTCGGCAAGTTTTCCAACCCGAACATCAACTGTTCGGGGAACCAGCCCTGCGGGGTCGCGGATTACGCCGACAACACCCGCTCCCTGAACAACACCCGCGACAGGGTAGCCAGTTTTAGAAGCGCAAACGATAACAATGACCGGATCGTTCTAAACCTGGAAGAGCCGGCCGAGGGCAGCGCGTACTCTGGGGTGGCCAACGTGCGCGGCTGGGCGGTGGCCCCGGCCGGGATGCAAAAGGTCGAGCTGTACGTCGACGGCCAGTTTTTCGGCAACGTCCCGCTGGGCGGACGGCGGGCCGACGTCGGCGGCGCCTACCCCAACTACCCCGGCTCGGCCGAGTCCGGCTTCGCCATGGCCTTCAACTACTCCGGGTTGAACGCGGGTTCTCACGCCTTCACCGCGCGCGCCATCGATGCCGCCGGCGGAGCGCGCGACGCCACCGCCGCCGCCACCGTGGTCCGCTTCGCCAACGCCTACGTGGCCGACCCGGCGGCGATCAACCTGGACCAGACCACCCTCAGCCGATCCGGTAACACCCTCACCATCCAGAATCTGCTCGCCGAGGGCCAGCCCTACACCGTCCGCCTCGCCTGGCGTCCCGCTACCCAGGGCTTCGCTTTCGACCGGATCGAACCGGCCCGACGCACGGCGGCGTCCGATACACACCCGATCGAGCGAGGCGACCCACCTGCAGCGGTCGGGAAAGCCGCCGGCGACGGCATCGTTCTAAACCTGGAAGAGCCGGCCGAGGGCAGCGCGTACTCTGGGGTGGCCAACGTGCGCGGCTGGGCGGTGGCCCCGGCCGGGATGCAAAAGGTCGAGCTGTACGTCGACGGCCAGTTTTTCGGCAACGTCCCGCTGGGCGGACGGCGGGCCGACGTCGGCGGCGCCTACCCCAACTACCCCGGCTCGGCCGAGTCCGGCTTCGCCATGGCCTTCAACTACTCCGGGTTGAACGCGGGTTCTCACGCCTTCACCGCGCGCGCCATCGATGCCGCCGGCGGAGCGCGCGACGCCACCGCCGCCGCCACCGTGGTCCGCTTCGCCAACGCCTACGTGGCCGACCCGGCGGCGATCAACCTGGACCAGACCACCCTCAGCCGATCCGGTAACACCCTCACCATCCAGAATCTGCTCGCCGAGGGCCAGCCCTACACCGTCCGCCTCGCCTGGCGTCCCGCTACCCAGGGCTTCGCTTTCGACCGGATCGAGCGTTAGATTAGCAACAAGAAGCAGTAGTGGAAGGTTGGCGGGGAGAGTAAGCGCTTACCACAAAATTCCCGCACCGAAGTGGAGGACGCTGTATTAAAATTAGAACAAAATCACCCATGATTCTTGAAAGGGGATCTTTATGACCTGCAACCATCCCCCCGCCGCGCTTATCACATCCCTACCATGGGTCGCACTAACCAGCGTGCCGGCAGGGGCCGGGGAATTACGGAGGAGCTTCCGTTGCCGCAGGCAGCTTACGTCTGATGATTGAGAATTTCCTCGCGGTCGACGGATTGGAACAAAGCTTCGGCGGTGTCATGGCTTTGGCTGGCGTCGGTTTCCAAGTGCCGGAAGGCTTGATCTATGCTGTAATCGGCCCCAACGGTGCCGGTAAAACCACCCTGTTCAACAACCTCTGTGGTTTTTATCGACCTTCGGCCGGTTCGATCCGCTTCAACGGTTACGAACTATGCGGTTTGTCGACGCACCGTATCGCCGCACTGGGCATCGCCCGCACCTTCCAGAACCTGCAACTATTCTTCAACATGACAGTGCTGGAAAACGTCATGGTCGGCGGCCACTTGCGAGCCAGGACCGGTCTGCTGGCCGCCGCCCTGCGCCTACCTCGCGTGCGGCGTGAGGAACGGCGGCTGCAGGAATGGGCGCGTGAAGCGCTGGAGTTGTGCGATTTAACGGATCGAGCTGCGCAACCGGCGGGCTCCCTACCCTACGGCCTGATGAAGCGGGTCGAGATCGCCCGCGCCCTGGCCGCCCGCCCGCGCCTGTTGCTGCTCGACGAGCCGGCCGCCGGTCTCAACGACACCGAAACTCTGGCCTTGCGCGATCTGATCGCCCGCATCCGCGCCACCGGCGTGACCGTATTGCTGGTCGAGCATCACATGCCACTGGTGATGAGTGTTTCGGATCGCCTGCTGGTACTGGATTACGGCAGCGTGCTGGCCGAAGGCACTCCGGCGGAAATTCAGGCCGACCCGCGAGTGGTCGCCGCCTATCTGGGAGGCGCGGTGCAGTATGCCGTCTGAATCCCCCCTCTTGGAGCAGAAGGAGCCTCTGCTCGAAGTCGCCGGCCTGAGCAGCGACTACGGTCCGGTCCGCGCCATCCATCAAGCCGACTTGCAGGTCCGCTCCGGCGAACTGGTGGCCATCGTCGGCGGCAACGGCGCCGGTAAGACCACCCTGCTCCATACTCTCTCCGGCCTGCACCCCGCCGGCGGTGGCTACATCCGCTTTGCCGGTCGGGACGTCACCCGCTGGCCGACGCACCGCATCGTCGCCGCCGGTATCTGCCAAGTCCCTGAAGGTCGCCAGGTTTTCGCCCCGCTGAGCGTCGAGGATAACCTGCGGCTGGGCGCTTACCGGATTCGCGACCACGGCTGGGTGCGGCGGGAACTGGAACACGTCTACACTCTGTTCCCAATTCTGGCCGAACGCCGCCGGCAACGGGCCGGCACTCTCTCGGGTGGTCAGCAACAGATGCTCGCCATCGGCCGCGCCCTGCTCGGCCGCCCGCGCCTGCTGCTGCTGGACGAACCGTCGATGGGATTAGCGCCGCTGCTGGTCGAGGAGATCTTCCGGGTCATCGTCGAATTGAACAGCCAGAGCGTTACCATTCTGCTGGTTGAACAGAACGCCCGTGCCGCCCTGGCCATTGCCCATCGGGGCTATATTTTGGAAACCGGCCGCATCGTCAAGACCGCCCCGGCGGCGGAACTGCTCGCCGATGACGCAGTACGTCGGGCCTATCTGGGTTATTGATGCAGGATAATCGTTAATTTCCCTCCCCTTACCGGACAGGAACCATGTACGTAGACCGGATTATGACCCGCGAGGTGGTGCAGGTCGCCGAGGAAACCCGCCTGCCGCAACTGGCGGCGCTGATGCGCGACCACCACATCCGCCATCTGCCGGTCGTGCGCGACGGCCATCTGGTCGGACTCATTACCTCCCACGACCTCGAACGGGTTTCGCCCTCGCCGATCACCACCCTGTCGGTCGGCGAGGCAAACTACCTGCTGGGCAAGCTCACCGCCGCCAAGGTCATGCGCGCCAGGGTCATTAGCTGCGTGCCCGACACGCTGGTCGAAGAAGCCGCGCGTCTGCTCCGCCAGGAAAAAATCGGCTGTCTGCCGGTGGTGGCGGCCGGCGGCAAGCTGGTGGGCATTGTCACCCATGAAGATCTGCTGGATTTTTTCCTCGACATCACCGGCTGCCTAATGCCGGATACCACCCGCATCGCCGTGCATCTGCCCGACACTATCGGCCAACTGGGCAAGCTGCTGGCCACGATCAACGAAGCCGGCGGTTACATCGCCACCGTCGTCTCGCCCCTGCATCCCGATCAAACCGGCCTGCGCGTGGCGGTGGTGCGCTACCGCGCCGACAGCCCGCGCGCCTTGAACCAGCGGCTGCGCGATCTGGGATACGAACTGCTCGCCGAAACCCTGCCGTCGGTCAGCGCGGGGTAACGCGCGGAGCCTCGGGAAATTGACCCCCTGAACCCTGTCCCCCGAATCCTTCCTCAAACGGAAACGCCCCCCATGATTCTCGATATCGAACAGGAAACCCTGCCGCGCGAAGAACTCCAGGAACTGCAGGTGCGCCGCCTGCGTTCCACCGTCGAACGCTGTTATCAGACGGTCACCTACTACCGCGAAGCCATGGACGAACTCGGCGTCAAACCACGCCATATTCAGTCCGTGGCCGACATCCGGCTATTGCCGTTCACCAAGAAGGAAAACCTGCGCCAGAACTACCCCTTCGGCATGTTCGCTGTCCCCACCGATCAGGTGGTCCGCATCCATGCCTCCAGCGGCACCACCGGCAAGCCCACGGTGGTCGGCTACACCCGTCGCGACATCCGCACTTGGGCGCGAGTGATGGCCCGCAGCCTGGCCGCCGCCGGGATGCGGCCCGGCGACCGCCTGCACAACGCCTACGGTTACGGGTTGTTCACCGGCGGGCTGGGGTTGCACTACGGCGCCGAGGAACTGGGCCTCATGGTCACCCCGATTTCTGGCGGCCAGACCCAGCGCCAGATCATGTTGATCCGGGATTTCGAACCCACCGGCCTGTCCTGCACCCCGTCCTATGCGCTCAACCTCGCCGAAACCGCTGAGGATATGAATGTGGACCTGCGCAAGCTGTCACTCAAGGTCGGCATTTTTGGCGCCGAGCCCTGGACCGAGGCGATGCGCTACGAACTGGAATCGCGGCTAGGCATCGATGCGATCGATATCTATGGCCTGTCCGAGGTAATCGGCCCCGGCGTGGGGATCGAATGCATCGAAGCCAAGAACGGCCTGCATGTGTTCGAGGATCACTTCCTGATCGAAGCGGTCGATGTCGATACCGGCCAGCCGATTCCCTACGGCGAGCCGGGCGAGATCGTGATTACCTCGCTGACCAAGGAAGCCTTCCCGGTGATTCGCTACCGCACCCGCGACATCTCGGTGCTCGACCCCGCCCCCTGCCGCTGCGGCCGGACGCACGTCCGCATGCAGCGTGTGACCGGCCGCACCGACGACATGCTGATCATCCGCGGGGTCAACGTATTCCCTTCACAGGTCGAGGCGATCCTCATGCAAACCGAGACCCTGTCGCCGTTTTACCAACTGGAAGTGTCTCGCGAGAACAATCTCGACCTGCTGACGGTGAATGTCGAAGGCAGTCCGCCGCTGGTCGCCCAGGGTCGGGAGGCGATGGACCGGGTCGCTCGCAAGGCCCAGAAGGACATCAAGGATTTCATCGGCGTGACCGCCAGAGTCGCGGTCAAGGCGACCGGAGAACTCCCCCGTTCCGAAGGCAAGGCCGTGCGAGTGGTGGACCACCGCAAGCGGCGCTAGTAAAGCTTTTGGTACGCCAGACCGGGTTTACGTTAAACTGTGGGAGCGGTGCAAGCGACGGCGAACCTGCCGTTTCCGTCGCTTGTTCGGCGCCGCTAAATCCTCGTATCCGTGAGGTGTGCAATCATGCCAGAATCCGATCAGACCGCCCCGTCCGCTTCCCCCCCGACGGCGACGCCCGAGCAGACGACCGCTCCTGAAATCAAACCCGCGCCCCAACAGCCGATTCGCTCCTGGCTCGGCCCGTCCGGCCAAGCGTCCTCGGCCCGCCGCGCCTACGGCATCGAGCGCTCGCTCCTCGGTACCCACATTCCCGAAACCATCGACCGGATGGTGAGTGCCAACCTCGCTCGCGGCACCGGCGGCACCTCGCCGGCGGTGCTGGCCATGGCCTATCTCGACTGGCTGATGCATCTGGGTCTTTCTCCAGGGAAACAGGCGCTCCTGAACGAAAAGGCGGTTCGCAAGATGGTGCGACTGGCGCTGTACGCGTTCAAGGCGAGCCAAAACCCGGAGACCCCACCCTCCATCGAGCCTCTGCCCCAGGATCACCGTTTCGATAACGAGAGCTGGCGACGGTGGCCCTACAATCTCATCTCGCAGTCGTTTCTGCTGACCCAGCAGTGGTGGCACAACGCCACGACCCATACCCGCGGCGTCAACAAGCAGAATGAAGTGATCGTCTCCTTCGTAACGCGGCAGATCCTCGATATGTTTTCGCCTTCCAACTCGCCGCTGACCAACCCGGAGATCCTCAAGGCCACCATGGAGGAAGGCGGTCAAAACCTGGTGCGTGGCTGGTCCAATTTCATGGCCGACATGGAAAAGGCGGTGGCCGGCAAACAGTTGGGTAGCGAAACGGAGCAGTTCGTGGTCGGCCGCGACGTGGGCGTCACGCCGGGCAAGATTATCTTCCGCAACCACTTGATCGAACTGATCCAGTATCAGCCCGCGACCGCCCAGGTGTACGCCGAACCGATTCTGGTGGTGCCGGCCTGGATCATGAAGTATTACATTCTCGACCTGTCGCCGCATAACTCCATGGTCAGGTACCTGGTGGAAAAGGGCCACACGGTCTTCATGATTTCCTGGAAAAACCCGACCGCCGCAGATCGCGACCTCGGCATGGACGACTACCGGCAGCATGGCGTGATGGCGGCGCTGGACGCCATTTCCACGATTTTGCCCGGACGCAAGGTCCACACGGTTGGCTATTGTCTCGGCGGCACCCTGCTGACCCTCACCGCCGCCGCCATGGCTCGCGACAGCGATCATCGCCTCAAGACCATGACCCTATTCGCGGCCCAGACCGATTTCACCGAGGCGGGCGAACTCCTGTTATTTATCAACGAAAGCCAGGTTTCCTTCCTGGAAGACATGATGTGGGACCAAGGTTATTTGGATGCCGACCAGATGGTGGGCGCCTTCCAAATGTTGCGCTCCAACGATTTGGTCTGGTCGCGGATGGTTCATGATTACCTTCTGGGGCGCCGTCAGCCGCTCAACGACCTGATGGCCTGGAATGCCGATCAGACCCGGATGCCGTTCCGCATGCATTCCGAATACCTGCGGCATATTTTCCTCGGCAACGAACTGGCCACCGGCCACTACAAGGTTAATGATCGCACCGTCGCCATCGCCGATATCCGCGCGCCGATCTTCACGGTCGCCACAGAACAGGATCACGTTGCACCCTGGCGATCGGTCTATAAGATCAACCTGCTGGCGGACGCCGATGAAGTCACCTTCCTGTTGACCAGCGGCGGCCACAACGCCGGTATCGTCAGCGAGCCGGGCCACCGGCGGCGCAGTTTTCAGGTGGCCTGCCGCAACGATCAGGACCGTTATATCGATCCGGAGACTTGGCAGGCGGTTACACCCAAGCGGGAAGGTTCCTGGTGGCTGGCTTGGGAGGCGTGGTTGGTGAAACATTCGGCGGCGCATCAAGTTGCGCCCCCCGCGATGGGCGCGCCGGAGAAGGGTCTATACCCGATCTGCGAAGCGCCGGGGACCTACGTGCTGCGGAAATGACCCACAGACCCAAGCCGCATTGCGCGGCTTGGGTATTTTCTTGGCATCGACGCTTCCCGTTTTTCATCCCACGATCCGACGTACCTGGATAGTCACCTGAGTCCTCTCCATAAAAATCCTCCTGTATCGGCAAGGGAAAATGCAATGCCAGCCTCGCAATCCCATCCCATAAAAGACGAACTTGCCTGCTGTATTCAAGAAACGGAGGCGTTATGGAAAAAACGTCAAATCGCCATCGATGCTCCCTACTTCGCTCTCGATAACCTGGCGCATCTGGACAGCCGCCTGAACGCTCGACTGGACACCCTGCGCCAGAAGCGCCCAGAATTGGGCCACGCTGGAACGGCGATTTGATAGCTCTCAATACACGCTGGACGATCACTTTCCGGCCACGGTGCTTGCCTTCAATAAAACCGCGCATCAAGGCTGGCGCGACTTTCTGCTTGAACTGATCGGCACCGACGAACGGCAAGTCACCGCCCTGATGGCCAGCACCCCCTGGCAGCCCCTGGCAGAGTGCAGGCCCTGAGGTTTCAACGCAGTTGCTCATGCCCCGTATCCTGCATGATTCGTGGCGGCAACACTGGCTGGGAACGATCAAGGATAAAGCCGTGCATTCCCGCGACGCCATCATCAGCGTCGGCGCGGCGGGCGATCCCTGGCAAATCCCGTGGCTGATCGCACAAATGCAGCATCCCGAACTGGCGCGCGTGGCGGGCGAAGCCTTCACCCTGATCACGGGCGTCGATCTGGTTGAACACCCCCTCGTGCAACCGGCGGCACCCAGCCCCACCAACTCTAAAGATCCCACGAGCGGTCTGCCTTGGCCCAACCTGGAAATGATCGTCGCCTGGTGGGAAACCAACGAAACGCGCTTCCAGCGCGGAACCCGCCTCCTGTTGGGCCACCCGATCACTCCCGACCACTGCCTGCACGTTCTAGTCAACGGCTACCAGCGTCAGCGCGCCGCCGCTGCTCTTGAACTAGCGCTGATCCAGACCAGGATGCCCCTATTCGCCATCCACGCCCCCGCCACCGAACAGCAGAACCTGCTCGATGTTCGGGACATCCTGCAAGGTTGTGTCGAAACCGCCACCAAGCTCTGGTTGGAACGCGACCACGCAGCGCGTGCCCCCATGACTACCTTGCCGGAATTGACCGAACTCGACAGCCGGTTGGAGCGGCAACTCACCCTGCTGCGCGAAGCCGGCGACCTGGGTTGGAGATGCTGCTGGGATAGCCTGACCGCCCACGGCCGGCCGGGCGCCGTCTTCACGGCCGCTGCCACCGCCGTCAGCCACCTTGACGATGCACCCTTCAAGCAACTGACCGACTACATCAACACCACACCCGACATGGCTCGCGAGCTGATCGCCGCCTTGGGTTGGGTCGCTCCAGACCGCCTGCGGGGACGGGTTCGCGATCTACTAGCTTCGACTTCACCGCTGCTGCGCCACGCCGGCATCACGGTCTGCGGTTTCCACCAGGTAGATCCCGGTCCCTATCTGGACGCGGCACTCAAGGATTCCGGTCTCCGCCTGCGCGCCTGCGCCCTGCGCCTATTCGGCGAGTTGCGATTACAACGCTACCTGCCCGTCCTGCGGCAACACCTGAATCACGCCAACGAAACATGGCGGTTTTGGGCCGCCTGGTCGGCGGGTCTTCTGGCAAACGGTCGCAGCTTGGACATACTGCAACGGATGGTCGAACACGATGCCGAACCGGCCCTCCAGCAACGCGCGGTCGAATTGCTGGCCCGCGCCATCGACCTTGAACCGGCCCGGCTCTGGATCCGGCAATTGCTCCTGGACGAGGATTAACCCCCTTGGTCATTCACGGCCTTGGAGTTCTCGGCGACTCTTCCGCTATTCCCTGGCTGATTCGCCTCATGAGCGGTGCGGCGGCGCAAGCAGGTTTGGCCGGTGCGGCATTCGTCAAATGGCTTTAGAAATTTTGAAGGGTTTTGCATTATGTTCATCCATGCCGATGCGACAACAGCAAGCCCTGCAACTGATACTTCGGATCGCGAATCATCAGGATGTGGATCGTTGGATTTCAGTGGTTGCGAAGCACAACCATCGCCTTCATGCCGCGATGATCAGCGTTGGCGCTTGTCGCAATACGGCGTGGATTTCTGGGTTGATTGACTCAATGCACATTCCAGAACGCGCCAGCTTTGTTGGGGAAGCGTTTACGCTCCTTACTGGCGTTGATCTGATTGACGAGGGCTTGATGCGCCCTAGAGTGATACATCCTTCCGAAAGTCATCTCGTAGGCTCCATGGAACAGTCACAGCTTCTTTTGCCTGATGCAAAAGCGGTTTAGGCTTGGTGGAGTGCCCATCAGGATCGTTACCCGCGAGACTCGCGCCACTTGCTTGGCCGGGAAATAACACTTGAAAACTGCGTGTGGATACTAAAAACTGGCCGTCAGTATCAACGAGCCATGGCTGCTTTGGAGCTTAGCCTGCTTAAGGCGGAATTTCCGTTGCTCGAAACCCAGGCATCGAGTTTTCGACAACAGGCATGGATCAGCCATCTAAAGGAGTGATAATCCGTCAAAGAGGATGACCGCCATGAAACAGATCCAATCCACTTCCACCGAGGTGGCCGAGTTTCTGCGCCAGGTAGCGAAAACACCGGTCAGCACGGGCTCGCATGGCCGGCTGATTTTCGCCCTGGACGCCACCGCCAGCCGCCAGCCGTCCTGGGACCGGGCTTGCCAGTTGCAGGCAGATATGTTCGCGGCGACGGCGGGGATCGGTGGGTTGGCCGTGCAACTGGTCTGGTACCGGGGCCATGGCGAGTTTCGGGCCGAACCGTGGTCGAGCGAGACCGCCGACCTGCAACAGCGCATGACCTCGGTGCAATGCCGGGGCGGCTTGACCCAGATCGGTCGGGTGTTGGAACACACCACTCGCGAAACCCGGCTGCATCGGGTCAACGCCTTGGTCCTGGTCGGCGACTGCCTCGAAGAAGCCGTGGATCCTCTGTGTCGCCAAGCCGGTCAGCTCGGGCTACTGGGCGTGCCGACCTTCGCCTTCCAAGAAGGCAACGACCCCACCGCCGCGCTGGGCTTTCGGGAGATTGCCCGGCTGACCCGCGGCGCCTATTGTGCCTTCGATAGCGGCAGCGCTCGACAGTTGCGCGAGTTGCTCGCCGCCGTGGCGATTTATGCTGCGGGCGGTCGCCCGGCGCTGGAGGAATTCGGCCGACATCACGGTGGTCTGATCCGGCAGTTAACTCGCCAGATCCGAGAAGACCAATGCTGATCCGTGTGTTACTGGTTGCGGTTGTGTTAATCGGCCTGTACCTGCTGGTGCGCTGGGTACGCCGTTTGGGTTTGAGTGCCCACATGCCGCGTATGTTGGGGGTGGCGGCAGGCGCAGGTTTCCTGTTGCTGTTGACCGCGCGCGGCGGTGCTGAGGTTGCCGTGCCCCTGCTCGCCGTGCTGGCGCCGCTGCTGGTGCGCTGGTTGAAGCTTCCCTCCCCCACTTCAACCGGTCAGGCCAGCCCGAGCCAATCCGCCGTCACGACCCGTTTTCTGTCCATGATGCTCGATCATGCCTCCGGCGTCATGTCCGGCACGGTTCGCGCAGGCCGGTTCGCTGGCCACTCCCTGCAAGACCTCACCCTCCCGGAATTGTTGGAGCTCTGGCGGGAGTGTCAGTCCGACCCGCAGTCGTCGACAGTGCTGGAAACCTATCTGGACCGCCATGCCGATGCGGATTGGCGCGAACAGGCCGGAACCGGGCCAGCACCGGCTGCGGAAAACCATCGGATGGATCGAGCCGAGGCCTATCAGATTCTGGGCGTGCAGCCCGGTGCCAGCCGCGATGAGATCCAGGCAGCCTACCGTCGTTTGATCCAGCGGCTTCACCCCGATCAGGGTGGCTCCAGTTATCTGGCCGCGCGGATCAACCAGGCGCGGGACGTTCTATTTCACCGTTAGTTCAGCGCGGGCCGCGCCGCTGGAGGCCGAGACTCAGCCGCTTCTCGTAGCATTCCCGCGCCAGGGCGAGATCGTCCAGAAACCAGCCCAGTTCGCTTAACAACATCGCTTGCGGACCATCCACCAGCGCCTTGGCCGGTTCTGGATGAAAATCCACCAGCACCATGTTGGCGCCGGCCACCACACCCTGCGCGGCGGCGTGCATCAAATCCAAGATTCCGTCTGGAGAATGCTCGCGCGAGCCGACCGAGTGTGAGGGATCGACGCATACCGGCATGCGGGTCAGCCGCTTGATGACCGGTACTTGACTGAAATCCACCAGGTTGCGGTGCGGGTCGCCCATGTTGGTCTTCACCCCGCGCAGGCAGAACACCACTCGCGAATTGCCCTCGCTGGCCAAATACTCGGCGGCGTTGAGCGATTCGTTCAGGGTGATGCCGAACCCCCGTTTGAAAAGCACCGGAAACTCCTGCTGGCGCCCCACGGCTTTCAGTAATTCGAAATTCTGGGTATTGCGCGTGCCGATTTGCACCATGACCCCGGTGGGCCGTCCGGTCTGTTTCAGACTTTCGTGAATTTCCGTTAGATGATTTTCGTGCGTGATCTCCATGGCGATGACCTTGATGCCGTATTGGCCCGCCAACTCGAACACATACGGTAGGCAACTCTTACCATGACCCTGAAAGGAATAGGGATTGGTGCGGGGTTTGTAGGCGCCCATTCGCGTGCAAACCTGCCCGTGGTTTCGTAGGGCCGCAAACATTTGTTTCGCATGTTCGGGGGTATCGACGGCGCACAGACCGGCAAGGATGTTCAGGGTATCCTGACTGAATGGAACCCCGTTGTACTCGAAACCACTGGTGCGTTGCTCGTCCCGGTGCCGGCCCAGAATGCGGTATTCTTCGGACACCCGGATGACTCGTTCCACCCCCGGCAGGGCTTGGAGATCCTCGACCGACAGGGTCTTGGTGTCGCCGATCAGATAAATCTCGGTGAGTGCCTGCCGCGCGCCCTGTACCTTGTGAACGCGCATGGCGATGCCCGGCATCTGGGACAGATAGTCGAGCGTCGTCCGATACTCTTCGGAGATCTCCGTAATGTTCGGATCCAGAAGGATAATCATGGCGTTGTTTGCACCTGGGTGGAGTGGTCGGAGCCTCTTTTTCCAGAGGGGCGCCATACTACCATCGCCCGAGGGGAAAGCCAGCACCCCCACGAGTCGGGCCGCGCCGTTATGACTCGCTGGCCATCGTCGCTTTTTAGTCTTCACTTGCGCGGCGAGCTCGCTATCCTGCTTCGGATCGGTGGCCCGCTGATGGCGGCTCAGCTGGTGCAAACGGCGATGGGTTTCTTCGATACCGTCATGATGGGTCGAGTCGGACCGACCGAACTGGCTGCGGTCGCCATCGGGACTGGGTTGTGGCATGCCCTGTTTTTATTCGCGCTGGGCATCTTGATGGCGCTCAGCCCCTCCGTAGCTCAACTCAAGGGCGCTGGCCGGATCGTCGCGATCGCGCCGTTGGTCCGGCAAGCGTTATGGTTGGGCGTAGCCTTGGGTGTGTTTTGCTGGGCGGCACTACGTCAGATGGAAGCGGGATTGACGCTGCTGAGCGTCGAACCGTCCATTGTTCCCATCGCCGGCGACTATCTGCGGGCGCTGTCTTGGGGGATGCCGCCGATCTTTGTCTATATGGGCCTGCGCTTGTTCGGTGAAGGGATTGCCCGAACCCGCCCGGTCCTGCTGGTCAGCCTGTTGGGGCTTGCGGTGAATGTTACGGGTAACTATGCGCTGATTTTCGGGCATTGGGGCTTTCCGCCCTTGGGTGCGCTGGGCTGCGGGACTGCAACTGCCCTTGGCATGTGGGCGATGTTGGCGGGGATGGTCGTCATGGTGCTGGTGGATGCTCGCTACCGCTCTTATGGTCTGTTTCGACAATGGACTCGGCCGTGCTGGCGGGAGATGAGATCCTTGCTGGTCTTGGGATTGCCCATTGGAGTTGGGCTATTTTTGGAAACCGCCATCTTTGCCACTGTCGCCCTTTTACTGGGGCGGCTCGGCGCGGTTGCGGCCGCCGCGCATCAGGTGGCTTTGAACGTGGCGGCCATGACCTTCATGATTCCCTTGGGCTTGAGCATGGCCACCACCGTGCGGGTCGGCCACGCCATGGGTGCTGGCGATCCACATGCAGCCCGATTCAGCGGCTTGGTCGGTATTGCGCTATCCGGGCTGTTCATGGCGATCATGGCGGTACTGATCTTTACCGGGCACCAAATGATCGCGCGTTTTTATACCGATGATGCAACGGTGGTGACGGTGGCGGCGAGTTTGTTGCGGCTAGCTGCGCTGTTTCAGATTTCCGATGGCTTGCAGGTAGGAGCTCTTGGCGCACTGCGTGGTCTTAAGGATACCCGGCAGCCTTTGGTGATTGTGCTGGTTGCTTACTGGCTGTTGGCCTTTCCACTGGCTTGCTTGGGAGTCTATGAGGGTTTGGGACCAGCCGGTCCATGGCTGGGTTTGATCGTGGGTTTGACCGTAGCCGCCGTGCTGCTGAATCTGCGGTTCTGGCGGCTCAGCGCCCGTCTGGGATGATGGTTTCCAGTCCCTTCAAGTAGGGTCGGAGCGCCTCGGGAACTTGGATATGGCCTCGTTCATCTTGGTAGTTTTCGATCACTGCTACCAGGGTTCTGCCCACCGCTAGGCCGGAGCCGTTAAGTGTGTGAACCAGTTCCGGTTTTCCCGTGGCAGGATTCCGCCAGCGCGCCTGTAGTCGCCGTGCCTGAAAATCCTCGAAATTGCTGCACGAGGAGATTTCCCGGTATTTTTGTTGGCCGGGCAGCCAAACTTCCAAATCGTAGGTTTTTGCCGAGGAAAAACCAAGATCGCCGGTGCAGAGCGCCACTACCCGGTAAGGCAACTCCAGCCGTTGCAGCACGGTCTCGGCGTGGCCGGTCAGCGCTTCCAGCGCTGCGTAGGACTCTTCGGGGCGGACGATCTGAACCAGCTCGACTTTTTCGAACTGGTGTTGGCGGATCATGCCGTGCATGTCCTTGCCGTAGGAGCCCGCCTCGCTGCGGAAGCAGGGGGTGTGCGCGACGTAGCGTAGCGGGAGATGGTTGGCTTCGAGGATGCGGTCGCGTGCCAGGTTGGTGACGGGTACTTCTGCGGTGGGGATGAGGTAGTAGCTTGGATCGCTACTTAGTTTGAATAGGTCGGATTCGAATTTTGGTAGTTGCCCGGTGCCGCGCAGGCTGTCGGCGTTGACCAAGTAGGGTACGTACACTTCCCGGTAGCCGTGCTCCTCGGTGTGCAAGTCGAGCATGAATTGGGTTAGCGCCCGGTGTAGCCGAGCCAACTGGCCTTGAATCACTACGAATCGGGCTCCGGTTAGCTTGGCTGCTGCTTCAAAATTCAGGCCGCCCTCCGCTCCCAGATCCACATGGTCGCGCGGCTCGAACTCGAGTTGGTGCGGTTCTCCCCAACGGCGGATTTCGATATTGTCGGAATCGCGGCTGCCGGTTGGTGTGCTGTTATGTGGCAGGTTGGGGATTTCCAGCTGGTAGTTAAGCAACTGAAGTTGAATGGCGTCGAGTTCGCTCTCGGTCTGTTTGAGTTTGTCGTTCAGCGAAGCTGCTTCGTCGAGCAACGGTTGGATGTCTTGCCCGCTGGCTTTGGCGCGACCGACGGTCTTGGAGTGGGTATTGCGCTTGTTTTGCAGTTCCTGTGTTCGGACTTGAAGATTTTTGCGTTGGGTTTCTAGAGCGTCGATGAATTCTACGTTCATCGTGTAACCGCGTCGGGCCAGTTTGGTGGCGATCTGCTCCGGTTCGCTTCTGAGTAGTTTGGGGTCCAGCATGAAGTTTGGTGTTCCTGTGTCTGTTGGTTTTGGTGGGTGCGGATTATACGGAAGACTTGGTGTTTATGAATTAAGATGATGATATAAATAGCAGGCATTGATAAGGCGGCCCGTTAGGCCGCCCGGATGAATCAAAAACTCAGATCAACTCAGATATCGCGAGTCCACAGCGAGGCCATCGATGGACCCGTGCCGACACACAACGAAGCGCCACCCAGGGACTTGCCCTGCCGCTCCAGTTCGTAGTACAGGCTGACCACGATGCGCAGGCCGGTCGAGCCGACCGGATGGCCCAAGGCGATGCCGGAACCGTTGAAGTTGCAGTTATCCGGAGTCAGGCTCATCCCCTGCTCTTTCAGCATCCGCCCCACGCCTAGCCACTGCGCCGCGAAGGCTTCGTTGACTTCCCAGTAATCGATGTCTCCAAACTTCAAACCGGCCTGCTTGAGGCACTTCGGAATCGCCACTGCGGGACCCAGCCCCATGACTTCCGCTTCGATGCCGGCGTTGCAGATGCCGACCAGCTTCATCAAGGGCTTGATGCCCATTTCCTTGGCCTTGTCCAGCGACATGATCACCACCGCGCTGGCGCCGTCGTTGATGCTGGAGGCATTGGCGGCGGTGACCACGCCATCTTTCTTGAAGGCCGGCTTCAGCTTGGCAATGCTCTCCATACTGGCGTCGGGGATAAAGTTTTCGTCGACCTCGAAGAAGGTCGAACCCTTCCTGGACTTAAGTTCCACCGGCACGATCTCGCGCTTGAAAACGCCTTCCTTGGTGGCCGTGGTGCAGCGATTGTGGCTGATCAGCGCCAGTTCGTCGCATTCCTGGCGGGTAATGCCGTACTTGGTCGCGACGTTTTCCGCCGTCATCGCCATGTGGCCGGGCACCAGTTCGTCGAACAGCCCATCGTGGATCATGCTGTCTTCGATATTGCCCTGCCCCATCCGGTAGCCCATGCGGCCCTTGGGCAACAGGTAGGGGGCGTTGGTCATGCTTTCCACGCCGACCGCCAAGCCGATTTCGGTCTGGCCCAGCATGATGTTGTGGCAGGCAATCTCCAGCGCGCGCATGCCGGACGTGCAGTTCTGGTTGACCGACACAGCGCTGCTGTAGGCCGGCAAGCCGACCCGCATGCTCACCTGACGGGCTGGCAGGGAACCCTGCATGCCGGTGTACAGTTGGCCCATGCAGATTTCGTCGATCTTGTCGGCCGGAACGCCAGACCGTTCGATCGCACCCTTCGCTGCGGTTATCGCCAGCTCGCGAGCCGATACGTCCTTGAGGGTACCCATGAATTTACCGATCGCCGTGCGTGCGGCGCTGACAATAACGACTTCTTTAAGAGCCATCAGTTACTCCTCGGATTTGCGTGGTTACGGTAGTTGCGCGTTGGCGCGGTCTATCTCCGACCGTGTTGCCGAAGTTGCCTACCTTGTGCGTTCGCGGTTGCCAGACGGCATCGTGCGAACAGACTTTGGAAAGTAAAGCTTAACCTTGGTGTATGTCAATTTTTCCCGCTGCTTGCTGGAATGGTGCTTTTATTTCTTATCGCGAGAAAATATGATGATATAAAATGAGCTCTTTAAAACCCTGTAATTGGTTAGGTCACCGGACTGTCACCCCCGGCTCTGGCGCAACGCCGCTGTAACCGGCGCGTGGAGTCTCCCTCCAATTCGCTCTGGATGCGCCTTGCCAACTCGGTTATCGTTTATGCGTGAAAATCATGAAGACCGGCGGCAAATGAGCTATTTTTCCGACTTGACGCACCCGTTCGGCGCCGTAACCCGATTGGCGGAGCCAAAGAGATACCGCCATGACTCCCGATAAAGATCCCGATCCATTCGCGGCGCCGGCAACCATCGGCGATCATGAATTCACCTCTCTCATCGGCAAACGTGCCCGCCGGTTGCTACAACTGGCTCACTTATTTTCGGCGGAGCTTCCGATCCCCTCGAATCTGACTCGTCCCTTGGTGGGAGACTTATTATCTCAATCGATCCAATTGGAAGAACTGCTTGACGCTTACGGGGCGCGCAATAACCGCCGCTGGTCCCGGTTTCGATCGCTGACCGCCACGATCAAATTGTTTGCCGACGTCTGCTACGAACTGCTCCACATCAAGTATTCCCTGCCGTCGTATCGGCTGTTGCCCATCGACCGGGATTTTGCCGCAACCACCGCCCAGTCGCTGGAACTCACTCACGAGATTCTGGCCATGGCGACCCATGGGATTATTATCCAGGCCTTGCGCCTGGGTCTTCCGGTCCCGACCAATGCCGTAATAGAGCAATTCGCCGAACAGCTTCCTCCCGGCCGGCTGGCGCGGGACCGGGCCACGCGCAAGGTCAAAAGCGCCTCGGAAACCGTCACCCAACTCGCCACCGCCTATCTGAACCTGGCCGCCGAAAGCGATCTCCTGAATATCGTCGAGAAGACCGATCCGGCGGAATATTCCGCCTGTTTCCCGGATCCCATCAGCGAGGATAATCTGCGCTTTTTGAAATTTCGATTTCACAGCCTTCAATCTCTTTACGACACTCACGTCTCCGAGACCGAAATCGAAGATTTGGACGCGGGCTTGCCGATCCTGCGCGGCCATGTCAGCGTGGTCTATCACCTCCTGGAAATCGCCACTCAACTGGTCCATTACTACGAGCGTCATCTCAATATAAATACAGGCGACTCTTTATTAAGGCGCAAGCCTATCATCGCACCCCAGACCCTGTTGAACCTGTTGATGAAGTATGCGATCACCTACGCCGGGCTTTACCTCAATCAGGGGCGCTCCCTGTCGTACACCATGCTCAAACGGTATGCCGAAGTGGGAAAGGTGACAGTGCCTGTTCCCTGCCATCGAGGATTGCACGTCCGGCCGGCGACCCTGATCGCGAAAATCGTGCGCCATTACGGCAGCGACATACGCATGGAATTGGACGATCAATCCTACGACGCCAGCTTGCCCATGGATATCTTCAGGGCCAACGAAAAGATCAACGCCAAAAAAAGGCGCTGGCTGATTCTGGAAATCGGTTATTTTCCGTTGCCGGCCGGCAACTTGAATGATCGGCAAATTCAAACCGCCATCATGGACGTGGTGTTCAAGCTGGCGGAACAGGGCAAGCTCTTTCTCTACCAGCAGCCGCTGCGACTGTCGAATGAATTCGATCGGGCAGGGATTCTGCTGGAAAACATCACCGCTGAAATCGCGCATTTGCTGGCAACCGGCCAGATCGATATCAAGACCGACCTGACCATCACGTTCGCCGGCGACAAACGGGTCTTGAGCGACCTGACGCTACTGGCCAAATCCGGGTATGGCGAGGATTGTTTTGGCAACAACATCGCCCTGCCCAAGGAACTGGCCTACCTGCGCCGGTAGTCGAGCGGGCGGCGGGAATCTCCGATCAGTCACCCCACTCGACCGCCGGCGCCCACAGCCGCTCCAGGCAAGGCAGGTCGTCGCCGAGCAGTGGCCGCAGATAGTTGCGGAAATCCTCGGTGACCCCCTTGCCCCCGGCGTTGAGGAACTCGTCGGGCAGGCGCCGGGTCTGGGCGGCGATCTCGTTCAGATCGGCCAGTTCGTACTTCGCCGCGTACTCCCCGACGCGCTTGATCACCACCGAACCGCTCCTATCGCGCCCGCAGGCGTAATGGGCCGCCTTTTCCCCCACCTCGCGCGCCTCGCGGGCGTCCACGCTGGACAACACGCCGGGGAACGAGCGCTGGAGATAGCCGAAGGTATCCGCGCGCACGCGTTTGATGCCCAACCGCTGCCGCACGACATCGACCAGTTCGTCGGCCAAGGCGCCGCCGGAAAGCTGGATATTGCCGTGGGCGTCGACTTGCGGTTCGCGGCCCGCCTTGCGCATTAGATCGGCCGCCAGCGGAATCTCCTTGCCTCTCCCGTCCCGGCTCGCCCAGACCCCTTCCGAAATCGCCACGACGCAGCGGCCCTGTTGCTGGTGCGCGCGGTCGATGTCGGCGAGATAGCAATCGATCGAAAACGGCCGTTCCGGCACGTAGATCAGGTGTGGGCCGTCATCGTCGTGCCGACGGGCCAGCGCCGCGGCCGCCGTCAGCCAACCGGCGTGACGCCCCATGACCACGCCGATATAAACGCCCGGCAAGGCCATGAGATCGGCGTTGACCCCGCTGAAGGCGCTGGCGACGAAGCGAGCGGCGGAAGGATAGCCCGGGCAATGATCGTTGACGGGCAGATCGTTGTCGATGGTCTTCGGGATGTGGATGGCCCGCAGTTCGTAGCCTTCCCGGTCAGCGTGCTCGCTGACGATACGCACGGTGTCGGACGAGTCATTGCCGCCGATGTAGAAGAAATAGCGGACGTCGTGCCGCCTGAACACCTTAAAAATCCGCTGGCAGTACTCCGCGTCCGGCTTGTCGCGGGTGGAGCCCAGCGCCGAGGAAGGGGTTCGGGCAACCCGTTCGAGATTGTGGGTGGTCGCCTCGGACAGGTCGACGAAAGTTTCGGCGATGATGCCGCGCACCCCATGGCGCGCGCCCCAAACCCGAGTCACTTCCGGGAACTTGCGCGCCTCCAGCACCGCGCCGACCAGGCTCTGATTGATCACCGCCGTGGGACCGCCACCCTGGGCGATCACGACCTTGCCTTTTAATCGACTCATGAACACTCTCCCGGTGGTTATCGTGATGCGGCGAACAGCGCCAGATTCACGATTGAAAACCCGATCTTGATTAGAGGCGTTTTTGCACGGCCTCTGGGGACTTGGGCGTTAAAAAAACAACCCTCACCCCCGGCCTCTCTCCCACGGGGCAAGGGGAGCTTTCATACGGTCTCCAAGAAGCGTTTGGCGGACGTCCGACCGTGGAACAGGTCGCCGACCCGTCGTTCGTGACCTCCGGCAACGCGGCTTCCAACGTCGTGCCTTGCGCGCCCGCCAACTCCGCCGCCAATTCCAGCCCGATCAGGGCCTCGAGGCATGGTCCACCATCTGGCGAATGGATCGAAGCTGTTCAGCACGTAGACCGGCACCCGCGACAACAGGGCACTGTTGAGGGCGAAACCGGGATTTTCGATGGTGGCGCCGATGAAAGCCGGAGCGCATCGGCGTCGCTCGTTTCAGCTCGTTTCAGCCGGCATCGCCGACCACGTCCACGCCGGGCGGCGGGGTGAATTTCAGTAGCGCGGGATCGAGCGCTGGATTGCGCTCCAGTTTCTGGAAATCCAGCCGGGTGCGCTGGCCGAAACCGTCCTCCAGTTCCAGGCTGACCAGCAGGTCGCCCTTGAAGGCGACCCGCAGCAGGCGGAATTCGGGCTGCGGCTGTTTGGGCGTCAGTTCGTACCAGGTCAGTCCGTCCTGGCTGAGCGTGTTGCCGACGGTAAAGGCTTCCTCGATCGGCGCCGCGCCGCTCAACAGGGCCAGCGGGGTCGAGCCCAGCGCCTTGTCCAGCGTGCGGACCGTCACTTGCGCCAGATCGATATCGTAGGCCCACAGCCGGTCGCCGTCGGCGACGATGATTTGTTCGGCGGGGGTCCGATAATTCCAACGGAACTTGCCGGGCTTCTGCATCAACATCTGGCCGCTGGAACTCTGCACGACCCGCGACCGCTCGTCGAACACCCGCTGGATGAAATCGGCCCGCAGCGATTGGAGATCCTGGAAATAGCGCTGCACCGGCGATGTCGCCGCCCAGACCGGCGACATCAACAGCACGCTCAGCGTTAACAGTAACAATTGGCGTATCACGATGGGTTCTCTCGTTAAGGTTTCCAGCATAGACCACGCATCGTCGAGTCGTTCCATCGAGGAGGGAGAAGGATTGAGCCGCGCGGTTTCGGCGGGCGCGCGGCGATTCGGACCCGATGATCGAGCGGGCCGACCACGCCGCTGCCCGCCTCAGCGCCCCCGGCCCCCGCTCCGCTTGCGCCGCGCCCCGTTCCTGGTCGCCACCTCCCGCAACCGCACCGCCCCCGCCTCGCCGATCCCTGCCTTTCGACCCGCCTCGGTCAGGTAAACCCGGCGGAAGGGGATCACCTGGCCGTCGCGACTGAAGGTGTCCTCGCGCAATTCGAGCAGACCGGCGCCGGCCATCGCCTCCAGTAGCCGCTCGAATTCCCGCCGTTCGACCTGCCCCTCCGTCAGCCGTTCGCACAACTGGCGGGGCGTTTGACCCTCGCGCCAGCGCAGTGCGTCCAACACCTGCAAGGCCCGTTCGCTCTCGACGCGGCTCAAGCGGCGGGTGCGCCGGACCACCGCCGCTTCCGGCGCGCACACGTCGCAGATCCCGCAAGGCTGGTCGTCGTCCCGGTCGCCGAAATGCCGCACCAGCCGCACCATGCGGCAACCGGTCGCCTGGTCGGCAAAATCCAGAATCTGCTTCAACTCGCTCTGCTTGTGCTCGCGCTGCCGCTGGTAGGGCGGGCGCCAGCCGTCTTCGCCGCGACTGAGGTTGCCCTCGACATCGCGTCGGGCGCCACCATGCACCAACAGCTTTTCCACCGCGGCCTCGAACTCCTCCAGCGCCAGGCCCGACCGGTCGCGCAATAGCGCCCGAGGTTGCGGATCGCCGCCGAGCGCCTGAAAAATCGCCGCCAGCCGCTCCGGCTCGGGGTAGCCGCGCCGGAGAAAAAACTCGTGGGTGCGCAGATCGGCGTAGGAATACAGCAGGATGGCGCGGGCGGGCTGGCCGTCGCGCCCGGCGCGGCCGATTTCCTGGTAATAGCCCTCGACGCTGCCCGGCAGGGCGGTATGAATCACGGTGCGGATGTCCGGCTTGTCGATGCCCATGCCGAACGCGATGGTGGCGACGATCACCTGCAAGCGGCTGGCGCCGAACAGCCCCTGCACCCGCTCGCGCTCTCGGGGATCCATGCCGGCATGATAGGCGGCGGCCGGATAATCGGTCCCCAGTTCCAGCGCCAGCGCCTCGGTCTCCTTGCGGGTCGGCGCGTAGACGATGGCGGGCCGCCGGCCCGGATCGGCCAGCACCCGCCCGACCGCCGCATGCCGTTCGGCCAGCGGCGTCTCCACCGTCTCGACCGCCAGATTGGCGCGGCGGAAGCCGTGGATGGAGCGCGTCGCCTCCGGCATGTCGAGCTGGCGCACGATGTCGTCCTGCACCAGCACGGTCGCGGTCGCGGTCAGCGCGATCACCGGCGAAGGCCGCAGCAGCGGCAGATGCTGGCCCAGCGTCCGGTAATCCGGGCGGAAATCGTGGCCCCACTGCGAGATGCAGTGCGCCTCGTCCACCGCGATCAGCGCCGGCTTGCGCTTGGCCAGCATCTCGGGGAAACCCGGCACGCTCAGCCGCTCCGGCGCGATGAACAGAAAATCCAGTTGGCCCTGCAAATACGCGACGCAGACCTGGCGCGACGCCGCCCGGTCGCGGCCGGAGTGGATGCGCTCGGCCCGCAGGCCCAGCTCGCACAGCTTGGCGACCTGATCTTCCATCAGCGCGATCAGCGGCGACACCACCAGCGTCGTCCCCGCCCGGGCGATGCCGGGCAACTGAAAGCACAGCGACTTGCCGGCGCCGGTCGGCATCACCAGCAGCACGTCTCGACCCTCGGTCACGATCCGGCACACCGGCTCCTGATGGAGCCGAAACCCCGGCAATCCAAACGCGGTTTGCAACAATTCCAGCAGACGATCCACCGGCACCGGTTCCCGCCGTGGCGCGTCCTGACTCTCCCCTTCGATACTCATGGCGAGGGGACTGGGGGGCAAGGTCGGCCGCGCCACCGCAAAGGCTTGGCCCACCGCTTCGCCGACATAGCCGGCGATGGCGGCCATGAAACCGTCCAGATCCGCCTCGCCGCGCTGGATGCGCTTCAGCCGCGCTTCCCACTCGCCGGTCATGACCGGACTTTTGATCGGTGGCTGCACCGCCTGAATCAAGCCAATGCCGCGCTCGGTAGCGTTCAGCGCCTTGCCGTCGCGAGTCAGATAGCGGCGCTTGAGCAAGGTCTCGATGATATCGGCGCGGGTGGCCGGCGTGCCCAGCCCGCTGTCCTTCATCGCCGCCGACAGCTCCTTGTCTTCCAGAGCCCGGCCGGCGGTTTCCATCGCGGTCAGCAAGGCCGCCTCGGTCAGGCGCTGCGGCGGCCGGGTCTGCTTGGCCAGCGCGCGGGCGTCCAGTATCCGCAACGGCAGGCCGACGGTCAGCCCTGGCGGCAGGCTTTGCTCGGCCTCGCTCTCCTCGGTCGCCGCAGCGGCCTTGGCCTTGCGCTTGCCGGCGACTTTTTCCGCCGCTGGCACGGTACTCACCTCCAACACCTTCCAACCGACCTGCTCCACCGCCGTACCGCTGCTGTGATAGCGATCGACCACGGTCGCGCCCTCCGTTTCGACCGTGGTGATCGTGGTGATCAGCGTGGTCACCGCCCAGAGATGGTCGTCGTGCCAGGCCATCAGCAGCCGGCGGCAGATCAGCTCGTAAATTTTCCGCTCGTCGGCGGCCAGCGCGGCGCGCACCGGCAACGGGGTGGGAATGAGGGCGTGATGGTCGGTCACCTTGGCGTCGTCGACGAAGCGCTTGCCCAGCGGGCGCTGGCCGCAATCGGGCGCCAGCCGGTCCGGGTAAAACGGCTGGATCGCCGCGACCACCGCGCCCAGCGTCGCCGCGACCGCGCTGGACAGATGGCGGCTATCGGTGCGCGGGTAGCTGATCAGCTTGTGCTGCTCGTACAGTTTCTGGGCGAGATCCAGCGTGGTCGCGGCGCTGAAGCCGTACAGCCGGTTGGCGTGGCGCTGCAATTCGGTCAGGTCGTACAGCAGGGGCGGCGCGGCGCGGCGGGTTTCGGCGGCGCGGGATTCGACGGCGGCCTGTCCCGTCCGGGCGCGGGCGACGATGCGGGCGGCGTCCTCGCCGTCGGCGGGCAGCCGTTTGGCTTTGGGCTCTGGGCGTTCGCCGCGAAACCAGATGCCTTGATACCGGCTGACCTGGGAGTCTGCTCCTACCTCTGGCGCGAAGGTCGCCACGACTTCCCGATAATCCTCCGGCACGAAGGCGCGAATCGCCAGATCCCGCTCCACCACCACCGCCAGCGTCGGCGTCTGCACCCGTCCGACCGACAGCGCCTCGTCGCCCGGCACGCCGCAGGCCAGGGTGTAGGCGCGCGACAGGTTCATGCCCACCAGCCAGTCGGCCTGACTGCGGCCGCGGGCGGCGGCGGCCAGCGGATCGAATTCGCAACCGTCGCGCAACCGCGCGAAGCCCTGGCGGATGGCGTCGGGGGTCAGCGAGGAAATCCACAAGCGGCTAAACGGCTTGCTACAGCCGGCGGCTTCGTAGAGATAGCGGAAAATCAGCTCGCCCTCGCGGCCGGCGTCGGTGGCGCAGATCACCCGCTCGATGGCCTCGTCGTTGAGGATGCGGCGGACCGCCTCGAACTGATCGCGGGTTTGCTCGCCGACCACCAGCGGCCAGCGTTCGGGCAGCAGCGGCAACAGTTCGCGCCGCCAGCGCTTCCAGGCGGGATCGATCTCGTGCGGCTCGGCCAGCCGGACCAAATGGCCGATCGCCCAGGTGACGACGTAGCCATTGCCGTGCAGAAAGCCTTCGCCGCGCTGGCGGGCGCCCAGCACCTTGGCGATATCGCGGGCGACGGAAGGCTTTTCGGCAACGACCGCGACGCTCACGGACTCCCCTGTTCGTCCGGATCCGCGCCGGTCGCGGCCCGCCAGCTCGACTCCAGATCTTCCCCGATTCGCTCCACCACCGCGCCGTCCAAGCAGTTCTGCCCCGCGAACGCTCGCAACATCTCCAAAATCCGGGCCGGAGACAGCGGCTGCCGGTAAGGCCGCCGTTGCGCCAGCGCCTGAAAGACATCGGCCACCGCGATGATCCGCATTTCAAGGGTCAACTCCGCGCCGCCGCGATGGAACGGATAGCCCTGGCCATCGGGCGTCTCGTGATGGTAGGCGGCCCAAACGGCGATGTCCTCCAGACCGCCGATGCCGCGCAAAATCTGGTAAGTCTCAAAGCTATGGCGCTGGATCATGGCCTGCTCCCCGGGAGTCAGCGGGCCGGGCTTTTCCAGAATCTCGTCCGGCACCTGCAACTTGCCCAGATCGTGCAACAGCCCGGCGACCTCGATTTTTTCGCAGGTCTCGGCCGGCAGACCGAACCGTTCCGCCAACGCGCGCGCCAGCCGCGCCGTGCCCAGGGAATGCTCCATCGTGTAGGGGCTCTTGGCGTCCACCACCCGGGCAAACAGCAGCGCGAGTTGCCGCAACTCGGGGAAACTGACCGGCACCAGAAGGGATTCCCGCTCCCGCTCGTAGACGAACCGGATCAGATGCCGCGCCTCCAGGCTGAGCCAAAACGCCTCGCTGGCGGACAGATCCATGAACAGCGTCGCCAGGTCCGGCGCAAAAAAGGAGCCGCTCAACCGCCAGATCGTCTGACGGACGGCGTGCCGGGCCAGCAGCAGATCGCGCTCGTAGTGCGGGATGGTCAGCGCGTCCACCCGGTCGGTCAGATAGATCAGGTTGGCCAGCCGGGCGGTGCTCTCGGGGATTTTCAGCGCGGGAAACGCCTCCCAGTGGGTGTGGTGGTGGCGGATGATGGGCGCCAGATGGGCGAGCGGCGCGAACGGTTCGAGCAGTTCGCCGCCCCGGACGCAGTGGGTATCCGCCCCATCCCAGTCCAGCTCGTTGATCAGCCGCCGGTGCAGGGTCGTGGACGACACCGCGCAGTCGTGCAGCAGCCCGGCGTGGAACACGTCTTCCAGCGCCGGCTCGCCCAGGCCGAGCGCGCGGCCGCATTGCAGCGCCATGAACCCGACCCGCTTGCCGTGGAACACCTCGTCCACGCCGACCAGATCGAGGGTATCCGACAGTGCGTGAATGGCCTGACCGAGGTTCACGGTAACGCTCATCGAGCCGATCTCTCCGTAAAACGCCCCGCTCCGTTTGCGGGCGAGCGGCGCCGGGATTGGTAGTGAGCGGGTTTTCACCGTTGCAACGGCGCGCTATCCGGCGCGGATGGCCGGGCGCGTTCCGCATAATGCTGATAAGCAGGAATGGCGATGGCGGCGACGATGCCGATCACGATCACCAGCGGCAGGACCAGGGCCAGCAGGATGACCCCGACGGTGTTGGGCGGCGGCGGGTCGCCAAAGCGGTTCGCCCCCTGGGTGCCGGGCATGATCAGCAGGACCAGATACAGGATCAGGTTGGCCAGCGGCACCAGCACCAGCAGCGACCACCAGCCGCTGGCGTCGAAATCGTGCAGGCGCTGGAGGGTCAGCAGAACGGAGACCCCCAGCACCAGCAATGCCAGCACCACGAACACGCCCCCACCCAGGATGCCCGTCGCTTCCCGATCGTCGTGGAGGAACGCGGCGGCTCCGCCCAGCAAAAGCGCGCCCAGATTGACCAGCAGGCCCAGACCCACCGAATAGCCGATGTAACGCACCCGCCCCAGGCGACCGCGCGAGGACAACAAATGAATCTCACCGTATTGGGCTGGCCCCGTGGGGGCGATGGCGCCACGCGGCGACTGATAGGGGTTGGGGCTGTCCATGGATTCTCCGGGTAAAGTTAATGTGATTGTAGGAGCCGCCCCGCACCGCCGCAACGCGGCTTGCCGCTAGCGGCAAAATCCCGTGCCGGCGCCGTGCAAGCTGTGCCATGCTTTTCAAGGAGGATTTTCTTCCAACCTGTTTCGGCGATCATGCCTCAGCCCATGCCCAGCCTGCTGGATACCGTCCGCCGCATCGAAACCCCCGAGGGCATCGAACTGAGCCTGCGGCTGGCCGGCCCCGTGCCGCGGGCGCTGGCCTGGGTCGCCGACAGCCTGATTCGATACGGGGTGCTGTGGGGGTTGCTGATGGTGCTGGCCACGCTGGGCGGCGGCGGCTTCGGCCTGTGGCTGATCGCCCTGTTCCTGATGGAATGGCTCTACCCCGTGCTGTTCGAGGTTTACGTCGACGGCGCCACGCCCGGCAAGAAGGCGCTGGGCCTCAAGGTCGTCCACGCCGGTGGCGCCCCGGTGGACTGGCCGGCGGCGTTGATCCGCAACCTGCTGCGCGCCGTCGATTTTTTACCCGCGTTCTACGGTTTCGGCCTGGTCGCGATGACGGGTAGCCGCGATTTCCAGCGGCTGGGCGATCTGGCCGCCGGCACCGTGGTGATCCACCGCGATCCCCCGGCTAAAATTCCGCCCCCGCCACCCGGTCCAGCGCTGCCGCCGCCGGCGCCCCTGGACCTCGTCGAACAACGCCTGTTGCTCGATTTCGCCGAACGCGGTTCGGCGCTGAACCCGGCGCGGCAGGCGGAACTGGCCGACCTGCTGGCCGGCTTCACCGGGCTGCGGGGCCAGGCCGGGGTCGAACGGCTGCGCGCCCACGCCCGCTGGCTGGCGGGAGAACCGCCATGAAGCAGCGTCGGTTCGAAAATTGCCACGCCGAGGAATGGCACGCTTTCGCCGCCCGCCTGGACCGGCTGGAGCGACGTCCGCAACCCGGCGCGCCCGGTCCGCTGGCGGTCGCCGAACTGCCGGCCGCCTACCGCCGTTTGTGCCAGCACTTGGCCATCGCCCGGAGCCGGTGCTACAGCGACTCGCTGCAGGCCCGGCTAAACCAGTTGGCCCTGCGCGCCCACCAACAGTTCTACCGGCCACACCCGCGCCGCTGGCAGGCGGTGCTGGACTTTCTCACCGCCGACTTTCCACGACGGGTGCGGGCCGACGCCCGGCTGTTCTGGCTGTGCGCGGCGCTGTTGGTCCTGCCGCTGCTGGGCATGGCGCTGGCGGTTTATCGGGCGCCGGAACTGATCTATAGCCTGCTGTCGCCCGAATCGGTGGCCGATCTCGAAACCCTGTACGCCCCCGACCGGGCCGCCCCCGACCGGGCCGCCTCGACCGATCTGGCCATGTTCGGCTACTACATCCGCAACAACATCGGCATCGGTTTCCGCACCTTCGCCGGCGGGATCCTGCTGGGCGTGGGCGCAGCTTTCATGCTGGTGCTGAACGGCGTGTTCATCGGCGCGATATCGGGCTATCTCACCGCCCGGGGCCTGACCGAAACATTCTACGCCTTCGTCGCCGGCCACGGCCCGTTCGAGCTGACCGGCATCGTGCTGGCCGGCGTGGCTGGACTGAAACTCGGCTGGGCGGTGGTGGCGCCGGGCCGGCTCGACCGGGCGGACGCCCTGCGCCGGGCGGCGGCCGACGGGGTGCGGCTGATCGTCGGCGTCGCCGCGCTGCTGGTGCTGGCGGCCTTCGTCGAAGCGTTCTGGTCTTCCAACCGCGCCATTCCGACGACGATCAAGTACGCGGCTGGAACCGCGGGCTGGGTGCTGGTCGCACTTTACCTGAGTCGGGCGGGCCGCCGTGCGCCTTGACGCCATCGCCGTCGAACTGCGCCCGCGCAATGCCTGGGAGGCCACCGATCTCGGCGCGGCCATGGTCCGCCGCTGGCCGGGGCCGGTCTACGCCGCCTGGTTCGCGCTGGCCGCGCCGCTGTTCCTGCTGCTGCATCTGATTTGCTGGAACCGCTGGTGGCTGGTGCCGTGGCTGCTGTGGTGGCTCAAACCGCTGCTGGATCGCCCGCTGCTATACGTGCTCGGTCATGTCCTGTTCGGCGAAACGCCGGATCGCCGCCAGGTGCGGCGGGACTGGCCGGGCCTGCTGCGCCGGCAGGCGTTCGCCGCCCTGACCTGGCGGCGGTTCGACGCCGCCCGCGCCTTCACGCTGCCGGTCGACCAACTGGAAGGGCGGGCGGGCCAGGCCCGCCGCCAGCGGCTGCGCGACCTGAGCCGATCGGGCCGGGGACCGGCGGTGTGGCTGACCGTGGTCTGTCTGCATCTGGAAATCGCCCTGGATTTCGCTCTGATCGCATTGGTCTGGATGCTGTTGCCCGACTTCGTGACCGTGGAATTCAGCGACCTGCTCGACGATGCCGACGTGCTGGGGCAACTGTGGCTGAACGCGATCGGCTTTTGCGGGCTGAGCCTGGTCGAGCCGTTTTACGTCGCCGCCGGCTTCGCGCTGTACCTCAACCGGCGCGTCTGGCTGGAGGCTTGGGATCTGGAACTGGGTTTCCGCCGGCTGGCGGCGCGTCTGGCGCGAAGCGGGCGGGCGGCGGCGGGAGTCCTCCTCGCGCTTGGACTGGGCCTGCTGGCAATTCCCGCGACCGGCTTCACCGCCGACGCGCCGCCCCGCGCCGCCCCGTCCGCGCCGGCGGAAAAGGCGCCGCCGATCAAATCCCCTTGCCAACAGCGGCGCGAGCGCGAGGCGCAGCTCGCCCGAGCGGCCAGTCCGGTCAAACAGGCCCTGGCCGAGACCCTGCGGGAGCCGGAACTGCGCATCTGCGCGCAGCGGGACCGCTGGCGCTGGCGGGACGACGACGCCTCGGACGCGCCCGATCATCAACCGCCGGATCGGACCCTGGCGCAACGGTTTGCGGCGGCGGTCGAGATCCTGCTGTGGTTCGCCCTGGGCGTCTTTGTCGTGCTGGCCGGCTGGGAGGGGTTGCGCCGGGCGCCGGGCGCGCTCGTCCGGGCCGGACGCCGCCGCGCTGCCGCGCCCGCCACGCCGCCGGTCCGGGGACGAAACGACGCCGCGTCGCCGACCACCGGTCTGGGCGATGACGCCTGGCGGCTGTGGGTCCAGGGCCAACCGCGCCAAGCGCTCAAATTGCTGTACCGAGGCAGTCTGACGGGGCTGGCGACGCAGTACGCCCTGCCGGTTCAGACCAGCGCCACCGAGGAGGAATGCCTGCGGCTGGTCGCCGCGCGGCTGGCCGATCCCGGCCTGCTCGATTTTTTCCATCGGCTCACCCGCGCCTGGCAGGCGACCGCCTACGCTCACCGGCCGCCGGACCCAGCCAGCGCGCGGGCCTTGTGCGAGGAATGGCCCCGTTATTTCGCCGCCGGGGGCGCGTGGCCGGCATGAAGCGGCGCTGGCCCTTGGGGCTGCTGCTGGGCCTGCTGGCGCTGGTCGGTGGCGGCGGACTCATGCTGTGGCTGAGCCAGCACCTGGAGCCGCGCAACGAGGAGATCCACACCGGTTATGGCGAAGCCATCCGGCGCAACCCGTTTTACCTGGCGGAGCGGCTGCTGGCCCGGCTGGGTGTCTCCGTTCGCGGCGTGCGCCGGCTGGCCGACCTGCCCGATCCGCTCGACGCCGTGGACACCCTGCTGGTCGCCATCCCCACTTACGCCCTGAGCGCCGCCGAAGGCCGACGGCTGCTCGACTGGGTCGAGGGCGGCGGCCATTTGATCATCGGCGTGCCGCACGCCTTCGAACCCGGCCGGGGGCTAGACCCCATCCTCGACCCGCTCCAGATCCGCGGCCACCGCGCCGGGTCGCCCACGACCGAGCCGGTATCGATCCAACTGGACGAGTCCATGCCACCGCTCCAGGTTCGCTTCCAGTCCGATTTGCAGCTCGACGACGCACCCTGGCAACACGACCGCTGGGGTCGGGGCTGGATCACCCTGCTGAACGATATCGGCGTGTTCGACAACGCGCGACTGGCCGAGCACGACCACGCCGATTTTCTGTGGGCGCTGATCCGGCGGCAAGATCGCGGCGGTCAGGTTTGGCTGCAATACCGAATGCTGGCGCCGTCGTTGGCGCAACTGCTGTGGCGGCACGCCTGGATGCCGCTGCTGGGGTTGGCGCTGACCCTGCTGGCGACGCTGTGGCGCCACGGCCGGCGGCTGGGACCGGTGTGGGTTCCCCGTTCCGGCCAGCAGCGCCGGCTGGCCGAACACCTGCGCGCCAGCTCCCGCTTCCTGTGGCGGCACGGGGCCGGACCGCTGTTGTTGCAAGCCGCCCGCCAATACGCTCTGCGCCGGGGCCAGCGCCGCCGGCCGGGAGCGCCGCCGGACAGCGCCGTCCTGCTCGATTCCGACCAGCCGTTGAGCGAGCGCGCGCTGATTCGGACCCTGCAAACCCTGCAACGTCTTAACCGTCATCCTCCATCATGAACGAACCCTCGGATTCTCCCGCCGCCTCCGAACTGCGATGGGCCGGCGACCTGCTGCAAAGCCTGCGCGACGAAATCGGCCGGGTGCTGATCGGCCAACAGGCCGTGGTCGAGCAGGTTCTGATCGCCCTGGCCGCCGCCGGCCACGTCCTGATCGAAGGCGTGCCGGGGCTGGGCAAGACCTTGCTGGCGCGGGCGCTGGCGACCTGCGTCGACGCCCGTTTCGCCCGCATCCAGTTCACCGCCGATCTGATGCCCAGCGACGTCACCGGCCATGCGCTCTACAACCTGCGCGAGGAGCGCTTCGAAATCCGGCGCGGGCCGGTGTTCTGTCACTTCCTGCTGGCCGACGAGATCAACCGCGCCCCGGCCAAGACCCAGGCCGCCTTGCTGGAAGTGATGCAGGAGGGGCAAGTCACCATCGAAGGCGAGTCCTTGCCGCTACCGCCGCCGTTCATGACCCTGGCGACGCAGAATCCGATCGAGCACGAGGGCACCTATCCCTTGCCGGAGGCGCAGCTCGACCGTTTTCTGCTGAAGATCCGGATCGATTATCCCAGCGCCGCCGAGGAAGCCCTGTTAGTGCGTTCGGTCACCGGCGGCCAAATCGGCGACAAGCTGGACCTGGCGCGGGTGCGGACGGTGGCGGACGTGGCGGCGGTGTTGGAACTCCAGCGGGTCACCGCCCGGCTGCGACTGGACGAAGCGGTGCTGGATTACGCCGTCCGGCTGGTGGCGGCGACCCGCAAGACCTCCGGCTTCGCCATCGGCGCCGGGCCGCGCGGCGGCATCGCCCTGGTCCGGGCCGCTCGCGCCCAAGCGCTGCTGGACGGCCGCGATTTCGTGACTCCGGACGATATCAAGGCCATCGTCAAACCGGCGCTGCGGCATCGGTTGACGCTGGCGGCGGAATACGAAATGGAAGGGGCGCAGGTGGATGAGGCGCTGGAGGAACTGCTGGGCCAGGTGACGGCGCCGAGAGTCTAGCGGCGGCTTTTCATAAAACCCGACATGCGCCTTTCCCTCAGCCCCACCCCGCTCCTGCTGCGCTGGCTGACCGGCTGGACCCTGCTCGGCCTGGCGCCGGCGGTTTGGCCGGACTGGATGTTGGGGGGGTGGCTGCTGGCCGGCGGTCTGCTGCTCGCCCTCGCCGCGCGGGACGCCTTTGCTCTCCATGTCCGCCCATCGCTGCCGGTGGAGCGTATCGTCGCCCCGGCCCTGCCGCTGGGCGCGTGGTGTCCGGTCCGGCTGCGCCTCGACAATCCCCAAACCCAGCCGGCTACCCTGACGGTGTTCGATCACTACCCCGCCGCCGCCGCCGACTGCGCCGACCTGCCGCAACGGCTGACCGTGGAACCCGGCGGCTGGGTCGAACTCCGTTACCGGCTGCGCCCGGTGGTTCGCGGCGAATGGCGCTTTGCGCCGACGCAGCTCTGGCTGGAATCCCCGCGCGGGCTATGGCGGCGCGACGACCGGGCGGGCGAGACCACGACGGTGCGGGTCTACCCCGACTTCGCCGCCATCGCCCGCTACATCCGGCTGACGGCGGACCGGCGCGAGGCGCTGTTGGGCATCCACCGCCACCGTCGGCGCGGCGAGGGTCAGACTTTCCTGCAACTGCGGGAATACCGCGTCGGCGACAGCCTGCGGCAAATCGACTGGAAAGCCACCGCTCGGGTCCGCAAGCCCATCGCCAGGGACTATCAGGAGGAGCGCAACCAGACCGTGCTGTTTCTGCTGGATTGCGGCCGGCGGATGCGCGCCCAGGACGACGATCTCAGCCATTTCGATCACGCTCTCAACGCCCTGATCCTGCTGGCCTATGTCGCCCTGCGCCAGGGCGACGCAGTCGGCGTGCAAAGTTTCGGCGGCGAGCGGCGCTGGCTGGCGCCCCGTTCGGGACCGGGCCGGCTGACCGCGTTGATCAACCGGGTCTACGATTTGCAACCGACCCTGGAGCCGCCGGACTACGCCGAAGCGGCCCAGTTGATCCAGACCCGGCAGCGCAAGCGGGCGCTGGTCGTGCTGCTCACCAACCTGCGCGACGAGGATCAGGACGACTTGCGGCCGGCGGTCGCTCTGCTGAGCCGCCGCCACCTGGTGCTGATCGCCAACCTGCGCGAGCCGGTGCTGGACGAACTGCTGGCGCGGCCGGTCCACGACCTGTCCCAAGCGCACCTGTACGCCACTACCTGCCACTACCTGCTGCAACGCGAGCGGGTTCAGGAGGAGTTGCGCCATTGCGGCGGCATCGTGCTCGACACCCCGCCGCGCCAGTTGCCGGCGGCCATGGTCAACCAATACCTGGATCTGAAGCGCGGCGGTAGGTTATAGAACTCCTACCTGATTCATGGAATAACCATTTCCAACCACCACCCCTCCTCCCTTCTTCATCAGGGCAAGGATTCAAAGCGTTGCGACAGCCAATATGGGAGCAAGGATGCGTCTTAATCCCTTCTTCATCAGGGCAAGGATTCAAAGTTCTTGCAGAGCTTGATCTACAGGAATAGAAGACGTCTTAATCCCTTCTTCATCAGGGCAAGGATTCAAAGCCAGGATGTAAGTAGATTGGAACTCCAAGCACCACCGTCTTAATCCCTTCTTCATCAGGGCAAGGATTCAAAGACCCCATATACGACGAGGACGAGTACACAGATCGTCTTAATCCCTTCTTCATCAGGGCAAGGATTCAAAGAAACCACTGGTGTTGAGGAGTCAGTCAAGAAGTTGTCTTAATCCCTTCTTCATCAGGGCAAGGATTCAAAGGTATGGTTCGTGTGAAGGTCGTAAATTGGCGCGTCTTAATCCCTTCTTCATCAGGGCAAGGATTCAAAGCCACTAGCGCGGCAAGTGCTAGCTGAAACGTGTCTTAATCCCTTCTTCATCAGGGCAAGGATTCAAAGGCCTGCTGGCAGGCGTTCTTGCACTATCGATGGTAGTCTTAATCCCTTCTTCATCAGGGCAAGGATTCAAAGGGTTAGAATCAATTAATGCTAAGTTGTTAGCGTTACGTCTTAATCCCTTCTTCATCAGGGCAAGGATTCAAAGCTAAAAGGTGCATCGAACTTGGTTTGTTCGCCAGGTCTTAATCCCTTCTTCATCAGGGCAAGGATTCAAAGTGAAATGAATCCTTCATATGTAGCTTCACAATGCGTCTTAATCCCTTCTTCATCAGGGCAAGGATTCAAAGTGCTACCTTGTTTCACATAAAACAAACCTGGCTGTCTTAATCCCTTCTTCATCAGGGCAAGGATTCAAAGTAGAAAATCCGTTAGAGTATATTAAAACCAGTATATCTTAATCCCTTCTTCATCAGGGCAAGGATTCAAAGCTGATAAAAATCCAACGTGCCCGGCTCCTGGGTGGTCTTAATCCCTTCTTCATCAGGGCAAGGATTCAAAGGCCGCCGGGAGATCAAGATGATTTTTGTTACGAGTCTTAATCCCTTCTTCATCAGGGCAAGGATTCAAAGATGTCAAGGGGAATTGACATGTCTGAGTTTTGGTTGGGTCTTAATCCCTTCTTCATCAGGGCAAGGATTCAAAGTTACCGAAGTTTGATACAATGGATGCTTCAGCGAGTCTTAATCCCTTCTTCATCAGGGCAAGGATTCAAAGTACGGAGGTGTGGATGAACGGAGATTAGCGCACGTCTTAATCCCTTCTTCATCAGGGCAAGGATTCAAAGTGTAGACGGTGTGGAGTATACGAGTCAGGAATTCGTCTTAATCCCTTCTTCATCAGGGCAAGGATTCAAAGTTTCAAATGCAAGGAAGGACTCTGGGTACGGGAGTGGTCTTAATCCCTTCTTCATCAGGGCAAGGATTCAAAGTCGCCCATGCACTGCGTATGGGGTGGACAAAGGATGTCTTAATCCCTTCTTCATCAGGGCAAGGATTCAAAGAGCAGTTTGTCTTTCTTTGGGAGTAACCGCCAAGTCTTAATCCCTTCTTCATCAGGGCAAGGATTCAAAGTGAGCGTAACATGGAAGAAACTACAGAGGTAGTGTCTTAATCCCTTCTTCATCAGGGCAAGGATTCAAAGTCACCCAACCCTCAGGGTTACATATTAAAGGGGCGTCTTAATCCCTTCTTCATCAGGGCAAGGATTCAAAGATGGGGTGGACAAAAGATATAGACAGACAGCTAAGTCTTAATCCCTTCTTCATCAGGGCAAGGATTCAAAGAAAAAAGAGGGGTAAGGGTGCGAAAAGCGCCTAAGTCTTAATCCCTTCTTCATCAGGGCAAGGATTCAAAGACGCCGGTGGCGTTATCCTAAAATCCGGAAAATGTCTTAATCCCTTCTTCATCAGGGCAAGGATTCAAAGGGGTGCAGTACCGGCAAGATAGGCTGGGCTGTTGGGTCTTAATCCCTTCTTCATCAGGGCAAGGATTCAAAGGAGAGGCTGAAATAAACTCCCAAGCTCGGTCTGGTCTTAATCCCTTCTTCATCAGGGCAAGGATTCAAAGGAACCCACAAGGGTACATCCTTAAAGGAATGGTCTTAATCCCTTCTTCATCAGGGCAAGGATTCAAAGGCCGATACTGGCGGACTATCCACATGCAATAGGTCTTAATCCCTTCTTCATCAGGGCAAGGATTCAAAGGACAGGAGCACTACCCATGAGCAAATTCACGTCTTAATCCCTTCTTCATCAGGGCAAGGATTCAAAGCTTTATAAATACAATATTCCGGCTACAAGCGTCTTAATCCCTTCTTCATCAGGGCAAGGATTCAAAGGGTAGAACAATTCCGTTTTGCATTATTGCAAAATGTCTTAATCCCTTCTTCATCAGGGCAAGGATTCAAAGAAGATGAAAGCAACAATGTGCACTATTCTGTCTTAATCCCTTCTTCATCAGGGCAAGGATTCAAAGGCGATTGGTTTCAAGCACCTAAAAATTTTGGGGAAGTCTTAATCCCTTCTTCATCAGGGCAAGGATTCAAAGCTTACAAGCTGCACAGCAACGGGACTGTGCAAAGCGTCTTAATCCCTTCTTCATCAGGGCAAGGATTCAAAGCGCAAAAAGCCGCAAAAAAGGGGAATCAATCATGTCTTAATCCCTTCTTCATCAGGGCAAGGATTCAAAGCAAGTCTATACCTAGCATTATGTAAGGATAACGTCTTAATCCCTTCTTCATCAGGGCAAGGATTCAAAGTAGAATAGAACTATCACATTTATGGTGTGCTGGTCTTAATCCCTTCTTCATCAGGGCAAGGATTCAAAGGCCAGCAGTTTACTCAACGGCAGTTTGCCTATGCGGTCTTAATCCCTTCTTCATCAGGGCAAGGATTCAAAGAATCCGACTGTACCGCTAATGTTGCAGGATTAGGTCTTAATCCCTTCTTCATCAGGGCAAGGATTCAAAGCCATTCCAGCACTAATAGCTTTTTGCGTTGGTGTCTTAATCCCTTCTTCATCAGGGCAAGGATTCAAAGAAAAAGCATGTTAAGTTGCAGGATGGTAGCGAAGTCTTAATCCCTTCTTCATCAGGGCAAGGATTCAAAGAACGCTCCTACTGCAACAAAGCCGGTAAGGAAGGGTCTTAATCCCTTCTTCATCAGGGCAAGGATTCAAAGGTATGTAACATCATGCATTATGTTGGCGCGTGGTCTTAATCCCTTCTTCATCAGGGCAAGGATTCAAAGGCTAGTAATGGAGCAATCCTGTTTCAGCACCACGTCTTAATCCCTTCTTCATCAGGGCAAGGATTCAAAGGGATGAATCACTTATGGAATGGTTTGAAAGCCGTCTTAATCCCTTCTTCATCAGGGCAAGGATTCAAAGGCCGAGGCAAAAGACAAAGAGTTGACCACAAAGGTCTTAATCCCTTCTTCATCAGGGCAAGGATTCAAAGCGGCTAATTGTCGATGGTTAGCTATTTCCAAGTCTTAATCCCTTCTTCATCAGGGCAAGGATTCAAAGGAGACTGCCCTAGCAGAAGCCAGGTAGTATCAAGTCTTAATCCCTTCTTCATCAGGGCAAGGATTCAAAGGTCAATTCGTGAGGGTCGCGTGAATGGAGGTCTTAATCCCTTCTTCATCAGGGCAAGGATTCAAAGAAAATATTCTGGAGCATTCTCATGACTAATCCTGTCTTAATCCCTTCTTCATCAGGGCAAGGATTCAAAGAGACTTCGGGCAAGGGTAAAAGGCCAGCAGTGGTCTTAATCCCTTCTTCATCAGGGCAAGGATTCAAAGTAGACAAAGTTCCACTAAAACCCATCACGTTTTTGAGTCTTAATCCCTTCTTCATCAGGGCAAGGATTCAAAGTGTCACAGTGTCAGAACAAGGATTGGAACAGGGCGTCTTAATCCCTTCTTCATCAGGGCAAGGATTCAAAGTCATTGATCTGTTTAAAGACGCAAATCCGGAAGTCTTAATCCCTTCTTCATCAGGGCAAGGATTCAAAGCCAGGTGGTACATAGATACCGCGAAATAATATACGTCTTAATCCCTTCTTCATCAGGGCAAGGATTCAAAGCGCTGCTGTAGATCGTGTCCAGCAAGGCCCATCCGTCTTAATCCCTTCTTCATCAGGGCAAGGATTCAAAGAGTAGAAAAAGACTACCACAAGATAGAGCACTCGTCTTAATCCCTTCTTCATCAGGGCAAGGATTCAAAGGTACTTCTTAGACCTATAATAAATAGAAGTGGTCTTAATCCCTTCTTCATCAGGGCAAGGATTCAAAGTGGCGGCCTACGACATATGTGTAAGCATGAAAGGTCTTAATCCCTTCTTCATCAGGGCAAGGATTCAAAGTAAACGGGAACTTGCAAATACGATTGATAAGGCTGGTCTTAATCCCTTCTTCATCAGGGCAAGGATTCAAAGAGAAAGCATTTTCTTGTTGCTTTCAGTCGAAAGCAGTCTTAATCCCTTCTTCATCAGGGCAAGGATTCAAAGCGCTGGCGCGGCAAGTGTTGGAACAGACGGGTGTCTTAATCCCTTCTTCATCAGGGCAAGGATTCAAAGCCAGCAGTGGCTACGCCAGGATTAGCAGGTGGTCTTAATCCCTTCTTCATCAGGGCAAGGATTCAAAGAGAGTTGAGGCGTCTCCAACTATATTTGGTAAGGTCTTAATCCCTTCTTCATCAGGGCAAGGATTCAAAGGAATAAAGTATAAAAAGTCTCACAATGCAGGAAGTCTTAATCCCTTCTTCATCAGGGCAAGGATTCAAAGGTTGGTTTTGATCAGCATCGCTGATGAATATCGTCTTAATCCCTTCTTCATCAGGGCAAGGATTCAAAGAAAGCGGCAACAAGTATCGTCCGGCCGTATCGTCTTAATCCCTTCTTCATCAGGGCAAGGATTCAAAGATGTACAATTTAGATGAAGTAAAAAAGTGTCTGTTGTCTTAATCCCTTCTTCATCAGGGCAAGGATTCAAAGAAAGTAGTTATGGAAAATGGTTTCAGTAGGGAAGGTCTTAATCCCTTCTTCATCAGGGCAAGGATTCAAAGGGGCTGCACAGTAGAAACTATCGCAGGGCGGATGAGTCTTAATCCCTTCTTCATCAGGGCAAGGATTCAAAGAACCTGATTCGGGAGCAATCCCAAAAAGGGGCTTGTCTTAATCCCTTCTTCATCAGGGCAAGGATTCAAAGGCCGAACGCGAAGAGATCGCCACCGAACTGGCGTCTTAATCCCTTCTTCATCAGGGCAAGGATTCAAAGGGGGGCCAAGATCGACCGTGGGGGCCTCTTCTCGTCTTAATCCCTTCTTCATCAGGGCAAGGATTCAAAGAGTACCACACCAACATGGATGCCGGGTGACTGTCTTAATCCCTTCTTCATCAGGGCAAGGATTCAAAGTAAAGGTAACTGCAAATACTGCGGTATGGCCCCTGTCTTAATCCCTTCTTCATCAGGGCAAGGATTCAAAGCCTTTTGCCCATAACTGTCCATGCGTTTGGTTTGTCTTAATCCCTTCTTCATCAGGGCAAGGATTCAAAGTAGCAAGGTTAGCAGGCTAATCGATCATCATATTGTCTTAATCCCTTCTTCATCAGGGCAAGGATTCAAAGGTTCGGATTCGATTATATACCCTGCAATAGCAGGGTCTTAATCCCTTCTTCATCAGGGCAAGGATTCAAAGCAAGAGGAGGCGGTAGCCACCCTGGAAGTGGAGTTGTCTTAATCCCTTCTTCATCAGGGCAAGGATTCAAAGAAAAAAACCAGGGGTAAGGGCGCGCAAAGCGCTTAAGTCTTAATCCCTTCTTCATCAGGGCAAGGATTCAAAGCTGGATTAGCGGGTGCATACGCACATTTGTTGTGGTCTTAATCCCTTCTTCATCAGGGCAAGGATTCAAAGATAGCATTACCGGCAAGACCACCCAAGACGCGGGTCTTAATCCCTTCTTCATCAGGGCAAGGATTCAAAGAAATCATCGCTAAAAATCTTTTCAAAACAACCCATTAAAAATGGGGTTGACAGAATTTCTGTTGTTTGAAAAGTTATCTTTTTTGCCATGTCGCAACAAAGTTGTTTTTCATGACGAAAACAGCAACGATCTTCGAATATTATAAAGCTTAGCAGAAGAGCCAAGAAGTGGATCAGCGGAGCGCACCGCCGCGCAGGGTTTCCAGCAGCGCCGCCGCCGGATTTCCTCGCGGCTTGGCAAACGGCGTGTCGTATATCGACTGCACGGCGAAAAAAGTCAGCTTCTCGGCGTATTCCCCGCCGGGCGGCGTGTAGGCCACGCTGTAACCGTCCAAGGTAATGTCGGCCCAAATCCCCTCGGCCCGCAGCCAGTCCAAGGCATCCAGCATCGTCCCGTCCGCCAGCCGGACTTGCGGGCCGCGCAGCACGAAAAACCCCCGCCCGTGCCGCAACGGCAAAGCAAGCGGGGAAGCGGACAACCAGCGCAGAATTTCTGTGGATCGATTCATAACGGCACTCGGCGGGCGTGGCGATCAATCGTCGCCAACGTCAATTCCAGCCCAAGACTCGAAAACAGCGTCGTTCGGGCCACCTAGTCAGATAGAAGCACTGGCCAGGATGCCACGCCCCAAACCGATCAGCCGCGCCGGCAAGCTTGCCGCCGTATGGTCCCGCTCAAGTGAAAAATAAATCCGTCTGCTCGAGCGGCGCCGGCGTGCCCGCCCCCAGCCGCAACACGTTCTGCCCGTCGCGGATCAGCAGGATATCGTCGGGAAACAATTGCGGGCCGAGCA
>JAPUDV010000072.1 GCA_027492875.1 Candidatus Competibacteraceae bacterium | reverse complement strand
CGTCATGTAGGCTTCGTGAAAAGCGTCCTCCACCCGATGCTTGAAGTCTTGATCGTGTACGTGAATCATCGATCCCTGACGCAGCGAGGTCAGCCGTTTGTGGGTCGATTGAGTCACGTACACGCGCACCCTGACCCGATCGGGATCGGGTAGCAATTGGGTTTCCAGCCAGGCGCGATCATCGTTCGGGTCCTGCTGGTCGAACGCTTCCTTAAAGAGCCGATAGCGTTCCCGATACTTCGGATCGCGGTACCGTTCGCGCAAGCGTGCCGCCGTGGCCATGCCCGTGCGCCGCCGATAGGTGGGGTGGAAGTAGGCGAAGGCGAACCAGGCTTCATCCCACAGGAAGATCAGATCCGGCTTGATGGCCAGGCATTCCTCCATGACCCGTTCGACATCGTAAATGACACCGTCGAAGGTGCAGTTGGTGAGTGTGATCATCTTTACCCGCTCCAACATGCCGGCACGCTGATAGGCCAGCAGCGTTTCCTTGATATGGCGCAGGGGCACGGCCCCATACATGGTGTACGCTTCCAGCGGATAGGCATCCAGATAAGCAACCTGAGCGCCCGCCAACACGACGCCGTAATGATGCGATTTGTGGCAGTTGCGATCCACCAGCACGATATCGCCCGGTTCGACCAGTGCCTGTACGACGATCTTGTTGCCGGTCGAGGTGCCGTTGGTCACGAAAAATGTCTGCCGCGCTCCGAACGCGCGGGCCGCCAATTCCTGGGCTTTCTTGATCGGGCCGGTCGGATCGAGCAGGGAGTCAAGCCCGCCCGAAGTGGCCGAGGTCTCCGCCATGAAGACATTCGGCCCATAAAACTGGAGCATGTCCTGGATCCAGTTGGAGTTGATGATCGATTTTCCTCGCGAAATGGGCAATGCGTGAAACACGCCGGTCGGTTGTTTGCTGTACTCCCGGAGGGCAGTGAAGAAAGGCGTGTTGTAGCGAGCACCGACGCCGCGCAGAATACTGAGATCGAGTTCCATGTAGTCTTCTTCGCGATAGAAGACGCGCCTGAAGTTACGGCAAAGCTTGCCGGCCATGCTTTCGACCGCCGCATCGGTCACCAAGTACAAATCAACTTCAGGGCGAATTTCGGCAATCTTGGCGCCAAGCACTGGTCCGTAATCGTTCTCCGACAGGTTTTTGTTTCCCTCGCCCTCGTAATCCTCCAGAAGCTGGCGCAGTATTTCCAATTGGTATTTGGACTTGAAGGGAAACCCATAGCGAATGACACAAGCCTGAATATTGAAATTAAATAAAACCGCGATGAGGGCATCCTCGAAGCTGGGAACCACCACGATTTCATAAACAAATTTATCTTCGATCCTGCGCATTTTGCGCAATCCTATCTTAAGGGCTTCTTCTTCGCGTGGCGAAATGTTATCCACGACCAAGACTTCGAAATAGGGTCGGTTGAGATAACTTTGACCCTCCCTTTCCTGGTAGGCATCGGAAAAATCTTCCGCGTCATCTCCTGCTTCGATACCGTTATCGCTGGTCAGGGAAATCGGTTTTTGGCGATAGGATAAACTGGTGAGCGCACGGTTGACGCGGGCGCTCACCTTGCTCAATCGGTCGTACTCACCTTCGTCGAATAAATCGTAAAAAAACTGGAAATCCTGCCGGCTGGGAAATGCCCAATAACTGTCGATGGGTTCCAGCAAGGCTAGGCCATCGCCGACTTTTTGTTTCAGTTTCTCATGATCGCGGCCCTCGGTGACCCCATCTGCCAGGCGTCTTGCATCACTCTTAAGGCGTTTCCAGCCATCGGTTCGCAATTGCATGATGTTGCGGTAGACATTCAGGGAGATGCCGGTTTTTTTACCTGCCCTGCCTTGTGTTTTTTCTGCTTTTGTTTTAAGCGCCATGATGTCTCCTTTGATGGGCTCTGCGTTATAAGCGATGCGCTGAAAGACTGGGCTCACGGTTGCCGCAACCCAAGATACGGTTGGATTCTAATCGGGGGTTCCAACTGTTGCGCGATCCTCGGACGGGGCCTGTCGATACACATCAGTCTCCCTTTTTGCGGGGATGGCCGGGGTGGGAGAGTGTTTGTCCATCGGCCATGAATTCAAAGGCGGAACAACCAAATCCTGGATGAAGCAAAAGCGCAATGCGGCGGCCGGTCATGAATCCACCGATATGGATAACGCAAAGGTAACGGTTCGGTTCCCTCTTCATCACCGAGAAGAAGAGGGAAAAGAGAGAATCTGGGCGGGGCAGGGGCTGTCTTTGTGACAGTTCCCCCATCCCCGACTTTGCACCTGCCCGGACGAGAGAGCTTTAAGGAACTGATGCGCGACCCGCCTCAGTTTCTAACCACCAGCACGGACTTGTTGAAATGCCGGACGACGCGCTCCGCGTTTGGACCCACCAAAAAATCACCCAATTCCGGACGATGCGAGGCCATGATAATCAGGTCGACGCCGATCTCATTAGCCACCCGGATGATTTCCTTATACACGACACCCTCGGCAACGATATGCTGTACACGCACTTCGGGAGGTACGTGTTCCCTGATGAATTCGTGCAGGTGTTTGTTTGCGTCTTCCACCATCTTGCTGCCGAAATTCGCGGGAAAGTAGCTACCGACCAACGGCATGCTGAAATCGGGCACCACAGTGATAACGTGCAGGCGCGAGGCGAATGCCCTGCAATATTCAATCACGGATGGCAGCACGCCAACCCAGGAGCTTTCGTGATTCAAATCGATGGGAAACAGGATGTCTTTATACATGGAGATCTCCTCTAAACGGCGACTGGCGCCGCTGCCGTTTCGCGGTCGCGGCGTGCCCATTGCAGCTTGACGATCAGCGCCAGAATCAAAAAAGCGGGAATCCACAACCATTCCTTTCGAGGCTGATCCAGAGGCAACAGCACCCCGTGGATGCTCTGATCGAAGGCTAACCCCGCCTTCTGGGCGGCACTGCCGAAAGCAACATTGTCGACCAGGAGCCTACCGTTTTCCTCGATCACCTCAAGACCGGTGTTCATCAGGCGCTTTTCGCCGGTGGCGCCGTCGCCCATCGGCAATACGGCCACGAAACTGCGCGGCTTGCCGACATCATCGGTGCCATCCACATGCAGGCGAATTTCCGTGCCTGGCGCCAGTTTGTCGGCTTCCGCCATCAACTTCGTGGGTGCCAGTTCCTCGTAGGGCGGAGAGATCATGTCCATCCAGAAACCGGGACGGAACAGGGTGAAGGCAACCAGCAACAGCAGGGTGGATTCGTACAACCGGCTTCTAGTAAAGAAATAGCCCTGCATGGCGGCGGCGAACAGCAGCATGGCAATGGTGGCCACGATAAAGACGCCGATGCCGTGCACCCAGTCCACGTTGATCAACAGCAGGTCGGTGTTATAGATGAACAGAAACGGCAGGATCGCGGTGCGCAGGCTATAAACAAATGCCACGATGCCGGTTTTAATCGGGTCGCCGCCAGAAATCGCCGCCGCAGCAAAAGACGCCAAGCCGACCGGAGGCGTCACATCGGCCATGATGCCGAAGAAAAAGACGAACAAATGGACGGCGATCAACGGGACGATCAAGCCCGACTGTTCGCCCAAGGTGACGATAACCGGCGCCAGCAGCGACGACACCACGATGTAGTTGGCCGTGGTGGGCAACCCCATGCCCAGAATCAGGCTGAGCACCGCCGTCAGGATCAACATCAACAGGATATTGCCGAGCGACAGAATTTCCACCAGGTCGGCCAGCACCAGCCCAACGCCGGTTTGCGAAACGGCGCCCACGATAATGCCGGCTGTGGCCGTGGCAATGCCGATGCCGATCATGTTGCGGGCGCCGGCGATCAGCCCTTCAACTAGATCGTCGTAACCCCGGCGAATGGCTTCGTCGAAATGGCCTTCGCCGCGAAACAGCGCAAACAGCGGCCGTTGGGTGAGCAGGATGAACACCATCAGCATGGTGGCCCAGAAGGCGGACAGACCCGGCGACAACCGCTCCACCATCAAACACCAGACCAGCACGATGACCGGCAGAATGAAGTGCAAGCCGGACATGACCGTCGGCTTGGTCTCGGGTAAATGGACCACCGGCGCGCTGGGATCGTCCAACTCCAACACGGGATACCGGGAACCGACCCAAACCAGCGCGATGTAAGCCACCGCCAGCAGCAACGCGATGACCCAGATGGCGGCATCGCCCAAGGCGGGCTTCAACCAGCCGATGCCGTAATAGACCGCCATGGCGAGGATGGCGGTGGCGATAAATCCGAACAAGGTACCGATGATGCGCTGCAGCCAGGGTTTGACCACACCGCGCTTCGGCAAGCCCTGCATGTTGGCCTTCAAGGCTTCCAGGTGAACGATATAAACCAGGGCGATGTAGGAAATGATGGCTGGGACGAAGGCATGTTTGATGACTTCGAGATACGAGATGCCGACATATTCCACCATCAGGAAAGCGGCCGCGCCCATCACCGGCGGCATGATCTGGCCGTTGACCGAGGAAGCCACCTCGACCGCTCCAGCCTTCTCAGCCGAAAAACCGACCCGCTTCATCATAGGAATGGTGAAGGTTCCAGTGGTCACCACATTGGCGATGGAGGAACCCGAGATCAATCCGGTCAGGCCCGACGCCACGACGGCGGCCTTGGCCGGACCGCCGCGCATGTGCCCCAGCATGGAAAAAGCCACCTTGATGAAATAGTTGCCCGCCCCGGCCTTGTCCAGCATCGCCCCGAACAGCACAAACAGAAACACGAAGCTGGTGGAAACGCCGAGGGCGATGCCGAACACGCCTTCGGTGGTGATCCATTGGTGGTTGACCACCGCGTTCAGGCTGGCGCCCTTATGGGCAATGATCGACGGCATGTAGGGACCGGCAAAGGTGTAGCCCAGAAACAGCATGGCCATCACCATCAGCGGTGGACCCAGCGCCCGCCGCGTCGCTTCCAGCAACAGGACCATGCCGACGCAAGCCACGATCACATCCTGGGTGTTGGGCGCGCCGGGCCGCTGCGACAACTCGTTATAGAACAGGAATAAATAGCTGGCGCAAAAAGCACCCACCGCCGCCATGATCCAGTCTTGCAGGGGAATGTAATGCCGCGGCGAGCGCTTCAGCGCGGGATAGCCCAGAAAGGCCAGAAACACCGCGAACGCCAGATGGATGGAACGGGTTTCGGTATCGTTGAATACGCCAAAGCCGACCATGAAGGGTAAAGGCGACGCGATCCACAATTGGAACAGGGACCAAGCGGCGGCCACGCCAAGCAGAATCTTCTGGGGTATGCCTCCCGGCGACCGGGCGCCGGTATCCGCCTCGGCCACCAGATCCTGCAATTCCCCCTCCGACATTGCCCATTTTTTATCAACTTGCTCACTCATCAAGGTCCCCTTTACCCAGCACTGCTGGCATGGGTTGGTCATGGATCAACAGATTGAAAACCAATACGCGAAAGCGCCTTGGTAAAGACTAATGAGGAACTCGCCAGGCAGGGGCTCACAACCAGCCCTTTTCCCGATAGTAGCGCAGCGCCCCGTCGTGCAGCGGCGCCGAAAGGCCATCCTTGATCATGCTGGCCGCTTCCAGGCCGGCGAACGCCGGATGCTGCTTCTTGAAATCGTCCAGATGCTCAAACACCGTCTTGACCAAAAGGTAGACGGTGTCGGGGCTCAGCTTTGTGGAGGCGACGACCGTGGCCTTGACGCCAAATGTGCTGACCGGTTTCGGGTTGCCCTCATAGACTCCGCCAGGCACCTGGGTACGAGCGTAATAAGGGTTGTCGGCCAGCAGCCGGTCGATTACCGGTCCCGTCACGGGCACGATGACGGCATCGCACAGGTTGACGCCCTGGGCCACGGACGCGTTCGGGTGCCCCACGACGTAGACCATGGCCTGTACGCGATCATGGCAAAGCGCCAGGGACTGCTCGGAGGCCGACAGATCGTTGGCCAGGGAAAAGATACTCTTGTCCCACCCCTTGGCGTCCATGAGCACTTCCATGGTGGCGCGTTGACCGGAGCCGAGGTTTCCGATGTTGACCCGTTTGCCCTTAAGATCATCGAAGGATTTGATGCCGGCGTCGCGGCGGGCCACTACCGTGAAGGACTCGCCATGCACGGAAAACAAGGCCCTCAGATCGGTGTCCGGTCCCACCGATTCGAAGATCCCTGTGCCGTTGGTGGCGCGATACTGCCAGTCGGATTGCACGACACCGAGCTGCAACTTGCCAGATCGAATTTGTTGCAGGTTGAAGATGGAACCGTCCGTTGGCAGCGCCTTGCAAGCTACTCCGTGCTGGGTGGTTTCGACGTTCAACAGCCGGCAGATGGCCTGCCCGACCTGAAAGTACACCCCGGCCCGGCTGGCGGTCCCGATGCCAAGCTCTTCGGCCTGCACCGGCCGCGCGGCGCCCGCCTCCAAAACCAGGGCTATCGAGACCATAACAATGCTGGTTAACCGACATGCTTTCATAGGGTATCCCTCGCGATGGCATCAGAACACGCGCCAAACACCTATTGCGTTCCACATGAACAGGCATCGACCGAGCGGGCAACCTTCCCGGTCGCCCGCCGGTCGCGCGGTTATTTCAGCCAGCCTTTCTCTTTGTAGTATTTGACGGCGCCGTCGTGCAGAGGCGCCGAAAGGCCGTCCTTGAGCATGCTGGCCGGTTCCAGATTGGCGAAGGCCGGATGCAGCTTCTTGAAACGGTCAAAGTTGTCGAATACGGCTTTGACAACCACATAGATCGTGTCGCTGGGGGTCTTGGTGGACGAAACGAAGGTCGCGGTCACGCCGAAGGTTTTGACGTCCTTATCGCTACCTGGATACATACCACCGGGAATGGTGGAGACGGCATAGTAGGGATAGGTTTTCACCAGCTTGTCGACTTCCGGGCCAGTGACGGGCACCACGATCGCATCGCAAGAGGAAGCGGCTTCCTGGATGGAGCCGTTCGGATGGCCGACCACATAGACCATGGCGTCGATCTTGTTATCGCACAGCGCCTGGGCCTGCTCCGCTGCCTTGAGTTCGGAGGCCAGTTGGAACGCGCCGTTATCCCAGCCTTTTTCCTTCATCAAGGCATCCATGGTGGCGCGCTGGCCCGAGCCAGGGTTGCCGATATTGACCCGTTTGCCTTTGAGGTCGTCAAAGGTTTTGATACCGGAGTCCTTGCGGGCCACCACGGTGAAGGATTCGGGATGGACGGCGAACACCGCGCGCAGCTCCTTGAAGGGTCCCGCCGCCGCGAAATCGCCTTCGCCGTTCAGGGCCTTGTACTGCTGGTCGGACTGGGCCACACCCATATCCTGTTCGCCGGCCCGGATCGCGTTCAGATTGGCGACCGAACCACCGGTGGACGGCGCCGTGCATTTGATGCCGTGCTTGTCCTGTTCGCGGTTGACCAGTTTGCAGATGGATTGACCCACGACGTAGTAGACGCCGGTTTGACCGCCGGTGCCGATGGTGACGTATTTTTCCTCGGCGGCATTCGCGCCGCTCGAGCCCAGCAGCAGGGTTGCGGATAACGCTGCGGTTGCGAGTCTTTTCATGCTGATCTCTCTCTTTGCTTGGTGGACATAAACCTTGTCGCCCGTCTGGACCGCACCATGCGGTGCGCATGATTTAACTTATTGTTAAAACAAGTGAAAAAATTTATGGCAACCATCTAGTTTTCTCACTTGAGATACAACATATAGTAGAATCGATCTTATATGTCCAATATCTTCTTGGTTATAAGCTGATTTTTTCCTAAAAAAGTCCACGTCGAATAGTTTAAAATCCATACATCTTAGTGGGTACATCGGCTAAATCTGTTCGAAAAAACACTGGTTTTTCCGGCCAAAAACTCTCGTTTAGCCACAATTAACGGTCGGTTGTACCGTTCTCATCAAGCAGAACTTTAAGCGCGGACATCGACTCGGACCCGTTCCAGCATCTCCTTGTCTCATAACCAACAATCGCTTCCCTCATTCTGTGGCAAACGCCACAGATCATCGGAACTCCTGCAATAAAAATCTTTTTAGGCAATAAGTTAGACGGTATTCTCTGTTAGGCACGGCGTTTGCTAAGAAGTCTGCGCCGCCTGCTTTCGGGCGGTGGCGGGTTGATACCCGTTTTCGACGATTTCGCCGCTCCGGGGGAACGCGCATGGAACCGAACAGCCAATCGACAGCCGCCGGCAATTCGCCGGCGCCCCATCCCTGCTATTCCCCGGCGGCGCACCGGCATTTCGCCCGCCTGCATCTGGCGGTCGCGCCGAAATGCAACATCCAGTGCAATTACTGCAACCGCAAATACCAGTGCAGCAACGAATCGCGCCCCGGCGTGGTGGCGGAGCTGCTGGAGCCGGAACAGGCGGTTCGGAAGGCGTTGGCGGTGGGCGCGGTGATCCCCCATCTGGCGGTGGTCGGCGTGGCCGGACCGGGCGATCCGCTGGCCAACCCCGAACCGGTGTTCGCCACCTTGCGGGAGCTGCGCGAACAGGCTCCAGACTTGTTGCTGTGCCTGTCGACCAACGGACTGGCGCTGCCGGAACAGGCCGACACGCTGGTGGCCCACGGCATCCACCACGTCACGATTACCATCAACTGCGTGGACCCCGACATCGGCGCCCAGATCTATCCGTGGATCGTCTGGCGGGGCCGCCGGCTGCGCGGGCGCGAGGCGGCGGCCACGCTGATCGCGCAGCAACTGCGCGGTTTGGATCTACTCGTGGCGCGCGGCGTGCAAGTCAAAATCAATTCGGTGCTGATTCCGGGCATCAATGACGCTCACATCCCGGAAGTCAATCGCATCGTGCGGGAAAAAGGCGCGATCCTGCACAACATCATGCCGCTGATCGCCCGGCCGGAGCACGGCACCCATTTCGGGCTTGCCGGCCAGCGCGAGCCGACCATCGAGGAACTGGCGGCGGTGCGCGCCGCCTGCGAAAGCGACGAAGGCATGATGAGCCACTGCCAGCAATGCCGCGCCGACGCCACCGGTTTGTTGGGCGCGGACCGCGGCAGCGAATTCAGCATGACCAAGGTCGAGGCGATGACGGTGGACCCGCAAGCGGCGCTGGCCAAGCGGACGGCGGTGCGGGCGGCCATCGTCCGCCGGCTGGAGCAGCCGCCGCTGCCTTCGTCCCCGCCGGTTCAACCGCCAGCGATCATCCCGATGCGCCCCCGGAGCACCGAGGGAACATTGCGCGTCGCGGTGGGCAGCCTGGACGGTCAGACCCTCGACGCCCATTTCGGCCACTTGCGGGAACTGCGGATTTATGACGTTTCCGCCCTTGAAAGCAACCTGATCGAGTGCCGCGAAATCGCCCGTTACTGTCACGGCGCGACCACCTGCGGCGATTCGGACGCCGCCCTGGCGGGCGCGGTTCGCGCCCTGCACGATTGCGTGGCGCTCCTGTGCGCGCGGGTCGGTTTCACCCCGTGGCGAGTGCTGGAAGACGCTGGCGTCCAACCCAACAGCGAACACGGCGGAGAGCGGATTGAAGATGCGCTCCGGACCATCCATCGGGAATGGCGCACGAGCGGACGGCTGACCGCGCCGCCGCGCACGGTCCAGCCCGCGGGCGCGAGCGCCTGATCCAAATCACCACTACTGGTTACTTGAGAGGGAGAGAAACGCATGGCCAAAGCACAACTGAGCTTCGCCGATATTGGAGTCACGGTCACGGTGCCGACCGGCACCCGGGTGATCGAGATTTCGGACAAGTTGAATTCCGGAATCATTTACGGTTGCCGCGAGGGCGATTGCGGAACCTGCCTGATGAAGGTGGTGCAAGGTATGGAGAATCTGAGCGAACCGTCGGCGGTGGAAGCCAAGGTGCTTAGGGAGCACTTCGCCGGGCCGGATGCCCGCTTGGCCTGCCAGGCACAAGTCCTGGGCGGTGAAATCGTGGTACGCCCGACTTAAGAACGCAATTCCTTTCAAGAGATGACGCTGATGCCATTAATCACTTTTTCAAACTCCGAACATGAAATCAAAACCGTTTATGCCGCGGCTGGCAGCCATACCGAAACGATCCTGAAAATCGCCAAGGACAATCAGATTCCGATCGCCTTCGATTGTCAGGACGGTGAATGCGGCACTTGCTTGGTAAAAGTGACGAGTCTCGATAAAAAGCCCCGAATGAGCGGCCCACCGACGGAGAAGGAAAGGAATCTGCTGAAAGAATTGGGCAAACTGAGCGACGAGGATATCAGCCGCATCCTGGTCGATGACATCCCGCCACCTTGGCGGCTGGCGTGTCAGATGATCGTGCGGGACGAAGAAATCCTGGTCGAATATTGACGGTCATCGCTCATGGCGTTGTCGTCGCGATTGGAATCCCTTGCTGTTCCCGTCGATACCGATCCCCGGCGGGAACTGTATGGCATCCTGATGAGCCATCGGCGCGGCTTGCCCAACGACGATACCCTGGCGCGGATGCTGGCGACGCAAGCCACGGGTGGCGGAGCGCTGCCCGTGGGCTTGGGGCTCGAATCCGGCGACTTCAACGCCTTGCTGGCACGGCATTTTCCCGGTGCTTCCCGGCCGATCATGCCACTGCGTCCGCCGCTGCGGTGGGATTCTCGATTGGCGGAGGAGTTGGGCGAACTGGTCAACTTGCTGCGCCTATATCGAGCGGGGCAGGATGCATCCGAACGCTGGTTGAGCGTGATCGTCGCCACCGGCTGCATGAGCAACGATCATCTTTGGGAGGATTTGGGCTTGTGGTCGCGGCGGGATTTAAGCGAATTGATGCAACGCAATTTTCCGGCGCTGGCGGCGAAAAACGACCGCGACATGAAATGGAAAAAATTCCTCTACAAACAGCTTTGCATTCAGGAAGGGGTTTATCTCTGCCGCGCGCCTTCCTGTGCGGTTTGTTGTGATTATTCCCATTGTTTTGGCCCCGAGGAGTGACGCCGGAGTCCGAGTCGCCGTTGTGTTATCCTAGCCCCAATTCGCTGCTCTTCACCTACCCTGCATCTTTTGGAGCGCCGCCATGGATTACACGATTCGCACGATCCTGTATGCCACCGATCTGGGTCCTCATGGAGCGCATGTTTTTAATCATGCCTTCTCCCTTGCCAAACAGTATGGCGCCAAAATTCATGTGGTCCATGCGCTGGAGCCGATGAGCGACTACGCGCAAGCCCTGGTTGAAACCATGGTGCCGCCCGATACCCTGAAAGCCCTACATCAAGAAGGTTTCGAAAAGGTTAACCTGGAAATGCACCGGCGGCTGGAAAAGTTCTGCGCGGACCACCTGCATCCCGAGGCGCAAACGGTGGTAGCCGAGATGCGCGTCGCGGAAGGACATCCGGCGCAGGTCATTCTGGACGAAGCCAAGCGGGTCGGCGCGGATTTGATTGTACTGGGCTCCCACGGCCAAACCGCCCTGGGCGAAATGTTCATGGGGTCGGTGGCCCATAAAGTACTCATGAAAACCCGCGGTCCAAAAATTCCGGTTTTTCTGGTTCCCATCGAACGCGAATAACCGCCGGGGCGGGTTAGCCGCCGAAAAACAGCGACGGCAGCCAAGTGATCAGGCCGGGGAAAACAACCATCAGGATCAAGCCCAGGATTTGGATCATGACAAAAGGCACGATGCCCCTGTAGATATCGCCCATGGTGTACTCAACCGGCGCGACCCCCTTGAAATAAAACAGCGCGTAACCGAAAGGCGGGGTTAAAAACGAGGTCTGCAAGTTGACGCAAATCAGCATGGCGAACCACAGCGGGTTGAAGTCGAGGTCCATCGCGATGGGAGTAAAGATCGGCATGGTGACCAGCAGGATCGCCGCCCAGTCGATAAACATGCCCAAAAAGAACACCACGCTCATCATGATGGTCAGCACCACATAAGGGCTGACATCCATGCCCAGCAGTAGATCGGCGACCACGTCGCCACCGCCGATGCCGAGAAACACCACGCTGAACAGTTTGCCGCCGACGAACAGCAGCATGATCATCGCCGTGGTGCGCAGCGTGGACAGCGAGGACTGGACGATGACCTCCCAGGTCAGTTTGCGGTTGATAGCCGCGAGCACCAGGGCCCCGATTCCGCCCATCGCGGTGGCTTCGCGGTGGGGGTGGCGACTCCAGCCAGGATGGTGCCCATCACCAGCAGGATCAAGCCGAAGGGCGGCATTATTGCCCGTACAGGTCCTGCATCATCTTCAGGCCGCCGCGCTCGTACAGCCAGATGTTGTAGCCCTCGGTATCCAGACCGAAAGGCACCGAGGCGAACGCCACGAAAGCTTCGTTCTTCCCCTTCCAGTAGCCGGGCCAGTCGTGGCCAATTTGGGCCAAGCCCTTGCTGACGGCATCGAAACTTTCCATCGCGCCGACCAGCGCGCCAGCCGGGAAAAGTTTGATTTCCAGCCGGCCACCCGAGGCGAGGGCGACGGTATCGGCGAAGTGCTGGGCCATGTCGTAAAACAGGATGCCCTCGGTCCAGGGCATGACCATCTTCCATTTGAATTCTTCCTTGGACGGCTTGATGGTCCGCAATTTCTTTTTGACTTCTTCGTGTCGCAGGTCGGCGCCGAACTTCTCGCGGGCCGCGAAGGAGGCGATTGTCAGCATGAATGACAATACGGCCAGAATACTCAACAAGTTTTTGAGTTTTATCATAATAAAGATCCTTCTTTGGAGGTTTCGAGCAAGGTCGGGCCAACGGCCGACCCTGTGTAAACCTTAGAAGCTGTCTAAAAATGAACGACCACCGCCTGGAAGGCGGTGGTTTCGGAGGACGGCTCAAGCCGGCG
>JAPUDV010000071.1 GCA_027492875.1 Candidatus Competibacteraceae bacterium | reverse complement strand
AAAAACTCATTTGTTGTTCAGTAACTTAAGGTATATTTATTGATGGACAACTCTACAGTGTCCGCACAAACTCTTGAGGAAATCGGCCAGCAGTTTGATGTGACCCGCGAACGTATCCGCCAGATCGAAGCCAAAGCGCTAAAAAAGCTGGCTCATCCCAATCGCTCGGACCTGTTGCGTGATTTCCTGTCGCCATGACTCAAGCCAGCATGACCCGATCCCGACATGCGCCGCCCAAAGCCAGCGCGATGCTCGAAGCCCTGCGTGGGCTGGGCTACTCCACCGCTACCGCCTTGGCCGATGTCATTGACAACAGCATCGCCGCACGGGCTGCAACCGTCCATCTCCATTTTGTGTGGGCGGAATCGGCCAGCGCCATACACATTCTCGACGATGGCGTCGGCATGGACGCCAGCGGACTGGACCGGGCAATGCGGCTGGGTGAGCGCAATCCCTTGGATACTCGCGCTGCTGACGATTTGGGCCGGTTTGGACTGGGCCTGAAAACGGCTTCGCTGTCGCAATGCCGGCGGCTAACCGTCGCCAGTCGTCGGGGCGGGCAAACTCACTGCCTGCGCTGGGATCTGGACGAGGTTGCCCTGCGTTCTGATGATGGCTGGTATCTGCTGGAAGAGGCTGCCGAGGGTTCGGTCGAGTATCTTCGGATTCTGGACGAACAACCGCAGGGAACCCTAGTGTTATGGGAGATTCTGGATCGGATCATCACGCAGGGGTTCAGCGAACAGAACTTTCTCGACCTGATGGATCGGGTCGAACAACACCTGTCCATGGTATTTCACCGCTACCTTGAAGGCTCACGTCCCAGGCTGCGGATTCTGATCAATGACCGCCCGATCCGCCCGTGGGATCCGTTTCTGATCGACCATCCCGCCACCTGGTCTTCCCCGGTGCAACCCTATCGGATCGGGGCAGCCCTGGTTGAAGTTCAAGGCCATGTACTCCCGCACCCTGATCGGCTGGAGTCCGGTGCCTATGAACTGGCCGGCGGGCCGGAAGGCTGGACTTCGCAACAGGGCTTCTATGTCTACCGCAATGCCCGGTTGCTGGTTGCGGGCGGCTGGCTGGGACTGGGTCAGGGACGCAGTTGGACACGGGAGGAAGCCCACCGGCTGGCGCGGATCCGCATTGATATCCCCAACAGCGCCGATGCCGACTGGAAAATTGACATTCGCAAGTCCACAGCCCGACCGCCGGTCGCTTTACGCAAGCATCTGATCAAACTTGCCGAAGATATTCGCCAGCGGGCGCGACGGGTTTTTGCCCACCGGGGGCGGATAATCCAGGTGGGCGGGAAAGAATCACTTGCCGAAGCCTGGCAGGCCGAACAGGGTAATGGGGGTATGCGCTACCGAATCAGCGAAGACCATCCAGCCGTCAAAGCCGTTCTCGAAAGTGCCGGGCCGCTGCTTCCACAAATCCGCGCCATGCTGCGGGTCATCGAAGAAACCGTGCCGGTGCAGCGCATCTGGCTGGATACCACCGAGGGCAAGGAAGTCCCGCGTACTGGCTTTATGGGCGAAGCGCCAGCCGAGGTTGTGACTGTTCTGGAGGTGATGTTCAGGAACATGCTCCAGAGAAAAGGGCTTTCGCCACAGATGGCGCGAGAACAACTGCTCCGCACTGAACCCTTTCATCACTATCCCGAGCTGATCCGCAACCTGCCGGACACCCTGACACCTGATGACTTTTCCCAGAGAACTGCATGAACGCGAACGAACAGAAAATCGTCAAGATGACCCAGGAAATGTTGCTGGAAGTCGAGGATCGCACCCGCATCACGCCAGCGATCATCCAGGAACACATCGACCAGATGGTGAACCTGTATCGCCTCAAGCAACCTGACTGGGGCAAGGATATTGATTACAGCGCAGTGATTGATGAACTGATCCGCCGTTTCAGTCAATGGATTGGGAAGGATTCCACGCTACAGAACGGGGAAGGACATATTCCGTGGCTAACTGCCGCTCGTAAGCAGGAATGGCCCTATTGGCAGCGTTACCGCGAATGGCTGGAACGCCGGCTGTCCTTTGTAGCTGTCGATGCCCTTGACCAGTCGACCGACTGGGTACTCAGTCTGCTGGAGGATCCGCAGCGTGATGGGCGCTGGGATCGGCGTGGCTTGGTCGTCGGACATGTCCAGTCGGGCAAAACCAGCCATTACGCCGGCTTGATCAACAAGGCCGCCGATGCTGGTTACAAAATCATCATTGTCCTGGCGGGGCTGCATAACAACCTGCGAGCGCAGACCCAGATAAGACTGGATGAAGGCTTTCTTGGCTACGAAACCGGACCCGCGACCAGCGATGCCATCCGCACTATTGGCGTAGGCGAAATCAACAGCAACCCTGACATTCGCCCGAATTTCGCCACCAACCGCTCCCAAAACGGCGATTTCAACACCAGAGTGGCCCGGAATTTCGGCGTCAGTCCCGAGAAGCGGCCTTGGCTGTTCGTGGTCAAGAAGAACAAAACCGTCCTGAAGCGGCTCTTGGGGTGGATTCACAACCGTGTAGTCGACTCCCAAGATCAGGAGACCGGACGAAAAATCGTAACTCACCTGCCCCTGCTGCTGATTGACGACGAAGCGGATCATGCTTCGGTCGATACGGGAAACCAGATTTTCGACGAACATGGACATCCTGACCCACAGCACGAACCCACTGCCATCAACCGGCTGGTGCGCCAGATTCTGCATACCTTCCATCGTTCTGCTTATGTCGGCTACACGGCAACGCCGTTTGCCAATATTTTCATTCACCGACAGGGTGTGACCACAGAAGAAGGCCCCGATCTGTTTCCTGCCGCGTTTATCATCAATCTGGCCGCTCCTTCCAACTATATCGGTCCGGCCCGGGTATTTGGGCTGCGTGTTGGCGATTTACGCGAAGATGGTCTGCCGCTGATCCGCGAAGTGACTGATTATGCGACCGGCGATGGTACTCAGGGCTGGATGCCTCAGCGGCATAGAAACGGACACAATCCACTCTATCAGGGGCAGGATAGTTTGCCGCCTTCGCTGGTGGAGGCTATTGATGCGTTTTTGCTGTCCTGCGCGGTGCGCCAGTTGCGCGGACAGGGCCGCGAACATGCGTCGATGCTGGTTCATGTCACCCGCTTTACTGTGGTTCAGAGGCAAGTCGCCCGCCAGATTGAGGCGCATAAGCGGCATATCCGGCAGAGGCTACAACGTCAGGTCGATCATTTGCCTTTGGTTGAACGACTGGCGATGCTCTGGGAGCGGGATTTCATTCCGACCAGCGCCGGGATCAACGACGACATCGCGGGTGGCATCGCTGTGTTGCCTTCCTGGTCCGCCATTTTGGCGATATTGCCGGAGATCATTGAGGATGTTCAGATACGCATGATCAACGGCACGGCAAAGGATGCGCTGGACTATGTGGAGCATCAGGAAGTCGGGTTGAAAGTCATTGCCATTGGTGGCGACAAACTGGCCCGGGGCCTGACTCTGGAGGGTCTGAGCGTCAGCTACTTTCTGCGTGCCTCCCGCATGTACGACACACTCATGCAGATGGGGCGCTGGTTTGGCTACCGGCCCGGCTATCTGGATGTCTGCCGACTCTATACCGCAGGCGATTTGATCGAATGGTTTGGGCACATTGCTGATGCCAGCGAGGAACTGCGCCAGGAATTTGACCTGATGGCCGAAAGCGGCGGTACGCCCCGCGACTACGGGTTGCGAGTCCAGTCGCATCCGGTGTTGATGGTTACCTCGCCGCTGAAAATGCGTACCGCCCACAGCATGATGTTGTCTTTCAGCGGCTGTATTCTGGAAACGGTCGCACTGTACCGGGATCAGGAGCCATTACAGCGCAATCTGGCCGCAACCCAAGCCCTTTTGAATGCGCTCGGCTCGCCCGATAAATCCAGCCAGTTGGGGGAAAGAGGCTTTCTCTGGAAGGCGGCTTCTTACGAACTGGTTATGGAATTTCTGACCCGGTATCAAACACACCCCGCAGCCCGTAAGGTCAACGGGGGTCTGCTGGCCGAGTTTATTGGATCAATGGCGGAAATCGGAGAACTCACTTCGTGGACTGTGGCGTTGTTCCGTGGTGAAGGCAAAAAAACCCCAATCACGGATGACTTGGAAATCAATATGCTGAACCGCGCCCGAAAGGGGGATCATCCGGATCGCTACTCCATCGGTCGGCTGCTTTCTCCCCGCGATGAAGCCATTGATCTCGATGAGACTGCGTGGCTGGCGGCACTGACGGAGACCCAACACAGCTTCAAGCCGGATCCGGGTCGGCTCCATGAGAACCAGGAACTTCCCAAAATACCCAGTGGCCCGGCCATCCGTAAAATCCGGGGATTTGGGGCTGAAGGTATAGCAGCGCATCCCGAACGCGGGTTGTTGCTGCTTTATCCACTTGATCCAGAACACGCACAACTACCCGACGATACCCCACCCGTTATTGCGTTTGGCATCAGCTTCCCCGGCAGCAATGCCGGGCGAAAAGTGGAATACAAAGTCGATAATTTGCTTTGGGAACAGTGGGAGCTGGAATATGGCGCTGCCGAATGAACGCGAGGTGCTGCTGGTGGCCTGGCGGGCGTTGGCAGGCCATACCAATGAACTGGGCTGGCGCTGTATTCCTGTGGCGACCTATGCTCACTGTCACCTGCTGGCGGGCCGGCGCTTTCCCGGCAATGAGGAGGCGCTGCTGGCTGGGTTCCATCTGGCGATCCCCCCGACTGAATTGCCACTGGGGCATGGTTTTGCGGTTCTGACCGTCAATCTGGGAACCACCGATCCGGATCGAGTCTGGTTTGGGCTGGTACGTCAGCCCGCTGGCAATCCTGAAATGTTTACCCTGATGGCCGCTGATATGGTCTCGACGCTGGGCGCGGCTTCCAGTCTGGATGAAGTAGTGCTCTTTCGGCTGTTTCTGGACCGGATCCGGGCTTGGCAGAACTTCATGCGCCGGGGCCGGGATGGACTGTTGAGCGCAGAAGCCGAACTGGGTCTGCATGGCGAGCTAATCCTGTTGACGCTATTGCTGGATGCAGGCTTGGACACGCTGCCAGCGGTCGAGGCCTGGCGTGGGCCGCTACATGGCCTGCATGACTTTGAAACCGCCACTGGCGCTATTGAGGTCAAGACCACAGCCTCCGAACAGGGCTTTCCGGTCAAGATCCTGTCGCTGGAACAACTGGATTCACGCCTTGCGGAACCCCTCTATCTGGCTGGATTGCATCTGAGCGCCGACCCGGAGGGGCTGAATCTCTCTGGACGGGTCGAGGCGGTTCGGCTCCGGCTGCGGAACGATCCAGCCGTGCTGCACACCTTCAACACGTTGCTGCTGCATACCGGCTATGCTGATGCCATGGCGGATCACTATCCCCGGTGTTTTGTCCACGACCGAAGCCGCTTGCTGCGGGTAAATGATCACTTTCCCAGCCTCACCCGGCACAAAGTGCCATCGGAAATCAGCACGGTTCGCTACGAAATCGATCTCGACCGGATCGAAGGCGGAGACCGGACCTTGGCCGATATCCTGCTTCCCAACGAGTAAAACAGCATGGAACTGATCGACTTTTTCCGGCAAACCCAGGCCGATGTAAGAGAACGCACCAACAGCCCGGATGGCGGAACCCCCTATGAGGAACAGGCTTTTACCGAAATTGTCATGCAGCATATGGCTGAAATCGGCATGACGTTTGAACCGGTGATCTGTCCTCACGCGGGCAGGCTCAGAAACGCGGTGATTCGTCTGAGTGGCTATGCCTTGTCAGAGGAGACTGACCAGCTCGACCTGTTCATCAGTCTGTATGCCGGAACGGATGAACTCAAATCGATCAGCGACGGCGAAACCCTGAAGGCCGTAGATCAGTGCTGGCAGTTTCTGAAGGGATGCGCCGAGGGAAAATTGGTATCTGCCATTGATCCAGCTAGTGATGCCTATGCGCTGGCTGTGAATATCCAAAAGTGCTACTCAAGTTTGGATCAGATTCGGATCTTCGTCCTGACTGATCAATGCGCTAAGTCGAAAAACTTCGCCTTCAGGGAAAATGGTGGCAAGACCGTCAAGCTGGAGGTGATGGATATTGAAAGGCTGTACCGCCACTGCGCAGAAGGTAAACCCCGCGATGAAATCATGGTCAACTTCAGGGATGTTACCGGCAGCGCACTACCCTGCATTTATGTCCCCGGCGAAATGTCTGACTACGACTATGCGTTGACCGTGATTCCGGGCGAAGCCTTGAGGTTTGTCTACGAAAAATACGGCGCACGGTTGCTGGAGGCCAACGTCCGCTCGTTTCTTAGCGTCACCGGAAAGGTCAACCGGGGCATAAAAGAAACCCTGATAAACAACCCCGAACACTTTATGGCCTACAACAACGGGATTGTGATTCTGGCGGATGAGATCAGGCTGGAAACTGCTGTGGGCGGACTTCCCGGTATTCTCTGGATGGGAGGAATGCAAATCGTCAATGGTGGGCAAACGACCGCTTCTGTTTATTTCACCAAGAAGAAAGAACCGAAAACCGATCTAAAGCGAGTTCGCATTCCTGCCAAGATCATCATTCTGCGATCTGATGATGCCGAAGCCGAGGAGAATATGATTTCGGCGGTGTCCCGTTATGCTAACAGTCAGAATGTAGTCCGGCAGGCCGATTTGTCGGCAAATCGGCCTTTCCATGTCGAAATCGAGAAACTTGCCAATACCACCTATTGTCCAGACGGCACCAGTCGGTGGTTCTATGAGCGAGCTGCCGGCAGCTACAACACATTGCTAGCCCGCGAAGGCACCAGTCCGGCGAAACTGCGCCAAATCAAGGAAAAGATTCCCTCTTCCCGCAAAATTACCAAGACCGACTTGGCCAAGTTTCTGAGTGCTTGGGATCAGAAACCCGACCAAGTCAGCCTCGGCTCACAGAAGAACTTTGTTGCCCTCATGAACAATCTGGATGTTGAGAACAGCCCTTGGCCACAACAACCTGATGTCCTCTTCTACAAGCGGATGATCGCCAAGGCAATCATTTTCAAGGCTGCCCAGAAACTGGTTCGTCCGGCATTCAAGGCATTTCAGGCCAATGTCACGACTTATCTGGTGGCTCTGTTGAGCCATCGCCTGAACGACCGGCTGGATCTGGATCATATCTGGTGGCAACAGAGAGTGTCATCCCGGCTGGAAGAACAGATGGGCCAATGGGCCAAAACCGTCAACGAGATACTGCATAAATCCGCTAATGGCCGAATGGTTTCCGAATGGGCCAAGAAACCGGAATGCTGGACGGCGGTACGAAATGGAATCTACAGCCCACTGATCGAGGGTATCCCGGAACTGAGATCGGCTGACAGCGGGGCATCCCCACTTCCTGTGGATACAACTTTCGGTACCGGGATCACAATAATACCGGACCCCATCAGCCCGTGATTTCCGCTGGAGCTTCCAGCTCCATCCATCGGGCCAGTTGCTCGCGCAATGCTCCGTGATCGCGGGTCTCGCACTCCCAGATGACGACTACCCGCCAACCCTGTTCCATCAGCAGGGCCTGGTTCCGGGCATCCCGCGCCACATTGCCTTCCAGCTTGCGCTGCCAGAACTCAACATTTGATTTCGGGGTGTAGGCCAGCCGGCATCCTGGATGCCGGTGCCAGTAGCAGCCGTGGACGAAAATCACGGTGCGCAGCCGGCCAATGACGATATCGGGCCGGCCGGGCAGCTTGCCGTTATGCAGACGGTAGCGGATACCCAGACTGCACAACTCGCGCCGAACCGCCATTTCCGGTGCGGTATCCCGGTTGCGGATGCGCGACATCATCCGGGAGCGGGTCGCCTGGTCCACGATGTCGGTCATTTCAGGGTGCTCCATATCCCAACTGCCGCAGCAGTTTCCAGACCACATCGGCAATCTGCCGCGCCAGAAACGGCGGCACTGCATTGCCAACTTGGGTGTACTGCTCCGTCCGGTTACCCTCAAAGAAATAGCTGTCTGGGAAGGTTTGCAGCCGGGCCGCTTCACGCACAGTCAGACTGCGGCATTGAGCCGGATCATGATGAATGAAGTAGTGGCCGTCTTTCGCGATGTGGCTCATCACCGTCGTGGCGGGTTGATCTGCCACCTGCACCCGGAAGCGGTCATCAAACTTGCCCGTCTCCCAGTTCCGGTGGCGAGGCGCCAGCGCGGCAGGAAACTGGGTCGCCTTGGGTGAAACCCCCTTCTGTCGGGCATACACGGCGCAGAACAGATAGCGCACCAAGTCCTCCGGCATGTGTTTGCGGGTTTCGTGATTCAGCACCAGAGGTGGATCTTGGCCGCGATACCAGGCAGCTAAATTTTCCGGCAAGCCGACGGCAAAGCCGGCTTCGCTGGACGGGGTGACGCTACGCCCGCCCCGTGGCAGGTTCGAGTTTGCTACCTGTCGGGCAGATTCCTCAAAGGCGATGCGCAACTCGGTATCCTCGATGGTCCGCGCGCTATGGGTGAAAAGCGGCAGCAGGGTGTCCTGCCAACTGCCAGCCTTGCACGCGCTCCTGAGCCAGGACAGTCCACTGCGCAGTGGAGGTAGATCGGTCAGCGCGTGCCGGCTGAAGACGCTGGATCGTTGCTCCGTCCCGGTTAGCGGACTGAGGCACGGAAAAGCATTACCCAGACGGTCGAAGGTTTCGGCCAAATCCTCACGTAGGCCCAACAGTATCACCCTGTGCCGGTTCTGGGGGATACCATAGCGCTCTGCCTGAACAATAAACCGCTCGGTCTGGATCGATGTAGGATCTTGCCCATTCCGGAACGAACTGCCATCAACCAGCGAATAAATCCGGTACTGCGGATATCGTCGTCGCTTATCCTGTCCATACGCCGTGGCTGGGCTGGCCAAATCCTGAAGAATGCGCGGAAACAGCCGTCTTCCGGCAATCTGCGATGACAGGATACCTTTGACGTTTTCCATCACGAACGCCACCGGCCGATGGTTGCTCAACAGATCCAGATAAACGCGGTACAGAAAGTGTCGGTTATCCAGAGCAGGCCGATAGCCGTCAATACCGACATTACGAGATCGTCCTACCGAGGAATAAGCCTGACAGGGCGGGCCGCCGATCAGCACCAGCGGCTTATCATCGTTCGTCTGCACCCGATGAATCAGGGTTTGCAACTCCAGACCAGTGTCCGATTTTCCCAAGGTGCGTTCCAGCGTCTCTTCTCCTGCCTGCCGCCAGGCGACCCGGGCCATATCGTTGTCAGGTGCGACCGGCGTTTTCTGATCACCGCGAACATAAGCGTAATAGGCGTCCAGTGCTTTCCGGTTGCCGGACTGGAGTACACGATGATAGAAACCGCGCAGCCGCAGGGTCCGACAGGCGGCGGGATCCTTCTCAACCGACGCGATAATCCGGAATGGCCGGTAGTCGGGACGGGATTCAAAGGTCGTAAATCCTTCTCCCAGACCACCGGGGCCGGCGAACAGATCCATCACCCGGATCTGCGTGTCGATCTGATCCGTCGTTTGGCTCAACGACTCGAATCGAGGTTCTGCACCTGTGGTCTCGACCGACAACCCCAGGACAGGCGTTGATGGCTTAGTCACGGAATGGCATGGAGACTGGGGTTGCCGCGCTCATGCATCCAGCCGGATGCCACAGGCGTTCATCATGATGGGATAAGCCGCTTCATAAACGCCATCGCCCAGAGCAGTAAACAGTTCGTCCAGCACAAACTGGACTTCCTCGGTTTCCCGGTTCCGGAACATCTTTTCGCCATTCCGGATGACCACGATATCCGCCGGATCGTCATCCGGGTGAAAAAGCAGGCCCCGACACTGCATTTCGGAGAACCACTGCAATGCGTCGTCAAACGAAACCGCGCTCAGTTTCGGGATACGGGATACGGGATTCATGCAACGCTCCGGATTTCAGAGGCAAATTTGACGGGAATGATAGCGCAGGTCGTATCACTTTTCCATTTAACTCAATAATATAAGACGCATTATGATGATCGGGTTGCCTGCTGGTCCGACGGTCCGGTTCGGCTCCGGGCTCGGATGCCATCGCAACAGGGCAACCGCGCCATGGGGTCGCCGAAATTGGGTTGTCGAGCAAGAGCGCAGCCGAACACCGTTGTTGTTGAGTCCGGCGCGGCGTTTCCAGCAACGGGCGGTCAGCCACCCGGCGCATACCGCATTCGGCCGGCGCGTCGCCCAGATTTTCAATCCACTTCGCCCGAAGCCTCTGACTCCGCGCCCTCCTACAACGGTCGCTTCCGTCGTTGCGTCCCCGTGCCTTTCCTCCTAGAATACTCGCCCCTTGCGGTCCGCCCGGACCGCGACTCCTTGCCTCACCGTTTCCGGGAGGCTGTCTATCATCCGTAAGGAGCCGCAATGCGACATTACGAAATCGTGTTTCTGGTCCATCCCGACCAGAGCGAACAAGTCCCGGCGATGATCGAGCGTTACCGCGCGATGGTCGAGGAGGACGGCGGCCATCTCCACCGTCTGGAAGACTGGGGTCGGCGGCAACTGTCCTATCCGATCCACAAGATCCACAAGGCGCACTACGTGCTGATGAACGTCGAGTGCAGCCAGGCGGTGCTGGACGAATTGCAGAGCGCCTTCCGCTTCAACGACGCCGTGATCCGCAATCTGGTCATCCAGCGGGACGGGCCGGAAACCGAACCGTCGCCGCTGGTCAGGGCGCGCGACGAGCGCGATGTTCGCGGCGACCGCAGCGACCGGGACGACGACGAAGTCGAAGTCGACGACGAAGCCGCCTAAGCCGACGTCGGCCGCCCGCCGCCATGCCACCCGCCGATAACCGCCTGATCATCGCCGGTCAGGTCGCGGGGGCCTGCGAAACTCGCCGGTCGCCGGCGGGGATTCCCATCAGCCGTTTCCTGCTGGAACATCATTCCAGCCAGACGGAAGCCGGCGTTTCGCGCGAGGCGCGCTGCCGGATTCCGGTGGTGGCCTGCGGCGAGGCGCTGGCCGGCATCGCCGGCCGGCTGGCGACGGGCGCCTGGTTGCGGGTGCGGGGCTTTGTCAGCCGCGCCAACCATCGCGAGGGTGAATACCGCCTGGTGCTGCACGCCGCCCGCATAGAGATGCTTGATCACGAACCATCCGAGGATTGAACCCCATGTCGCGTTTTTTTCGTCGTAAAAAGTTTTGCCGTTTCACCGCCGAAGGCGTCAAGGAAATCGACTATAAGGACATCGCCACCCTGAAAAACTACATCAGCGAGACGGGCAAGATCGTGCCGTGCCGCATCACCGGCACCAAGGCCCGCTACCAGCGGCAGCTCTCGGTGGCGATCAAGCGCGCCCGCTTTCTGGCGCTGCTGCCGTACTGCGACCGGCATTAAGCCGGTCGGGCGGAATGGCCGGACCGGTCGCGGCGGGACCTTGGCGTGAAATCGCTGGCTGCCTTCGTCATGCGCGGCCGCCCGGCGGCGGTGCTGGTTGCGGTGCCGGCGGCGCTGCTGTTCTGGCTGTTTCCACCGCTCTTGATCATGTCCGGCGCGGTGGTGGCGCTGGTGACCCTGCGCCGGGGCGCGGCCGAAGGGGCGTTGCTCGCGGGGCTGGCCGGGTTGGGCGCGGTGGCGCTGGCCTGGCTGGTGCTGGGCACGTCGTGGCCGATGCTCTGGGTGTTGCTGGTCTGCTGGGCGCCGCTGTGGGCGCTGGCGCTGATGCTGCGTGCCACGGTATCGCTGTCCGGGACGGTGCGGGCCGCCGCCCTGCTGGCCCTGCTGGGCGTGGGCGGGTTCTATCTGGCGCTGGGTGATCCGGTGGTCTGGTGGGGCCAAACCCTGGGTGGCCTGCAACGGGAGCTGGCGACACTGGCGACGCCGGACGACCGGGCCACGCTGGAACAGTTGCTGGACTTACTGCGGAGCTGGGCGGCGCTGCTGCCGGGGCAGACGGTCGGCGCGGCCCTGTTGTTCGTGCTGACGAGCTTGCTGCTCGGCCGCTGGTGGCAGGCGCTGCTGTTCAATCCGGGTGGCTTCCGTCCCGAATTCCACCAACTGCGGTTGGGTCGCCCGCTGGCGCTGTTGGCGCTGACCCTGTTCGGCGCGGCGCTGCTGTCCGGCTGGCCGTTCCTGACCAATCTGGTGCTGGTGCTGGGGATGCTCTACAGCATCCAGGGCATCGCCGTGGCGCATGCCCTGGTCTTCAATCTGGGGCTGTCGCCGGCCTGGCTGCTACTGTTTTACCTGCTGCTGGTTCCGCTGCTGTCGCAACTGGTCATGGCACTGGGCATCGCCGATGCCTGGGCCGATTTCCGGACCCGCGTCCGGCCGCGCCCGGCCAAACCCTGAACTTACCTCACCACGCGCATCGAAGCGCACCTCGGAGTCCGACCATGGAAATCATTTTGCTGGAAAAAATCACCAATCTGGGCGGTCTGGGCGACCGGATCAAGGTCAAGCCGGGCTACGCCCGCAATTTCCTGATCCCCAAGGGCAAGGCCACCGCCGCCACCGCGGCCAACCTCGCCCGGTTCGAGGCCCGCCGCGCCGAGCTGGAGCGGGTTGCCGCCGAGGGGCTGGCCAAGGCCAGGGCCCGCGCCGAACAACTCGCCGAATTGATCGTCACCCTGTCGGTCAAGACCGGCAGCGAAGGCCGGCTGTTCGGCTCGGTCGGTTCCGCCGACATCGCCAACGCGGTGTCCGCCGCCGGGATCGAACTGCAGAAGCAGGAGATCCGGCTGCCGGCCGGTTCGATCCGCCAGATCGGCGAGTACGATGTGGATCTGCTGTTGCACCACGAAGTGAAGACCCAGATCCGGGTCAACGTCATCGCCGAGGCCTGAGCCGCGTCCGGCGTGCCCGCGCCGGGATTTGGACTAGACTGAAATCATTCCACCCGCGAGTGGAATGGTCTGAAGGAGTCGATTGTTCCAGCGCGGGCGGGCGCCTTGCGCCCATCCCCCCTCGCGGGTGTTTCGTGCCTCGCGGGTGTTTCGTGGCCGTACCGCCGGGTTGTTGCGGCGGGCGGCGGATCGCCGGTGGTTTCCGAGAGTTCCGTCATGCTGCCCGTTTCCCCGTTTCCCAATCGCAAGGATGCCGCCACCGAGGCGCTGCGGGTGCCGCCGCATTCGTTCGAGGCCGAACAGGCCGTGTTGGGCGGCCTGATGCTGGATAACGCCACCTGGGATCAGGTGGCCGACCGGCTGGACGAGCACGATTTCTACCGCGCCGACCACCGGCTGATTTTTCGCGCCATCCGCCGGCTGGCCGAACAGGGCAAGCCGTTCGATTTGCTGACCCTGGCCGAATGGCTGGAGGATCACAACGAACTGGAGGAAGGCGGAGGGTTTGCCTATCTGGGCGTGCTGGCGCGGGATACGCCGAGCGCCGCCAACGTCCGCGCCTACGCCGACATCATCCGCGAGCGGGCGATCCGCCGCGAGCTGATTCGCACCGCCACCGAGATCGCCGACAGCGCCTACGATCCCAAGGGCCGCGGCAGCCGGGAGCTGCTGGACGATGTCGAGAAAAAGGTGTTCGCCATCGCCGAGCGCGGCTTCCGTGCCCGCGAGGGCTTCGCCAACATCAAGGATTTGCTGGCGCGCACGGTGGAGCGGATCGACCTCTTGTTCCAGCGCGACAACCCGATTACCGGTATCCCCACCGGCTGGTCCGATTTCGACGACAAAACCGCCGGCCTGCAGCGGGGCGATCTCATCGTCGTCGCCGGGCGGCCGTCGATGGGCAAGACCGCCTTCGCCATGAACATCGCCGAGTACGCGGCCATTCAGGTTAAGTGTCCGGTGGCGGTGTTCAGCATGGAGATGCCGGGCGAGAGCCTGATCATGCGGCTGATGTCGTCGCTGGGGCGGATCGACCAGCATCGGGTGCGGACCGGCCGGCTGGAGGAAGAGGATTGGCCGCGGCTGACCTCGGCGGTGACCATGTTGTCGGAGGCGCGGTTGTTCATCGACGACAGCTCCAATCTGAGCCCGAACGAACTGCGGGCGCGGGCGCGGCGCCTGCACCGGCAGGAAGGACAACTGGGGCTGATCGTGGTCGATTACCTGCAACTGATGCAGGTGCCGGGCACCAACGAGAACCGCGCCACCGAGGTCTCGGAGATTTCCCGCGCGCTCAAGGCTCTGGCCAAGGAACTGTCGGTGCCGGTGCTGGCGCTGTCGCAGCTCAACCGCACGCTCGAACAGCGCGGCGACAAGCGGCCGATCATGTCGGATCTGCGCGAATCGGGCGCGATCGAACAGGACGCGGACCTGATCTGCTTCATCTACCGCGACGAAGTCTACAACCCCGACAGTCCCGACAAGGGCGTCGCCGAGATCATCATCGGCAAGCAGCGCAACGGTCCCATCGGGAGCACCCGCCTGACCTTCCTGGGGCAGTACACCCGCTTTGAGAGTTATGCCCCCGAATTCTACTCGGCAGGTTCCGCTTATGAGTCGAGCAACCACGGTGCGCCTCGATCTGGGGGCGCTGGTTCACAATCTGCGGCGGGTCCGGGCGGCGGCGCCGGGCCGGCGGGTGGCGGCCGCCGTTAAGGCCGAAGGCTACGGCCACGGTCTGGTTCGGGTCGCCCGCGCGCTGGACGCCGACGCCTTCGCGGTGGCCTGCGTCGAGGAGGCGCTGGCCTTGCGCGAAGCCGGCGTCGACCGGCGGATTGTGCTACTGGAAGGGGTGTTCGAGGCGAACGAACTGCCCCTGTGCGCCCGTCATGCCCTGGATATCGCCGTCCATCACCCCGAGCAGTTGCGGATGCTGGAACTGGCCCGGCTGGAACGGCCGCTGCGGACCTGGCTGAAGATCGACAGCGGGATGCACCGGTTGGGTCTGGCGCCGGAGACGACGCCGGCGGTGTTCCGGCGCTTGCGCGACTGTCCGGCTGTACAACCGGAAATCGGTCTGATGAGCCATCTGGCGCGGGCCGACGAGCGGGATTGCGACTACACCCGCCAGCAACTCCAAACCTTCGAAGCCGCCATCGCCGGCCTGCCGGGCGAGCGTTCGCTGGCCAATTCCGCCGGCATTCTGGGTTGGCCGGACACCCATTTCGACTGGGTGCGGCCGGGCATCATGCTGTACGGCGCTTCTCCCTTCGTGAACAGTCTGGCGCCCGACGAGGATTTGCGTCCGGTGATGAGCTTCCACACCCGATTGATCGCCATCCGGCGGTTGCGCCGGGGCGAACCGGTCGGCTACGGCGGAACCTGGCTTTGTCCCGAGGATATGAACGTGGGCGTGGCGGCGGCCGGCTACGGCGACGGTTATCCGCGCCACGCGCCGTCGGGAGCACCGGTGCTGATCAACGGCCGCGCGGCGGCATTGGTCGGCCGGGTGTCGATGGACATGATTACGCTGGATTTGCGCCAGCATCCCGAAGCACGGATCGGCGATCCGGTGCTGCTGTGGGGCGAAGGGTTGCCGGTGGAACGGATCGCCCAGGCCGCCGGCACGATTTCCTACACCCTGCTGTGCGGGGTAACGGCGCGGGTGCGGCGCGAAGTGATTCCCGTGCCGTCGACTGATGGTTAGCAAGGCCCGCACGCTCTACGTCTGCACCGAGTGCGGGGCGCAAGCCAGCAAATGGGCCGGCCAGTGCGGCGACTGCGGGGCCTGGAATACCCTCCAGGAAACACCGGCGGTCCCGCCGGCGGGGAAGAACGCGGCCGGGTTCGCCGGCTATGCCGGTCAGGCGGCGGAGGTACGCACCCTCGCCGAAGTGGACGCGGCGGCGGAAATCCGCCAGTCCTGCGGCAACGGCGAGCTGGACCGGGTGCTGGGCGGTGGCCTGGTCGATGGTTCGGTGACGCTGATCGGCGGCGATCCGGGCATCGGCAAGTCCACCCTGCTGTTGCAGGTGCTGGCCGAACTGGCGGCGCGCAACCGGACGCTGTACGTCAGCGGCGAGGAGTCGCCGCGACAGATCGGCCTGCGCGCCCAGCGGCTGGGTCTGGCGCGCGACCGCCTGCGGTTGCTGCCGGAGATCAACGTCGAGCGGATTCTGGCCACCGCCGAGATCGAACGGCCGCAGGCGATGGTGATCGACTCGATCCAGACCGTGTTCACCGAACGGCTGCAATCGGCGCCGGGCTCGGTGGCGCAGGTGCGGGAAAGCGCGGCGCAACTGGTGCGCTACGCCAAGGCCGGCGGTGCGGCGCTATTTCTGGTCGGCCACGTCACCAAGGAAGGCGCCATCGCCGGGCCGCGGGTGCTGGAGCACATGGTGGACACCGTGCTGTATTTCGAGGGCGATCCCAGCGGCCGGTTGCGGGTGCTGCGGGCGGTGAAGAACCGCTATGGGCCGGTCAACGAGCTGGGCGTGTTCGCCATGACCGAGCGCGGGCTGAAAGAGGTCAGCAATCCGTCGGCGATCTTTCTGTCGCGCCACGACACGCCGGTGGCCGGCAGCGTGATCATGGTGACGCGCGAAGGTACCCGGCCGCTGCTGGTGGAAATCCAGGCGCTGGTGGACGAGTGCCACGGCGGCCATCCGCGCCGGGTGACGCTGGGCCTGGAACAAAACCGCCTGGCGATGCTGCTGGCGGTGCTGCACCGGCATGGCGGGGTGGCGATGTACGATCAGGACGTCTACGTCAACGCGGTCGGCGGGGTGCGGATCAACGAAACGGCGGCCGATCTGGCGGTGCTGCTGGCGGCGCTGTCGAGTTTTCGCGACCGGCCGCTGCCGACCGATCTGGTAGTGTTCGGCGAAGTCGGGCTGGCGGGGGAAATCCGCCCGGTGCCCAACGGCGAGGAGCGGCTGCGGGAGGCGGCCAAGCACGGTTTCAAGCAGGCCATCGTGCCGCGCGCCAATCTGCCCCGGCGCGGCGGGCGGGTGGACGGGTTGGAGGCGCGCGGCGTCAGCCGTTTGGCCGAGGTGATGGGGGCGATCTGAGAGCCCGTGCAAAAACGCCTCTGAACGCCGCCCGGCGGCGCTATCGCTCGACCGCCATCCACCCCCAGCGTTCCGGGACGAAGACCTCGTGCGGATTGAAGCGGGCCTTGTAGGCCATCTTGTCGCACTGCTCGATCCAGTAGCCCAGATACACCCACGGTAGTTCCAGCCGCCGCGCCTCGGCGATCTGCCACAGGATCGCGAAGGTTCCGAGACCGCGCGCGTCATGGAGTGGATCGAAAAAGGTGTAGACCGCCGACAGCCCCTCATCCAGCCGGTCCACCACCGCCACCGCCAGCAGTTCCTGGTCGAGGCGGAACTCGTACAGCCAGGTCGGACACCAGCGCGAGGCCACGAACGACCAGTAGTTCTCCGGGCTGGCGGGGTCCATGCCGCCGCCGGCGTGACGGGTTCCGATGTAGCGAGCGAATAGATCGAAATGCTCGGCGTCGAATTCGGCCGGCAGCATTCGCGCCCGCAGGTCCTGGTTGCGGTTCCACAGCCGCCGTTGCGAGCGGTTCGGTTGAAACGGTTCCACCGGTATGCGCAGCGATCGGCAAGCCGTGCAGCCCCGGCAATGCGGCCGGTAGACATGCTCGCCGCTGCGGCGGAAACCGAGTTCCGCCAGTTGGGCATACAGGAGGCTATCGGTGACCGTCGGATCGGCGACCAGATTGCGCGCCCGCCGGCCCGGCAGATAGCTGCACGCGTAATCGGTGGTCAGAAACATGCGCAGGTCGTACAGCGAATCGCGGGGGTTGCTCATGAGCGTGCGCCGGCAAACAGGCGATCGAGCAAATCGGCGTCCAACCGCCAGGGGCTGGGTTGGCCGGGCTGGGGACAGTATCGTTCCAGCAACTGCAGGAAAGCGGTGCGGGGGATGTCGGCCGCGCCCATGCTCAGCAGGTGGTCGGTGGTCACCTGACAATCGATGAGGGCAAAATCCCAGCGCCAGAGTTGAGTGGCCAGCGCCACCAGCGCGACTTTGGAGGCATCGCGGGTCCAACTGAACATGGATTCGCCGTAAAACACCCGGCCCACCGCTACCCCATACAGCCCGCCCACCAGTTCGCCCTCCTGCCAGGTTTCGATGGAGTGGGCGTGGCCCAGCCGGTGCAGCCGGCAGTAGGCGTGGTGCATCTCCGGGGTGATCCAGGTGCCCGGCGCTCCCCGGCGCGGCGCGGCGCAAGCCGCGACGACGCGCTCGAAGACGGTGTCGGCGGTGAAGGTGAGCAGGCCCTTGCGGAGGGTCTTGCGCAGGCTGCGCGAGACCCGCGCCGATTCCGGAAACAATACCAGGCGCGGATCCGGCGACCACCACAGGATCGGCTGGTCAGCCGAGTACCACGGGAAGATGCCCATCCGGTAGGCGCGCAACAAGCGGCGCGGCGTCAGGCTGCCGCCAGCGGCCAGCAGGCCATCCGGTTCCGACAGGGCGCGATCCGGATGGGGAAAGGGCTGGCTGTCGTTATGCGGATCCAGCCATGGCAGGCGCATCCGGCGTCACCTCATCCCGATAGGGCGAATGTTGCAACAGGTCCCGGGCATACTGGCGCAGGGCGGGTGTTTCCCGGGCGAGAAAATCGGCCACGGCGCCCCGGAAACCCGGATGGGCGATCCAGTGCGCCGAATGCGTGAGCGCCGGCAAAAAGCCGCGATAGATCTTGTGCTCGCCCTGCGCGCCGGGTTCGAAGCGCTGCAATCCGGTCTGGATGCAGTATTCCAAGCCCTGATAATAGCAGGCTTCAAAGTGCAGACTGTCATAATCGGACCGGCAGCCCCAGTGGCGGCCGTAGAGCGTGGCGTCGTCGCGGAAGCTGATGGCGCCGGCCACTTCGCGGCCCTGGGCGCGGGCCAGCACCAGCACGATCCGGTCTCCGAGCGTGGTGGCGATCTCTTGGAAAAAGGGCAGGGTCAGGGTCGGCGCGCCGCCCAGTCGGTCGAAGGTCGAGCAGTAAAAGCCATGCAGAGCCCGCCATTCAGCCTCGGTCGCCTCGTGGCCGGACAGCCGCCGCAACTCCAGGCCGGCGTCGCGGACCAGCCGGCGTTCCCGGTTGATGTTTTTGCGCCGCTTAGCGGTGAAGCCGTCGAGAAAATCCTGAAAGTCCCGATAGCCGCGGTTGCGCCAGTGGAACTGGCAGCCCAACCGGTGGAGAAAGCCCTGGGCCAGCAGCGGGTCCAGGTCGGCGGTGGTGGGGAACAGCCAGTGAATCGAGGAGATCTGGCGGCGGCGGCTCTCCTCCAGCACGTAGCCGATCATGGCCCGCGCCGTTGCCTGGGGATCGGGCTGACCGGGAGCCAGCAATAGCCGCAGGCTGCTGACCGGGGTGTAGGGGATGGCGCCGACCAGCTTGGGGTAGTAGGGCAAGCCCTGCCGCCGGTAGGCTTCGGCCCAGCCCCAGTCAAAGACGAACTCGCCGTAGGAGTTGTATTTCAGGTACAGCGGCGCCGCGCCCAGCAGTCGCCCGCTTTCGTCCCGGCAGACGAGGTGCCAGGGTAGCCAGCCGGTGTGTTCGCCGACGCAGTGATGCCGCTCCAGGGCACTGAGAAACTCATGGCTGAGAAAAGGATTGCGGTCGGGTACGAGCGCGTTCCACGCAATGGCGGAAAGTTCGCTCAAGTTATCGAGGCGTTGGATGCGCATGAGTCATGAGTTGGCGGTAGGGGATCGGATCGAAGGCGCGTCATGCGGCTTTGAACTCGAAACGGCGCGGTGGTTCGCCCCGGTCTGTCGGCGCCCTTCACCTGATCGTCCGGGGATGGGACAATAACCGCCATTCGATTTTTTCGGGGTCGCCGCTGGCGGCGATCGCAGCCGGCGCGGGCATCGGCCCTTCCTCTCCGGTCGCATCCTCAAATACCACCACAGGATTCCATTTTGGCGCAGGCACATCGAATCAAGACCGAACGGCATGGGGTTCGGCTCGACATTCTTCGTTTCTTTAACCGTGTGTTACGGGAAATCGGCTTCTGGTCGCTGGCCGCGGTCGCGTTGGGAATGGTCGGCGCGCTGGTGACCTACAACCCGGCGGACCCGGCATGGACCCATGCCGCGCATGTGGCTCAACTGCATAATCTCGGCGGTGTGGTCGGCGCCTGGTTTGCGGATATCACCTTGTATTTTTTCGGCTATCCCGCTTGTCTGCTGCCCTTGGGCGTGGTGTTCGGCGGCTGGCGGCTGTTCAAGTGTGGCGTGCTGCTGGATCTGGATGCGGAGGTGGTGTTGTTCCGGGTGATGGGGTTCGCGGTGGCGCTGGCCACCGCCTGCGGTCTGGCGGCGGTGCATCTGCGCGTGGCGCCCGGCACGATGCCCGGCGATGGATCGGCCGGCGGGTTGGTGGGCGCGCACGTCGGCCAGTTTTTGATTCAGGCCTTCGGGTTTGCGGGCGGCAACCTGTTCATGGCGGCCTTGTTACTGGCGGGTTTTACCCTGGGCACCGGTCTGTCGTGGCTGGCGCTGATGGAGGGTTTGGGCAGCGTGGTGCTGAAGGCAAGCGACTGGGTGGGCGGTTTGATCCTGGCGCCGTTGCGCTGGAACCGTCCGGCGGGCGATGACGCCAAGCCGCCGCCACCCGATTCCACGCCCGTGGAGCTGCTGGCCACCGATACCGGAGCGGCGCCCGTGGCGGCGTTGGAGCGGCCGGCTCCAGGAGCGCGGTTGCGCGGTGTCGCCGGCCGATTGTTGGCTCGATGGCGTACCCGGTGGTCCAGCGAGGAACCGGCCATCGCTCGGACGCCCACGGCGAATGCCGCCGGTGGAAACCCCGCCCCGGCTGATGCCCTCCCGGCGGTCGACGCCGAACCGCCGGCCAGGAAGACCGAGGCGGTGGCGGGTTCGCGGCCGTCGGCGCGCATCGAGCCGGTATTGAATTTGCCGCTGCGGGACCACCGACCGCATGCGGTGGCGGTCGTCCCCGAAGCCGAGGGAGAGACATCCGCCGGATCGGCGCTGGATATGCTGACGCTGGTGCCTGTCGCGGGTATCGGCCACAACCCCGCCGCCGGCCGGCCGCTTTCCGCGACGCTCCCACAAGTGACGCCAATCGCCGCACGGACGGACAGGCCCACGGACGCAGGTTTCGCCGGCGAGCTTGCAAGCGCCCGAGTGATTCCGATCGGCGGTGACCGGGTTGCCCGCGCGGTTTCGATACCTTGTCCGATTGCGGGCGCGCAATCCGATTTTGAGCCGGAAGCGCGGGAGGATCTGGAGGAGTTGGAGCGGTCGACACCATCGCCGGCCGTAGCCTCTCGCCCCGCGCCGCGCGCGCCGGCATTCCCCGCGCCGGTAGCGACGCTGGCGCGGCGGGTCGTCGCGCCAGCCCCGATGGCGTCCTCTCGGTTGCCTCCCCTCGATCTGCTCGACCGGCCGCCGGCCCGCACCGCCGGTTATTCCAGCGAGACGCTGGTCGAGATGTCCCGACGGGTGGAAGTCCTGCTCAAGAGTTTCGGCATCGACGCACAGGTGGTGGCGGTGGAGCCGGGTCCGGTGATTACCCGCTTCGAGGTCGAGCCGGCGCCGGGCGTCAAGGTCAGCCAGATCACTAATCTGGCCAAGGATCTGGCGCGTGGCCTGTCGGTGATCGGCGTGCGGGTGGTGGAGATAATTCCCGGCAAGTCGGTGATCGGGCTGGAGATTCCAAACCAGCACCGCGAGATCGTCTACCTGCGCGAGGTGTTGGAAGCGCCGGTTTACACCCAGTCGACCGCGACGCTGACCCTGTCTCTGGGCAAGGATATCGGCGGCAATCCGGTGGTGGCGAACCTGAACAAGATGCCGCATCTGCTGGTGGCCGGCACCACCGGCTCCGGTAAATCGGTGGCGATCAACGCCATGCTGCTCAGCCTGTTGTACAAGGCGCCCCCCAGCGAGGTGCGGTTGATTCTGGTCGATCCCAAGATGCTGGAGCTATCGATTTACGAAGACATCCCGCATCTGCTGACCCCGGTGGTGACCGACATGAAGGAAGCGGCCAACGCCCTGCGCTGGTGCGTGGCTGAAATGGAGCGCCGTTACCGGCTGATGGCGGCGCTGAAAGTGCGCAACATCGCCGGCTTCAATCGCAAGGTATTGGACGCGCTGGCGGCGGGGGAGGGGTTGGTCGATCCGTTCTGGACGCCGGAGCGCGCGGAGACGCCGGGCGAAATCGCGGTGTTGCAACCGTTGCCGTTCATCGTGGTGGTGATCGACGAACTGGCCGACATGATGATGATCGTCGGCAAGAAGGTCGAGGAGTTGATCGCCCGGCTGGCGCAGAAGGCGCGCGCCGCCGGCATTCATTTGATTCTGGCCACGCAGCGGCCGTCGGTCGACGTGATCACCGGCCTGATCAAGGCCAACATCCCGACCCGCGTCGCCTTTCAGGTGTCGTCGCGGGTGGATTCGCGCACCATCCTCGATCAGATGGGGGCGGAGCAATTACTGGGTCACGGCGACATGCTGTACCTACCGCCCGGCACCGGTTTGCCGCAGCGCGTGCATGGTGCGTTCGTGGACGATCACGAGGTCAATCGCGTGGTCGATTATCTGCGCCAGACCGGTGTTCCGGATTACATCGACGAGGTGCTGGCCGAACCGCGCGAGGAGAGCGATAACGGCAACGGCGATGGCGAGGGTCGTGGCGGCGAGAGCGATGCACTCTACGATGAAGCGGTGCGCATCGTGACCGAATCCCGGCGCGCCTCGGTGTCGGGCGTGCAACGCCGCTTGCGCATCGGTTATAACCGGGCGGCGCGGCTGGTCGAGGAGATGGAAAGCGCTGGCGTGGTGGGGCCGTTGCAATCCAACGGCAGCCGCGAGGTCATCGCGCCCCCGCCGCCTTGAGAGGGAGAGGACGGAGGACGCGAGCCGGAAATACGCCGGGATCGACCGTGAGCTTGCACGGCGTCATTCCGGCGTATTCCGGTTTTTCTCCTAGTGACTGACCGTGATCTTCTTGCCTTTCGGTTGCCCGATGGCCGCCAGCATCTCGGTGAACCAGGGAGTATCGATATCGAAGGGCTTGCCGCCCTTGATACGGGGGAACTCGATAGCGCGCAGCACGCCGCCGCGATCCTCATCGTGACCGATGACGCCGGCTTCGCGGCGCATGGCGCATTCGACGGCCATATCGACGCAGGACTTGATAAGGCGGATATCCTCGATGTTGGCGGCGGAAGCGCGCGCGAAATAGCCGGACTTCTGGATCAGGGTTTTTTCCGAGCCGATCATCTGGGCGAACTGCTCGCCGAACCATTTGCCAGGGTTGACGGCGTCGAGCTTGATGTGGCCGAAGGCATCGCGGGGCACTTCCTGACCCTTGGCCTGCAGTTCGGCCACGATCGCCTCCACGCCCGCGCCTTCCGAGACGAAGATGTTGATGTCGTCGACTTGGTCCATCGCGGCGCGCAGGCGCTTGGCCTCGGCGGTGATATCGATTTCCATCTCGGGGATGAAAACGGCGTGGATGTCGAACGAGGGACGACCGAGCCCGATGGCGGGCAGCCATTCGGCGCGGTCGAGCAGCTTGCGGTATTCCAGCGCGGTGGCGGCGGTGAGCCACCCGCAGTTGCGTCCCATGACTTCGTGGATGATCAACATGCGCGGGTTGGCGTTGTTTTCGGCGACGACGTTCTGGAAGTAACGGGCGCCCTGTTCGGCGGCGGTCCAGGCGCCCAGCGATTGCTTGATCGGGTACACATCGTTGTCGACGGTCTTGGGCAGACCGATGACCGTGAGTCCGTAGTTGTTTTTGGCCAGAAAGGCGGCGAGATCGGCGGCGGCGGTGTTGGTGTCGTCGCCGCCGACGGTATGGAGCACGTCGACGCCATCCTTGATCAGTTGGTCGGCGGCGACTTTCTGTGGGTCCTCGCCCTCCTTGATCAGGCCGCGCTTCACGCAGTCCTTGACGTTGGTGAGCTTGACCCGGCTGTTGCCGATGGGCGAGCCGCCGAAGCCGTGTAAGAGCCGGGCTTTTTCCCGAATTTCCGGGGTGACTTTGTAGGAATCGCCCAGCAGGAGTCCTTTATAGCCGCTGCGATAGCAGATGATGTCGATGCTGGGATCGATCTCGGTGTAGCGTTCGATGAGACCACCAACCGCCGAACTGAGACAGGGGGCCAAACCGCCTGCGGTGAGGATTGCAACTTTCTTGGGCTTGCTCATGGGTGATATTAACCTCAATGAAGTAAAGAAAAACGAGGACGGCTAAAAACAGTCCGAAATGGTAGGGTGAATTTTGCCATTGAACAACGCGAAAGTTCGCGAAGATTTTTTTCGCTGTCGGTCGGTGGGACCAGTCCATGGGGAGCAGGGCGCCGGTGCGTCTGAAAACGCCGTCGGGATTGCGAGCGGCTACACCGGGCTATCAGATCGCGCCTTGGTGAAGGGGCGGGTGGTCCATCGGTATGCAGAGCGATCTATCCATGATACGGTCCTCGGTAGGGGAGACGGATCGTAGGTAAATCTAGCGGTTTGTAGACCGGATGCGATCATCTATTCCTGCCTAGATGAGTCGGTCTGAAGTGCTTGGAACCCATGAGGTTGCTTTGAGCCTAGCGCCTATGATTGTTACGTCAAGGGCGGCCAGAAAAGTATATCCCGTGTAGTAAACATGGAATATGAATGGTTTCACCAAATTTGCTGCACTGCTTTCCATTTCTCAGTCTCACTTTTAACGGCGCTATCCAACTCGCCGTCTGTCAGGAGGGCAGTCATGAAAGCTCACCGAGGAGCCGGGGTGCTTGCGATAAACCACACTGTTTTCAAAAAAGTGATCAATCCAGTTCGGCCAGCATCGCCACCCACGCCTGACCCAGGCTTAAACCACCGTCGTTGGGCGGCGCCTGCCGGGCGGTCAGTACCTGCCAGCCGGCCGCTTCAAGCCGGGTCTGGAGTTGCGTGCTCAGCAAACGGTTGAGGAAACAGCCACCGCCTAGCGCCACCTGTTTCAAACCGGATTGATCACGCGCCCAACGTAGCCATTCGCTCAGCGCCAGCGCCAGGGTGGCATGAAAGCAGGCCGCACCTTGGCCCGATTCCATCCCGCCGGCCAGAACAGCCAGTAGCGGCAGCAAATCCAGCACCCCGTCGTCGCGCAGGAGAAAGCCGTCCGCCAGAGGTTTCTCCGGACCGTGGCGGTGCGCCAATGCCTCCAGTTCCATCGCCGCCTGCCCCTCGTAGTCGTTGACATCACGCACGCCCAGCAGGGCGGCGGCGGCATCGAACAGTCGGCCGGCGCTGCTGGTTTCGGGGGTGTGGACGCGCTGTCCCAGCATGTGCTGGATGACGGTCGCCTTGGCGCCGAAACGGCGGTCGATCTCCGCATTCCGACCGAGCAGATGTAGCACCGTTGCCGCCAGTCGCCACGGTTCGCGAGCGGCCCGGTCGCCACCGGGCAGGGGCAGCGGTCGCAGGTGGCCGAGCCGTTCGAAATTCGCCCCGTCCACTCGTAGCAGTTCTCCACCCCAGAGTCCGCCGTCCGTGCCCAGGCCCACGCCGTCCAGCGCCAGTCCCAGCACCGGTTCCTGCAGACCGTGTTCGGCCGCAACCGCCGCGATGTGGGCGTGATGGTGCTGCACGGCGATGCAGGGCAGATCCCGTTCCGCCGCGTAAGTCGCCGCCAGCCGGCTGCTGGGAAAATCCGGATGCAGGTCGTGGGCGACCCGCTCCGGCGTGATCCGCAGGATGTCCCGCAGGTGGGTCATGGTTTCTTCCAGGGTCCGGCAGGTGGCGGCGTTGTTGAGGCTACCGATATGAGGGGAGAGATAGGCCCGGTCGTCGCGAGTCAGGCAGAGGGTGTTTTTGAGATAACCGCCCAAGGCCAATGTCGAGGGTCCAGCCTGGGGCAAGCGGATGGCTTGAGGAGCGTGGCCGCGAGCGCGGCGGATAAAGGTGTCGTCAGTCACCACGCTATCCTCGCAGCGGGCCAGAATCGCCCGGTTGTGGGTAACAAAACCGTCGGCAATGCCTTGTAGCCGCCGCACCGCCTCGTCGTCGTCGATCACCAGAGGCTCGCCGCCGGGATTGGCGCTGGTCATGACCAATAGCAGCGGTTGTGGTTGTGTCAACCATGTCGTTCCGGTCGGGCGGCCGGCTGCTTCGTGGAACAACAGATAATGCAATGGCGTGTAGGGCAGCATGACGCCCAGATGCGCCAAACCCGGCGTGATGCCGGGCAGGGGTGGCTCGCGATCCAGATTTTGGCGCAGCAGCACGATGGGGCGTTGCGGCGACTCCAGCAACCGCCAGTCCGCCTCATTGCCTTCCACCCAGCACGCCAGCGAGGCAAGGTGAGCCGCCATGACCGCAAACGGCTTGGCGTCGCGTTGCTTACGCTGGCGCAGGCGGGCCACGGTGGCGGCGTTTTGGGCATCGCAGACCAGGTGAAAACCGCCCAATCCCTTGATGGCCAGAATCTCGCCGGCGCGCAGACGTTCCAGCGTGGCGGCGATGACATCGCCCACTTTGATCGGTACGCCGGCGGCGTCGCGCAGGCGCAGGCGAGGCCCGCAGGCCGGACAGGCGTTGGGCTGGGCGTGAAAGCGACGGTCGTCGGGATCGTGATATTCCCGCGCGCAGACCGGGCAGAGGGCAAAGCCGGCCATGCTGGTGTTGGGGCGGTCGTAGGGCAGGGCGGCGGTAATGGTGTAGCGGGGACCGCAGTTGGTGCAGTTAACGAAGGGATAGCGGTAGCGGCAGTCGCCGGGGTCGAACAGTTCCGCCAGGCAGTCGCCGCAAACCGCCGTGTCCGGCGTGATGTCGGCGCTGACCGCGCCGGCGCCGCTGGCGGCGATGAAGAACGTGGATTCCTGCTCCTGTGGAATCCGTTCGCTGATCCCAAGCGCGTCGATGCGGGCCAGCGGCGGCGGTTGACGCAGTGCGTGGAGAAAGTCGTCCAGCGCGGCGGGGTCACCCTGAATCTCGATGGTCACACCCGCGCCGTCGTTGCGGACGAAGCCGCTCAGCCGGCGTGCCACCGCCAAGCGGTACACAAATGGGCGGAACCCCACGCCCTGCACTTGACCGCTGATCTGGATGGCGCGGCGTTGCGGGGCGGTCATGTGATACTCCGCCGGCGGCAGCGAGGGCTCGGGATTCGGGTCAGGCGGCGCTCTCGGCCAATCGCGCCCGCGCCGCGGCAAGATCCGCTTCCAAACGGTTGACCTGCCGCGCCAGCGCCGACCGTTGGCCCTGCCGCAGCCAGTCCAGCCAGGCATCCATACCTTCGCCGGTGCGGGCGGACAGTTGCAGGATCTCGATCTCCGGGTTCACGCGCCGCGCGTAGTCCAGGCAGCGGACTACATCGAAATCCAGATGGGGCAGCAGGTCGGTCTTGTTGAGCAGCATCAAACTGGAGGCGGCGAACATGTTCGGGTATTTCAGCGGCTTGTCCTCGCCCTCGGTCACCGATAGCACCACCACCTTGAACGCCTCGCCCAGATCGAAATCCGCCGGGCAGACCAGGTTGCCGACGTTTTCGATGAACAGCACCCCATGTTCCGGGAGCGGCAGCCGTTCCAGTGCGTGACCGATGCCGTGCGCGTCGAGGTGGCAACCCTTGCCGGTGTTGATTTGCAGCGCGGGCGCTCCGGCGGCGCGGATGCGTTCGGCGTCGTTGGCGGTCTGCTGGTCCCCACCGATCACCGCAACCGGAAATTCGGCGCGCAACGCCTGAACCGTCCGGGCCAGCAACGTGGTCTTGCCGGAACCGGGGCTGGAGACCAGATTCAGGGCAAAGACACCCCGTTCCGCGAACAGGCGCCGGTTGACAGCGGCGAATTCGGCGTTTTTCGCCAGAATGTCCTGTTCCAGGGTGATCCTCTGGGCTTCAGGCGCAGGATCGTGGGCGTGGGGATGCGCGTGAGGTGGGTCGTGCGCGTGGTCGTGCGCGTGGATGGCCAGTTCGTTTTCGCCGCAACCGCAGATGCTGCACATTACTCGACCTCCAATTCCTTGATTCGCATTTCATTGCCGCCCGTTAGCCGCCACTGAAAACCGCCGCAGCGCGGGCAGGGATCGTAATGCTGATGGACCATGATCGCGTGTGCGCAGTCCAGGCAATAGGCTTGACCGGGCAGGGTGACGATGTCCAGCTTCGCAGTGTCCGCCACGGTATCCCGGCGGGCGATCTCGAAGGCGAAGCGCAGGGCGTCCAGTTCGACATTAGCCAGCGCGCCGATTTCCAGCCACACCCGCCGCACCCGGCTAAATCCCTGCCGGCGGGTTTGGACGGTGAGGGTTTCGATGATGCTTTCGCACAGCGAAAGTTCGTGCATGACGGGTATTGTCGGGAGGATTGTCCCGGTTCGTCCCGCACGACGTGGGGAAGACCGGGGGAGAAAAGCGGTTTAAACCGCCAGCAGCAGCACGCCGCTGGCCGCGATCACCGCGCCGCCGACCCGCAGCAGTCGCGCTGGAATACCCTGGTTCGCCGCCAGCGCAACGCCGATGCCGGTTAGGTGCAGCGCCGCGGTGGCGAGCATGAAGCCCAGGCTATACCACAGCGCACTGGATTCCGCCGCCATTTCCGCGCCGTGAGCGTAGCCGTGGAACAGGGCGAACAACCCGACCAGCGCCATGCTGACCGCGAGAGGTAGCCGCGAGGCCAGCGCCACTAGCGTTCCGAGCACGAGAACGGAGCCGGCGATCCCCAGTTCCACCATGGGTAGTTGTATACCCAGAAAGCCGAGCGCGCCGCCCGCCGCCATGGTCAGCACGAAAGTCAGCGGGACCAGCCACAGGGCGCGACCGCCCAGTTGCGCTGCCCATAGCCCGACCGCCACCATCGCCAGAATATGATCCGGACCACTGAATGGGTGCCCGAGACCGGTGGCGAAATCCATGTGCGGCAATCCCGACGTATGGGCGTGGGCGATGCCACTCGCCGCCAGCAGCAACAACGCCACCCACCCACGTTTATCCGACAATACTTGCATGTGCGCGCTCCCCCATAGATGATGAATTGAAATGGTCAACAACCGGTTGCGTGTAAAACAAGCGTACTCGATACAGATAAAAAACCATCAGCCGGCGGTTTGTGCCGGGCCGGACGATTGGGCGGCTCAGTCCTTCAGCTTCGCCAGAAAGGCGATGATTTTGGTGCGTTCCTGGGAATTCAGACCGGAAATCGTTTTGCTGGTGCCGGGTAGAAACTGAGTGGGGTTGCTGAGATACCGGTCCAGATCCTGTTCGGTCCACACCCCGCCCGCCGTGGCCAGCGCGTGGGAATAGCCAAAACCCTTGGAGCCCCCTTTTGGTGCGCCGACAATGCCCCAGAGGTTGGGGCCTACCCGATAGGAGTCGCCTTTTTCTAGGTTGTGACAGACCACGCATTGCCCGGCGGGGCCGTTCCAACCCATCGGCTTGCTGGCGTACTGGTAGCTTTCCTTGGCCAATGCCCCCGGAAACAGGGAGAAAAAGCCACCGCTGGGGTCGATCACCCACAACGAGCCGACCAGGACCAGCAGGGTGATGGTGATCGCCAACAGCGGCTGCATCGGGATTCTTGGCATGTCTGATCTCCTTCCGGTTATTCCTGAACTATAGTTCAATCCAATTATAGTCATGAGTTTCAGTAATATCCCTAAATGCGGGGCCGAATGAAGCTGCGATGCTGCATCACAAAGAAATATAGCGAAAGGAGGATGCGGATGTGGAAAGACCCAAGATTATGCCGGGCATCAGCTGTTTTGCGTGCCTGCCGCGCGAGCGCAACGAATGGAGCGTCTTGGCCGACGAAGAACTCAAGTTGCTGGCGCAGGCGAAAAAGTGCCGAAAATATCATGCTGGTGAATCGATCTTCGCCATGGGCGAACCCAGCCACGGTATTTATTGCATCGTCTCGGGCGGAGCGGCCATTCGCAAGATCGACGAGGTGGGCAACTCGATTCTGCTCCACCTCGTTTACCCCGGCGATACCTTGGGCTATCGCGGCGTGCTGCTCGACGAGGATCGCCGTTCCAGCGCCGAAGCGTTGGGGCCGAGCAAGATTTGTTTCATCGACAGGCACACCGTTCAGATTTTGCTGGAAAGAAACCCGACCTTGGGCCAGCAGTTCCTCCGCCGGGTGGTGACCGATGTGGACGACGCGCACGACAAACTGGTGCGGAACGCGACGCTCTCCAACCGCACCAAGTTTATCCACCTGCTGCTGGCGTTGATGAACCGCCACGGGCGGACCGCCACCGACGGCAGCCGGGTGATGGAGTTACCGTTGTCGCGGCGCGATCTCGCCTCCATGATCGGTGCCCGGCATGAGACCCTGTCCCGAATCATCGGCCGGCTTGAGGAGGACGGCGTGGCCCGCTTTTCGGGGCGCACCGTTTGCGTGAGCCATCCCACCTCGCTCCTCCATGAAATCAGGCCCTCCTTGCTGGATTAGAGTGCCGTCGGGGCGGCCAAAAAAAACTCGTAAAAATTGATGATCGTCAAGCGGTCGGATTTTCTCCCCACTAACTTTATAAAGGCCAAATTTGCGGGGGAAAACGGGTAATGAATGTTGTCAGCGATACCGATCTTGACCGCGCCGTCCAGAATCCCGACGGCTACGAGGGTTCGCTCGGCGGGCTTACCCGCCGTCAGTTCCTGACTTACTGCACCGGCGTCGCCGCGACCTTGGGGCTATCGTCGCTGATGGGGTCGCGCATCGCGGCGGCAGCCACCGCCGCGACCCGGCCGCCGGTCATTTGGCTGTCGGCGCAGGAATGCACCGGCTGCACCGAGTCGTTGCTGCGCGCCTATCATCCGACGCTGGAAACTCTGATCCTCGACATGATCTCCCTCGACTACCACGAGGCTCTTTGCGCGGGGGCCGGCCATCAGGCCGAGGCGTACAAGGCGAAGTCGATGAAGGAGAACCGGGGCAAGTACATCCTGGTGGTGGACGGTTCGATTCCCACCAAGGACGGCGGCGTCTACTGCATGGTTGCCGGCAAGCCGATCCTGGAAACGGTTCGGGAAGCGGCCGAGGGCGCGGCGGCGATGATCGCCATCGGCTCCTGTGCCTCCTGGGGCGGTATTCCATCGAGTGATCCCAATCCGACCGAGGCGAGGTCGGTGCACGAAGTACTACCCGGAAAAACCGTGATCAACATTCCCGGTTGTCCGCCCAATCCCTACAACTTCCTATCCACCGTTCTATACCTGCTGACCTTCGGCAAGCCGCCCGCGCTGGACGTGCAGAACCGGCCGAAATTCGCCTACGGCCGGCTGATCCACGAAAACTGCGAGCGGCGCCCACATTTCGACGCCGGTCGCTTCGCCCTGGAATACGGCGATTTTGGCCACCGTCAGGGTTGGTGCCTGTACAAACTGGGCTGCAAGGGACCGGAGACTCACGCCAATTGTCCGGCCATCGGTTTCGGCGATGTCGGCGAGGGCAACTGGCCGGTGGGTATCGGTCATCCCTGCTTCGGCTGCACCGAGCAGGGCGTGGGTTTCACCAAGCCGCTCCATGCGCTGGCGAAGGTCAAGACCTTCACGCCGCCGACCGCCTTTCCGACGGTGAACGCGCCGAAAGGTAAGGGCGTCAGCCCGGCGGCGGCGGCGGTCGTGGCCGGCGTTGCCGGACTGGGGGTGGGCGCGGTCGCGATGGCCCTGCACGGCATGGACAAAAAGGATGGACCCGCCGCTTCCGATCACGATACCCCGCAGCAGTAGGAGGGTGCGCATGGCTATCAACCGTCGTCAGTTCCTGCGGGGCGCCATCGGCGCCGTCACCACCGCCGCCGCCGCGCCGGTCGCCGAGGCTGCGGCTTTCGACCGGCGCGAACCGAAAACCTTGCCGCCCAAGGCGGTCGGTATGCTGTACGACTCGACCCAGTGCATCGGCTGTAAAGCCTGTGTCGCCGCCTGCAAGGAAGCCAATGGCATGCCGGTCGAACAACCGCAAAGCCTGGCCGCTTGGAACGAGGGGACCTGGGATACCGCAGAAGACATTTCCGGCAAGACCTTGAACGTGATCCGCGTTTACCAGAACGGCGCCATGACCCAGAAGGACCGCGAGGTTGACGGCTACGCCTTCGTCAAGCGCCACTGCCTGCACTGCGTCGATCCGTCCTGCATCTCGGTTTGTCCGGTCAGCGCCATGCGCAAGGACCCGGTCACCGGCATCGTGACCCATAATCCGGATGCCTGCATCGGTTGCCGCTATTGCGTCTATGGCTGCCCGTTCAACGTGCCGCAGTATCAGTTCGACCAGCCGTTCGGCCGGATTTCCAAGTGTCAGTTCTGCAACCATTTGCAGAAACAGGGCAAGATCCCGGCCTGCTGCGACGTGTGCCCGACCGGCGCCTCGCTGTTCGGGCTGGTTGAAGAGTTGCAGAAGGAGGCGGAGCGGCGCATGGCGCTCAAGCCTGGAGAACTGCACGAGTTCCCGCGCGGCAAGCTGGGCGGCGATCGGCCCGGCCAAGTGTCGCCGGCCGGCGAGTACCAGCCGCATATCTACGGCGAGAAGGAATCCGGCGGCACCCAAGTGCGCTATCTGACCGGCGTGCCCCATGAAAAACTGGGTTTGCCCAAGCTGCCCGATCACTCCTTCGCCGCCGTGTCGGAAGGCATGCAGCATACCTTATATAAGGGTATGGCGGCGCCGCTGGCCCTGTTGGGCGGTTTGGTGTTTCTGGCACGGCGCAGCGCCAAGACCTACCGCGATGAAGACCCGACCCGCAGCGATGAGGATCCGTCGTCATGAGCGAAACCGCGCATCGGCCGCTCGGCGGCAAAGTCGTCACTAAACCGTTTCTGATCCTCGGTTTTTTCCTGCTGGTCGCGGCCTACTACATTTTGCGCCGCTTTCTGTTTGGGATGGGCGACGTTTCGAATATGAGCAACGGTTATCCCATCGGCACCTGGGTGGTGCTGGATGTGGTGATCGGCACGGCTTTCGGCTGCGGCGGTTTTGCCATGGCGCTGCTGGTCTACATCTTCAATCGCAACGTCTATCATCCACTGATGCGGCCGGCCCTGCTCGGCGGGGTGTTCGGCTACACGCTGGCGGGTCTGGCGGTGATGATCGATCTGGGCCGCTACTGGAACGCCTTCAATTTGCTGCTGCCCTGGTACGCCCAGCCGAACTCGGTGATTTTCGAGGTGGCGTTGTGCGTCATGGCCTACATCACCGTGCTGTGGATCGAATTCTGGCCGGCATTTTTGGAACGGATGCCGCCAGCGTTCAAAAAGCGCTTCAATTTGGACAAGCTGCAAGCTTTCCTCAAACGCTACATGTACGTGTTCGTTGGTCTGGGCGTGTTGTTGCCGACCATGCATCAGTCCTCGCTGGGCTCGGTGCTGCTGATCATGGGCTCCAAGCTTTCTCCCTTGTGGTACACGATCTGGCTGCCGCTGTTGTACCTGATGTCCGCGCTGGCCATGGGGTACGGCGTGGTGATGCTGGAAGCTACTTTGGTCAATCGGGCGTTCAAGACGCCGTCCGAGGCGAGGTTGTTCGCGCGGCTGGCGTGGGTTGTCGCCGGCCTGCTGGCGGGCTTTCTGCTGCTGCGCTGGGGCGATCTGGCCTATCGTGGTTATCTGGGTCTGGCCTTCGCCGGCGATTGGGACGGCAACCTGTTTCTGATCGAAACCGTGTTGTTTCTCGTGCCTCTCTTCGTACTGGTCTCGCACCGCCGCGTTAGCCAGCGCTGGCAGTTTCTGGCGGCGATTTCCCTGCTCGCCGGCGGTTCGTTGTATCGGCTTAACTCCTACCTGATGGCCGTGCGGCCCGGCAATGGTTGGACCTATTTCCCCTCGGCGCCGGAGCTGATGATCACCATCGGTGTCGTCTGTCTGGAAATCATGTTGTATCTACTGTTCATCAAGACCCTGCCGGTGCTGCACGGTGCCCATCAGGTCCAACCATGACGATCGGAGACTGTCCGTGGCCAGAATAACCATTGATCCCATCACCCGCATCGAGGGCCATCTGCGGATCGACTGCGAGGTCAACAACGGCAAGGTAACCAGCGCCTGGTCGTCGGGGCAGATGTGGCGAGGCATCGAGGTCATTTTGCAGGGCCGCGACCCGCGCGACGCCTGGCTGTTCACCCAGCGTATCTGCGGGGTTTGCACCACGGTCCATGCCATCGTGTCGGTGCGCGCGGTCGAGAATGCCTTGAATCTGGAGGTGCCGCTCAACGCCCAGTACATCCGCAACATGATCATCGCCGCGCACGGCATTCACGACCATATCGTGCATTTTTACCAGCTTGCGGCGCTCGACTGGGTCGATATCGTCTCCGCGCTGTCGGCCAGTCCCGAAGGCGCGGCCAAGCTGGGGGCCAGTCTGTCCGGCTACCGCCGCAATAGTCTGCCGGAGATCCGCCAGGTACAGGAAAAGCTCAAGGCATTTGTCGGCACCGGTCAGTTGGGGGTGTTCGCCAGCGGCTACTGGGGCCACCCGGCGATGAAATTGCCGCCGGAAGTCAACCTGCTGGCGGCGACCCACTACTTGCAGGCGCTGGAATATCAGCGTATCGCCAACCGGATCGTCGCCATCCTGGGTTCGAAGACCCCCCATATCCAGAACCTCGCCGTCGGTGGGGTGGCCAACCCGATCAATCCGGATAGCCAATCCACGCTCACCTTGGAACGGCTGTTCGCCATCAAGGCGGAGATCGACAAACTCGGCGAGTTCGTCAATCAGGCGATGATTCCCGACGTGGCGGCGGTGGGGGCGCTATACGCCGACTGGACTGGCTACGGGGCCGGCGTCACCGACTATCTGTCGGTGCCCGATATGCCGCTGGACACCCGAGGCACTCAGTTCGAACTGCCCGGCGGCTACGTTCCCAAGGGCGATGTCGCGGGTTTCAAGCCCATCACCAGTTATCAGGACACCTATTTCCGCGACGGAGTCAAGGAAAGCGTCAAACATGCTTGGTACCAGTACAAGGGCGGCGGCGATGCGCGTCATCCCTACGAGGGGCAGACCCACCCGCATCACACGACCTTTCAGGATGACGGTAAATATTCCTGGGTCAAGGCTCCCACCTTTTACGACCAGCGGGTCCAGGTGGGGCCGCTGGCGAACGTATTGGCCATGGTGGCCGCCGGCCACGAGCCGACCCAGCGCCATCTCAACCGCTTGCTGGGAATCGCCAGCACGGTCGCGGGCAGTCCCATTCCGATCACGGCGCTGCACTCGACCATCGGCCGGATCGCCGCCCGCGCGGTGCGTTGCGCGGTGTTGCTGGAATCGTTGCAAAATCAGTGGCAACTGCTGATCGATAACATCGCCAAGGGGGATTTCACTACCTTCAACCGGCCGGTGTTTCCCAAGGGCGAGATTCGCGGTTTCGGTTATCACGAAGCCCCGCGCGGGGTTTTGTCGCACTGGACGGTGATCGAGGACGGCAAGATCAAGAACTATCAAGCGGTGGTGCCCAGCACCTGGAACGCCGGCCCGCGCGACGACGCCGACGCCATGGGGCCTTATGAGGCGTCGCTGGTCGATAATCCGGTCGCCAATCCCGAACTGCCCTTGGAGGTGTTGCGCACGGTGCATTCCTTCGATCCCTGCCTGGCCTGCGCGATTCACCTGACGGATACCCGCCGACGGTCCACCGTCCAGGTGCGGGCATTCTAATGAGGGTCGTGGTGCTGGGTCTCGGCAACATTCTGCTGCGCGACGAGGGTGTCGGTGTCCGAGTGGTCGAGGCGCTGGCGGCGCGCTACATCCTGCCGGCGGGAGTCGAGGTCGTGGATGGCGGCACCGTGGGCATGGATCTGCTGGATACGCTGGCCGGTTGCGATCATCTGCTGGTGTGCGATGCGGCGCAGACCGGCGCGCCGCCGGCGTCAGTGGTGAAACTGGCCGATGCCGAAGTACCGGCTTTGTTTCAGACTCGCTTCTCCCCCCATCAACTCGGTTTGGCGGAGGTGCTGGCGACCTTGATCCTGATGGAAGAAGCGCCATCCACGATCACCCTGATTGGAGTGGTGCCGGCGGATCTGGAGTTGGGTACTGAACTGTCACCCGAGGTGGCGGCCGTGGTGGAGCAGGCGCTGGAGTGTTTGGCGGATGTGTTGCGTGGATTGGGTTTGGCCCTCGCGCCCTGGTCCCCGGCGTTTTCTCCCTCGCTCCCAACCCCTCTCCCGCAAGGGGAGAGGGGAGTTTCGGCCTAGTTCCAGGCCATGTGCGTCGCCATTCCGGCCCAGGTCATCGAAGTCTGCGGCGCCAGCGCGGTGGTGGAGCGCTACGGCGAGCGGCTGGACGTGAGCCTGCTGCTGCTTGAAGACGAGGTCGCAGTCGGCGATTTTCTGATCCTGCAAGCACGCGCCTACGCCGTGGAGAAGATCGCGCCCGAGGAAGCGGCCGAGATTTATCGTCTGTTCGATGAATTCGTCGGCGTGACCGGTGACAACGCGGCGGCATGACGGCGAAGTCGCTCATCGCGTTGCTCGATCCTCGCATTGTCCCGCGACGGGGCCGCCAATCCTGACATGGCGGACGGCGTGGCTGGCGGCGTCGAAGGCGGCCTCCGTATTCGGGTCATGGTGCAAGATGGCCGCATCGCAGCGGTCGATCTCAGTTCGACCCGCCCGGTGGCCCTTTGCGCCGCGCTGACGGGGCGCGACGTCAGCGCCGCCATGGCGCTGCTGCCCCGGCTGTTTGGCGTGTGCCGCATCGCGCAAACGGTCGCCGGTCTTGCTGCGGTCGAGTCCGCGCTCGGCATTGTTCCCACAGGTCCCCAACTGGCTGCCCGCCGTTTTCTGGTGGCCGCCGAATCCCTCGAACAAACCGCTTGGCGCCTGCTGCTGGACTGGCCGCGCCATCTCGGTGTTGACCCCGCTCTCGAACCCCTGAAACGGCTGCGACAACGCCTGTTCGCCCTGCCGTTCAAGCTATTCCCCGATCCGGCTTGGAATCGCATTGGCGGCGCGCGGCTGGCGCCGGCCTTGGCGGATCTCGCCGCGATGCTCGACGGGCTCCAGCAGACGATCCGGCGGGTAGTTTGCGGCGATGCAACCGGGGATGGTTGGCCCTTGAACGACCGCCGGAGCTTCGAGCGCTGGTTGCGTTACGCCTCCACCCCCACTGCGCTGGTGCTGCGCTGCCTGTACGATCAGGGCTTGGCGGATTTCGGGCGCAGCACGGTGTCGCCATTGCCGGTGTTTGATGTTGCCGTGTTGGAGCGACGGATGGCGGCGGCCGATGGTTATGGGTTTTGCGCCAGGCCCGATCTGGATGGCGTGGTCCATGAAACCGGAGCGCTGGCCCGGTTGTGGTGGCATCCGCTAATCGTCGAACTGCGTGCTGGTTACGGAAATGGGTTGCTTGTCCGTTGGGTGGCGCGGTGGGTGGAGATGGATGGGCTTCTGGCGGAACTCCGCGCGCAGTTCGCACTGCTGGGAGAGGACCCTGGGGTATCGATGGAGCAAAGCAGCGCCGGCGCTGGTCTAAGTTATGTGGAAAGCGCGCGCGGTCGTTTGTGCCACCGGGTGGCGGTAATAGCGGGACGGGTGACCGATTACAAAATCCTGGCGCCGACCGAATGGAATTTTCACCCGCAAGGCGCGCTGGCGTGTGGCCTGTTGGACGCGCGGGTCGATGATGCCGCCGTATCGGTTCACCGCGCCGTTGCCTTGCTGGCGACGGCGCTCGATCCGTGCGTCGGGTTTGACTTGATTGTCGAGGAATCCCGAACGCCCAATTGATCGAGCGCAAAATTTATTGCAGTGCAGCATTTTTTTTGTTAGAATGCCTGCAACTCGGGGGCACTATAGAGGGAAAGCCAAGCCTCTTGTCAGCAGGAAAGGGGGGCGTTCTGCCCAGGCAGCTTTGAAATGACTCGTTTACAGGACCCCGAAGCGCGAGTCTCTCCGTGGCTAGGTGGTGTGCCCGAAGGCTGGATCAGTCTTCGCTTGATCGTTTTGATCCCGGACGGCAAACGCAGCGTCAGAATACGAAGCCGCCCGCAGACCAGACTTCTGACATCTAAACAGATGGAGGACGTGAGTGGTCTCTGTCCTGAGAGATGGGGTTTCCACCGCGTGCATAGCATGAAAGACATCATCAAAATGGTAGTTCTAGCAGGTTTGGCTTTGGCGTTATCTCCCATGCTGGGTTTCTGGATCGTCGCGCTGGTCGGCGCTGCGCTATTCCTGATCCCCGCCGGCGCTGCGGTTTCAGTGCTTTTTCCAAAAGCGTGGCGACACATTGAAGACAGCTTATTTTCCAGGATGCACCTGTTGCCAAGTGCCTGATCTCAGGCGATTTCACCGAAAAGCCCGGGTAAACCGGGTTTTTTTATGTGGATCGCTAGGGGTTGGTGTCGGCGCGTGGGCCATAATGAACCCCCCATGTGGAGCAGCGGAATCGACTACTATTGCGGGGAAGCACGCCGCTGGTGACCCTCGGGCGAACAGCGGCGGCGAGCAATGAGGAGAGAGGCGACATGTTCAAGACAGCCCATCGCGAAAACCGGGTGGTTGCCGTTTCCACCGAGCGGATGTTCGATCTTGTCGCCGATGTGGAGCGCTATCCGGAGTTTCTGCCGCTGATGCAGGAGGCGAGGATCGTCCACCGCCATGCCAACGGGTATGAGACCGAGCAGGTGCTGATGCTGGGCTTGCTGGCGTATCGCTTTCGTAGCCGTACCGAACTGGAATCTCCCCATTCCATCACCGTCACCTCGGCCGACCGCAACTTCCGCCATTTCGATATCCGTTGGTTGTTTGCGCCCGCAGCCGAAGGGGGCTGCCGCATCGACTTTGCGCTCGATTGCGAGATTCGCTCGTTCTGGTTCAAACCGCTCGGCGATGTGTTGGTGGCGCAGATGGCGCTGACCACCGTCAACGCCTTTGCGGCGCGGGCGCGCCGAATGGAGACCGGGCAAGCCCTGTCGGTCCAGCGCCCTAGAGTGTGATGACTACCTTCTGATACAAACCGCCGAAAAAAGTCTCTTTCTTGACGGTTGCGGTCTGTACCCGCTCTTCCGGAAGCCATTCGGTGATTTCCTTGCGCCACAGGTCCATGGCGAAGGGCTCCAACGTGGTGAGAATGGGGACCATGACGTAACGGAAAGGGTTGCTCAGGTTGGGGCGATGGTAGTCGACGAAGATCACCTTGCCGCCTGGTTTGACCACGCGCAAGGCTTGCGCGATGGTTTGCGCGCGGACCTCTTCCGGTTGTTCGTGCAGCAGGAAGAACAGCACCACGCAATCGTAGCTGGCATCGGCGAAATGGAGGTGGGTCGAGTCCTGGTGGTGCAGCGCGATGTGTGGAGCGCCGCCATCCAGCTTGGTCTTTAGATTTTCCAACTGGACGGGCGCCACGTCCACCACATCCAGTCGCGCGGTCGGTTCCAGCCGTTGGGCCAGCCGCTCGGTGAAATCTCCGTAGACGCAGGCGACCTGAAGGATGTTGCCGTCGATGGTGGCGCCCATTTCATCCAATGCGGCATCGCGCAACTGGGCGAAGTTGCCCCACAGAATCAAATTGACTAGCCACTGCCGCTCGAACACGCGCACCGCAGCGGGGTGAAGATACGCCCACCAGTAGACCTGCTGCAGGTACGCCGGTAGCGGAACCTGTTCCAGGGCGGAGATCTCCCGATCGGACTCCTCGCGGTGGGCCGCATTTTCAACGTCGGTGACTACTGGCTGTAAAACCATGTCTTCATCCGATGACCGCGGCCGAACCAGTGCGGCCGTAGCAGGTTGGGAACTCATGGAGAGGTTTCCTTCATTGTGGGGTGTACGCACGCCCGCGCCACGTTGGGCCGGCGTTGGCCGGATACCGCCTCTCGACGGCGGTTATCCCAAGTGGAACAGCTCTGCACGGTACGCCTCGATTAAAAATTTGGAGTTTACGGGGGTTGTTGTCGCTTCAGCCAGCGTCCGCCCGTCCGAACAGGCAAGACGCCGCTCCCCACGGTTGCGGGGAGCGGCGCCACGGTTATGGCGAAACAGGAATGTTCGCGCCTCCCGCCGGCCTGAGCGAAGCGGCGGCGGGACAGGCGGGACTTCTCTGATCCCGTCAGATGCGCAGCAGGTAGATGATCGTCAGCAGCGTGCCCAGACCGGCGAGCCCATAGACGACATAGGCGACCAGCGTGTCGGCGCGGACGCCGAAGTCGTGAACAGTGACCCGCAGCCGGTGCGCGGCATGCCACAACGACAGCAGGATAATGCCGAAGATAACCAGCTTGCCCAGCCAGTTCGCCGCGAAGGCGTGCAGGTATTGGTAGGTAAACAGGTCTGGTGAAAAGCGCATGGCGGCGAACAGCGTCACCAGCACCAGTGCCGGGGTCACGAACGCCGTGACCGTGCCGCCGGCGGCGAACAGGCCCCAGAAGATCGGCTTATTGGATTTGGCCATGACTAGACTCCCAGGATCAGGATGATCAGCGAGACCACCGCCCAAGCGCCGTAGTGGGCTCCGACGATGATCTTGCCCGGCACGAATTCTTCACCTCGCTGGATGGGCATGGCCTGCGGCGTGACGTTGAACCACGACATGCTGTGATACACCGTCGCAATCAGGACCGCCACGTTGAACAACACGCCCAGTGGACTGCGCAGCGCGTTCAGGAATTCCTGAAAGGCCTCTGGTCCTTGCGCCAGCCGTGCCAGCGCCACGATCAGCAGGAAGGTGTAGGCGAAGATGAAAATGCAGGTCACCTCGCGGGCCATGTAGCGCTTGTAGCGCGGCTGGCTTAGAAACCAGGTCGTTTTGGAAATCTCACGGATATAGGGTTTGCCGCTCATTTTGTCACCCAAGGCATCAAGTGCTCTTTATACCAGTCGATGGTGCTGGCCACCTTGACCTGCTGCAACGCGCCGGCGGGGTCAACGTGTTTGGGACAGACTTCGGAGCAGGCTCCGACAAACGAGCACTCCCACACTCCCTCGTTGGAGGCGACCACCTCCTGACGCTGGTCCCGGCCACCGTCGCGGGAATCCTGGTTGTAGCGGTGCGCCATGGAGATCGCCGCCGGGCCGAGGAATTCCGGCACCAGGCCGTATTGCGGACACGCGGCGTAGCACAACATGCAGTTGATGCATAGCGTGTACTGCTTGAATTTTTTCAATTCCGCCGGCGTCTGCTTGAACTCGCCGGCGCTGATCGGCTTGTCTTCCTTGGGTATCAGGTAGGGCTTGACGCTGGCCAGCTTGGTAATGAAATCCTCGACCGACGTGACCAGATCCCGCTCGATGGGGAAATTCGCCATCGGCTCGACCTTGATCTGATCGGCATATTCGTGGATGAACGCCTTGCAGGCCAGTTTGGGTTCGCCGTTGACCATCATGCCGCAACTGCCGCAGACCGCCATGTGGCAGGACCAGCGATAGCTCAGCGTGGGATCGAGATGATCCTTGACGTAGTTCAGTGCGTCCAGCACCACCCATTCGTCGAGGCAGGGTACGGAATAGGTCTGATACCGGGGCGCGGTATCGGTCTCCGGGTTGTAGCGGAGCACCTCCAGTTGGATCTGGCGTTTCTGGAGTTCGCTCATTTCTTGGCTCCTGAGTAGTCACGGACACCGGGCTGCGACTTGGTGATGACGACATCGAGATACTCGATGCGCGGTGGTTCCGTAGGATGGTAGTGGGCCAGCGAATGCTTGAGCAGGTTCTCATCGTCGCGGGCGGTGAAGTCCAGCCGCTGATGCGCCCCCCGCGATTCCTTGCGATCCCGTGCCCCCACCGTGACCGCTTCGGCGCAGTCGAGCATCGATCCCAGTTCCAGTGCCTGCATCAGATCGGTGTTGTAGACGTGGGTCTTGTCGGTCAGCGCGATGTTGGCGTAGCGCTGACGCAGCTCGGAAATCTTTTCGCAGGCCGCCGCCAGACCTTCGCCGGTGCGATAGATGCCGACGTTCGCTTCCATGGTGTCCATCATTTCCTGACGCAATCCCGCGATGGTCTCCGTGCCGTCGCTCTTGTCGAACAACGCCTGGATACGGTTTTGCGACGCTTTCGCCTTCGCCGCCAGCGCCGCATCACTGCTAGGCGTCTGATTGGATTGCAGATGGGCCATGGCGCTGAGCGCCGCCCGCCGCCCGAAGACCAGCAGTTCGGTCAGCGAGTTGGAGCCGAGTCGGTTGGCGCCGTTGATGCTGACGCAGGCGCATTCGCCGGCGGCGAACAGTCCCGGCAACCGGGTCGCGGCCTGGAGGTCGGTATGGATGCCGCCCATCATGTAATGAACGACCGGGCGAATCGGAATCGGCTCCTTGACCGGGTCCTTGCCCAAGTAGCTGATACACAGATCGCGCACCAGCGGCAGCCGCTCATCGATTTTCTTCTCGCCCAGATGGCGCATGTCCAGCAACACGCAGTCGCCCCACGGGGTTGTGACCGTGTTGCCCTTCTGCTGCTCGCCCCAGAATGCCTGGCTGAGTCGGTCGCGCGGACCCAGTTCCATGGTCTTGAGCACCGGCTGACCGACCGGGGTTTCCGGCCCCATGCCGTAGTCCTGCAAGTAGCGCCGGCCGTCCTTGTTCAACAGAATGCCGCCTTCGCCGCGGCAGCCCTCGGTCAGCAGGATGCCGTTGTTCGGCAGACCCGTCGGATGGTACTGGACGAATTCCATATCCTTGAGCGGCGTCCCGGCGCGATAGGCGAGAGCCATGCCATCGCCGGTCTTGATATTGCCGTTGGTGGTGAACGGGAACATCTTACCGCCGCCACCCGCCGCGATGATGACCGCGCCCGCCTGAAACTGCTTCATTTCCCCATTGCGAATTTCCAGGGCGGTGAGGCCCTGACAGCGTCCGTCTTCGACCAGCAGGTCAGTGGCGTAGTACTCGTCAAAGCGCTGGATGCTGGGATACTTCAGCGAGGTCTGAAACAGGGTGTGCAGGATGTGGAACCCTGACTTGTCGGCGGCGAACCAGGTGCGCTTGATCTTCATGCCGCCAAACGGGCGCACGGCGACGGAACCATCCGGCTCGCGGCTCCACGGGCAGCCCCAATGCTCCAGTTGCGTCAATTCCTTGGGGGCTTCGTTGATGAAATATTCGACCGCGTCCTGATCGGACAGCCAGTCGCCGCCGCCCACCGTGTCGTTGAAGTGCAGGGCGAGACTGTCGTCGGATTTGATGACGCCGGCCGCGCCCCCTTCGGCCGCGCAGGTGTGGCTGCGCATCGGATACACCTTCGAGATCAAGGCGATGCGAAGCTTGGGGTCGGCTTCGGCGAGCGCGATCGCGGCGCGCAGGCCCGCTCCTCCCGCACCGACGATGGCGACGTCTGTTTTGATGATCTCCATTACTTCGGCTCCTCGGCATGATGCCAGGCAGATTTTATTGAAGCTTACGAGAGTACATGATGCCAGACTGACAGTTTAGCCTGTTTCCGTAAAGCGGCGATCAAGCAAAATCCGCATCGCATGGATTTGGGGCTTCCCTGTGCGAAGTCGCTGACATGTGGGCGATGGGTGGAATCTCCGGGGATGACGGTTCGGCGGGGCCGCGAGCCCCGCCAGACCCTGAGATTATAGGCTATGTTCGGCCCGGCTAAGTTTCAGGCCGCGCCGGCCCCGATGTTCTGGGTGCGAAAAGGGGTGCCGGCGGGTTCTTACCCTCAGCGCCGCAGCCTCGACCGGTTCGAAGTCGGGACAAGACCGGCCTCAGTCCAGGGCCGCCGCTTTCAACACGCCCGGCTCGACTTGCAGCGGCACCACGTCGACGCTGTCGAGCCGGGCGCAGTAGTCGAGATCCTGCTCGCAGCCCAGCGCCGCCAGACCGCGGCCGTGGTGTGCGTGGCGCAGCAGTTGCGGCAGGCGGGTTTGCCAGCGTTCGAACAACGCCATGGCGGCGATCGATTCATCGTCGCCGGCACAGTCGCTGTCCCGCTCGACGCTGAGGGCGCAGGCGATGGCCCCGGCGCAGAGGGTGTCCTCCAGCGAGAACCCGCCGCGCCAGCCGGCGGCCACGATCCACACCGTATGCGGTTGTTCCCGTAGCAGGTAACGCACCACCGCCGCCCGATTGGTCAGCGCGGCCGTCAGCAGGATCGGCACCCGCCGCACCCGTTCCAGGGCGCGGGTGCCGTTGGTGGTGCTCATGAACAGCCGCTTGCCGCTAACCCGTGCGGGGATACATTCCGACGGCGAGTTACCAAGGTCGAAATCTTCCAGCTTTTCGCCGCCGCGCTCGCCAGCCAGCAAGCGCCGTTCCGACGGCCAGCGCTTGCTGGTCCGGAACAAGTCGTCGAGATCGTCGAATACTTGAATCGCCTCCGCGCCCGATTCCAGCGCGGTCGCCATGGTGGTGGTGGCGCGCAGCACGTCGATGACGATGGCGCAGGCCGGCAGATCGAGCGTGAGACCACCCTTGCGGGTCTTTTTGCTGATATCCGGGACTTGATCGGGGGTGTGGTAGACGAAGATTTCCATGGGGGTTATCCTGGGCAGATAACGATGTTGCGCGGTTTGGCCGGGGGGATGGAATGGAAGAGTATCAGACAGTTTTTCATCGCAGCAGCCGTTCCAGCACCTGAACTTCGCTGGCGATCAGTTCCCGGTGGGTGAGATCCAGCACCGCCGCCGCCAGCGGGCTGGAGTACAGCGCCCGCGCTCGCTCGGCTATCCGGCGCGCCTCGATCCATTCGCCGGCTCCCAGCAGAGTCACGGCCCGGCGCTCCAGCGCGGTGGCTTCGGATTCGATGGCCAGTAGCACGCTCAAGTCCGCGCCGCAGCGATAGCAGACCGGCTCGTCCTTGAAACGGGCGCGGCAGACCGGGCAGCGTTCCATCACGATTCCAGATAAAACAGGATGTCGGACAGCGCCGCCATCGGTTCGGCCAGCGCGGGGAAATCGCTGTTGCCCAGCGCATCCTTGATGCGCTCGATCAAATTGATCATGTCCTCGCGGTCGTCCTCGGTGGCGCTATCCAGCAGGCGCTCGGCCTTTTCCGCCAGCGCCTGCGCCTGCGCCGTGAGCTGGTGGTCGGTCGCGCCCCCGGTCGCCTCGGCGGGGGGGGACCCGTCCGCGAACAGGGCGTCGACCCGGGCGCGCGCCGTTTCCAGTTCCCCTTCCTGAAAGCGGGACAGCACGTTGTCGATGCGGATCGATTTTTCCAGGCCGGTTTTCTTCTCCCGCGCCGACACGTTCATGATGCCGTTCAGATCCAGGGAAAACTGGAGGATGATCGGATTGCCCGCCGGCACCTTGCTCAGGTTCTCCACGAAGAATTGACCGAGTTCGATGTTGTTGAGCGCATCCGGATCCTCCCCCTGGTGGACGTGCACCAGCACCGCTTCCTGCCGGTCGTACATGGTGTAGACCACATCGCTTTTGGTGACCGGGATCGGCGTGTTTTTATGGATGATCGGTACGTAGGTGAAGGGGTAGGGCATGCCGTTCAGTTCGCCCACGACGCTGGTGCCGAAGGTGTAGGGAGTGATGTCCACCAGCACCGCCGAGACCGTCTCGCCGGCCAGCATGCCGGCCTGGATGGCGGCTCCGGCGGCGACGCACAGATCGGGGTTGACCTCGGCCCGCACCGTCAGGCCGAGATCTTCCTCCAGCCGCCGGGTGATCAACGGAGTGCGGGTGGCGCCGCCCACCAGCAGCACCTCGTCGATGGCGGACACGGTCAGGTTGGCCCCCTTCAAGGCGATGTGCGCCGCCTCCAGGGTTTCGTCGATATAGCCGGCGATCATGTCCTCGTACTTCTCGCGGGAGAACTCCAGCGCCAGGTTGACCGGGGCGCCGTCGCGCTCCAGCAGATACTCTTCCTCGATCCGGGTGTAGGGCTGATCGGACAGGGCGATCTTGGCGGTTTCCGCCGCCCGGGTGATGCGGGCCATCGCCTTGCGCGAGCCGGTGGGATCGATGCCCTGTCCCTTGAGATAGTCGACGACGTGTTCGACGATTTTGGCGTCGAAGTCGTCGCCGCCGAGGTGGTTGTTGCCGTGACTGGCCAGCACCTCGACCACGTTATCTTCGATGCCCACCACCGATACGTCGAAGGTGCCGCCGCCCAGATCGTAGACCAGCACTTTTTTGTGGCCCTGGTGGTTGGCTTCGTAGGACAGGGCGGCGGCGGTCGGTTCGTTGATGATCCGCGCCACTTCCAGCCCGGCGATCTCGCCCGCTTCGCGGGTGGCCTGGCGCTGGGCGTCGGAGAAGTAGGCCGGCACGGTGATCACCGCCTTGTGGACCGGCTCGCCCAGATGGGCTTCGGCGATATCCTTCAGCCGTCGCAGGATGATGGCGGAGATTTCCTGCGGGGTGTAGGTGGCCTCGCCCAGTTCGATCCGGTCGGTGCCGCCCATCCGCCGCTTGATCGATTTGATGGTGCGCTCCGGGTAGAGCACGTACTGGTTCTTGGCCGGTTCGCCCACCAGGATCGCGCCGTCGTCGGCCAGGCCGACGAAGGAGGGCAGGATCGGGTGATCGGGGGTGATGTCGAGGACCGTGACGCGACCGTCGTTCACCACCGCGACTTCGGAGTTGGTGGTGCCTAAATCGATGCCGATGATTTTTTCAGCCATGGGGATCAGGACTCGTATTCAGTTCGATGGGTTGTCGGTGGCGCGTGGCGCATCGGCGCCGGCGGCCGGTTCCGGTCGGCGGTTGACCTTGACTTCCGCCAGCCGCAGCAATTCACCCTGCCAGGTGTAGCCCCCCCGCAGTTCCCCGGTGACGATGCCGTTGGCCAGGTCGGTCCGTCGGTCCAGTTCGGCGGCGCGCATGGTGTGCGGGTCGAGCGGCTGGCCCTGGGTGGCGAGGGCGGTCACTTGCTGGGCGTTCAGGATCTGATCGAGCCGGCGCAGGCTGATCTCCTGCCCTTGGGCGACCGCTTGCAGCAGCGCATGCTCCCGCCGGCCCAGCAGCCGGCCCAGCGGCGAGGGTCGGTGGTTTTGCAGGGCGCGCAGGCCGGCTTCCAGGCGGTCGTGCAGGTCCAACAGGTCCAGCAATACCGGCTTCAGCGCCGCCCGCCGCTGTTCGGGCAGCGCGTTGCGGGCGCGCTCCAGTTCGCCGCCGAGTTGGCTCTGACCGGCTTGCAGGGTTTCGAAGACCGCGCGGAATTCCTCCAGCGCCGTTTTGACCTGACGCGATTCCAGCCGGACCTCGTTTTTCAGCGCCACCAGTTCGGCGAACAGGGAGTAGAGGTCGGTATGCCGGCTTGTTTCCGCCGTGGGTTCCGGTTCGGGAAACTCGTCCAGATAGGCGCGAAAGCGTTCCAGCAGATGTTCTTTGCGTGCGGTATCCATTGTCGGGGGTCTTTATTTCGGGCCGGTCAGACGATCGTTCAGAACGTGCAGGAGTTGCTGCTCGCTCGGGCGACGGCGCGGGCCGGCTTGCAGGGCGCTGGCCACCAGCCCGGCCAGATCGGGGGTTTCCTGTTGGAACAGCCGGTAGCTCAGGCGATCCCGGCGGGTTTTGATCGCTTCGTAGGCGGCGCGGATCGTCTGGAATCGTGCGGCGTCCCACTCCGGCGGATGTTCGCGCACCTGTTGCAGATAGGCTTTCTTGATGGCGTCATCGTCGGCGGTCTCGGCGACGCCCAGCACGGTAAATGGATTCAGCATGTCAGCTCCGGCGTTTCCTGCGTCGGCCACGGCCCGGCGCAGGCGGGGGCAAGTCGGGGGCGTCGAGCAAATCCGCAAGGTCGCCGCCGCCCAGCAGCAGGGCTTTCAGGAGCACCTTGCGCGCTTCGGGCGGCAGGCCATCGGCGTCGATCGGCAGTTCTTCCATGATCTCGTCCAGCAACTGGTCGCGCAGTCCTGGAGGCAGCCGCTCCAGATCCTCGCGCAACTGGTTCATTTCGGCGGGATGCCCCGGCCCCGGCCCCGGCCGGGATCGGGGCGCGTGGAACAGATCCTGGTCGAGGAATTGCCTGATCAACAGCTTGGCGCGGTGATCCTTGGCGGCGACGGCACGTTCCTCGGCGTCTTCCAGCCGCTGGTAGTCGCGATCCTTGACTTGATCGAGATCGCCCTCGGCGCGGCCGAAAATCTGAAAGTAGACGAACAGCGGTCGTTCCGGATGGCGTTCGAGCGCGCGGGTCGCGGCGAATTTCAGCAGTTCATGATGTGGCGCCTGGTGCAGACATTCGCAGACCGACAGCAGGTCGTCCTCGGCGTTCAGCGCCTTGATCGCCCGTTTCAGCGGTTTTTCCAAATCTTCCAGCGCCGAGCCGAGATCCTCGACGCCTTCTTCCCGATACGCGGCGAGCATTCGAGTCATGGCCAGCAGGTCGGCGCGACCGACGGCGAACTTGCCGGGATCGTTGAGTTCGAGATCGCGCAGGAACAGGGCGGGCTCCAGCCGCAGGCGGGAGGTTTCCACCACCAGCCGCAGCCGGGCCAGCAGCGGGCTGCCGGCGATGCGGACGCCTTCGCGCAACCACTGCCGGGCGCGCTCGCGCTGGCGCTGGGTGAAGGCCAGGAGACCCCGGTTGATTTCGACCACGCCACTGCGGGCGTTGTCGCGCTCCAGTTGGGCGGCGCTGTCCAGTTCCCTGGTCGCCAGTTCGTGCTTGCCGGCCAGAAGCTGCTTGCGGGCGTGGGCCAGATGGGAGTGGATCAGGATATTACGGGCCTTGCTGTTGATCGGGTCCAGTTCCAGTACCCGCGCGGCGAAACCGGCGGCTTTTTTGTAGGCCTTGCGGGCGGTGGCGGTCGCCACGGCGGCCAGTAGCACCTGGGGATCGTCGGGAAACTGCTTGACCGCGCGTTCCACCCAGCGATGGTGTTCCTTGTCGTTGCCGGCGTCCTGGTGCAGCTTGGCCAGTTGCAGGTAGGTGTCGCGGTCGTCCGGGTCCAGCGTTAGGCTATGTTCCAGCAAGTCCTCGATCCGCGCCTCCACGAACCAGGAGGGCGGGGGATCTTCTCCCAACAGGCACGCCAGATGGCGCAGGATCAGCGCCGCCATCAGCCGGCCGTCGGGGTCGGCGGCGTCCTCGGCCAGCAGGTCGGCGCAGGCGCGCCAGTGATGCAGGATGCCGCGCAGGTCGCCGTCCCGCTCCGCTTTCAGGGCTTGCAGGCGGTGCGACTGGTACGGGGGCAAGGGTCCGAACAGCTTGACGTGAATCGCCAGGCCCGCAGGGTGGGTCGCCAGCAGCGCCAGGCTGGCGCGGCGGGCCTGATCCCGATCCAGCGCCGCGAGGTTGGCGGTGATGAAGCCGAAGATCGCCGCATCGCTGGGCGTCTCGCCCAGCCGCGTCCATTCCTTGAGCAACTTGAGCTGGCGCGGCTCCAGACCGATCAATCCGCTGGCGATTTCGCGCGCGGCGGGATCGAGCGCCGCCAGCGCCCGCAGCGGTTCGGCGACGGCGCAGGCGCGAACGATTTCGACCAGGCCGCGATAGGGCGAGCTCGCGGGGATACGGTCGACCAGCGCCGGGGCGCTGGCGGGATCGGTTTCCAGCTTGAGCAGCGCGGCGAGGACTTGGCGCAGGTCCCGGTAGGGCGAGCGAGTCGGGATGTGTTGCAGGCCTTCGCGCGCGACGGCTTCACTTTCGCCCTGGCTGTAGGCGCGCAGCGCGTTCTGGGCGACGGTCAGTTGCCGGCGCGTCGGCGCGTCCTGGGGCAGGACCTGCAACACGTCCTTTTGCCCGGCCAGGGCCAGGGCGGCGAGCAGGGTTTCCAGTTCGCTGGCGTCGGCCAGCGCGGCCGCGTGGTCGGCATACGCGCGCACTGCCTTGGCGTATTGGCCGCTGTGAAGCAGCCAGCCGACGTACAGTTCGGGCTGCGGTGACCGGCCGCAGAGGCTGGGAATGTTCTCCCAGAGCACGGCGGCTTCGCGGTGCATGGCCTTGCCGGCCAGTTCCTTGGCCCGCTCCAGATAGACTGCGGCCAGCGATTCGCGCCAGCCGGCCTCGGCCTGTGGCTCGCGTTTCAGCAGCAGCTTGTAGAGATCGATGGCATCCCGGTAGTTGCGGGCCGACAGCAGGCTTTCGCCGCGGGCGATCAGTTCGCCGGTGCTCAGATCGTCGAGGCGGGTGCGTGCGGGTGCGAGTGGTTTGCGCATTTTAAAATCAAACAATGATCAAATCGAGATGACGGTGAAATCTCGTTGCTCCGCCAGCGTCCGCGCGTTGCTCAACACCGCGCAGCGGGCCTGTTCCGGCTGCAGGTAGTGTGCCGCCACTCGTCTGAGATCGTCCAGCGTGACCGCCAGCACTCGTTGCCGGTAGGCCCGGCGCTGTTCCGGGGTACGGTCGAACAGCGTGCCGAAGAAGGCGCTGATGGCTTCGCCGGCCGGGGAGCCGGGTTTGTCGATGGCGGCGACGACGCCGAGAATGGCTTCTTCCAGCGTTCGGGCGGGATGATCGTGCGCGTGCAGCCAGTCCAGCGCCCGGTCGAAATCGGCCAGGGTGTCCATGAGCCGGGGATCGCGGTAGGAGTAGAAGCGGAACGCGCCGCCGTCGGGATGGTAGCCGGCGCCGCCGCCGTAGGCGCCGCCCTGTTCGCGGATGGCCCGGTGCAGGTAGCCGTTGCGCAGGAAATCGCCCAGTACGTGCAGCGCCGGGGCGTCGGGGTGGTTGGGCGCGACGGTGGGGTAGGCCTTGGCGCAGAAGTTGACTTGGGTGTTGACGCTGAAACCCTGTCGGGTCGGCGGAGCCTCCGGCGCGGCCAGGGCGAATGGGTCGATCGCGGTCGTCGCGCCATCTCGCCAGCGAGTCGCCAGCGCCGCCGCGATGTCGTCCCGCCGTTCGGCTTCGCTGACCACCAGCAGTTGCCGGGGCGTGTCGAGCAACCGGTCGCGCAACCGTTCCAACCGTCGGGCGAAGGCGGTCAGGGCCTCGGGGTCGTCCAGCGTATCGTCCAGCGCCTTGAGGTTTTTCAAACCCTGCATGCCTTCCCAGCGGTGGCTGAGCGCCGCGACCGGGCTGAGGGCGGCGCTCGCGGCGGCCAGCGCCAGCATGTGGCCGTGATCGGTGACCGCTTCCTCGCGCTGGGCGCGCATCTGGGCGACCAGTTCCCGCAGCCGCGGCAATTCGTCGAAGCGGGGACGGGTCAGCGTTTCCCACAATAATTCGGACAGCGCGGACTGATTGCGGGCCAGCGCCTTACCGGCCAGCACCAGGACGCCCTTGACCTGATGCACGTCGTCCACCCCGCCGCGCACGCTGGCTCGGGCGCTGAGGCCGCCGGTCACCGCCGCCTGCCGGGCCTGGGTGGCGCGGTAGTCGCGCCCGGCGCTGCCGACCTCGGGCAGGCAGGCGCAGAACAGCGGCAACAGGTCCAATTCCTCGGGGTCCAGCGCCGGCAGGTCGAGCACGGCTTGCAGGTACACCATGCCGTTGGTGCCCTGCGCGTACCAGGCGGCGGGCAGCGCGCCGACCGGGCGGGCGACGCCCTCGGCGATTTTCAAATCGGGCGGCACGTCTTCCAACCCGACTTTGGGCAGCAGTTCGGGGTCGTCCTGGCGCTGCTGGCGTTCGGTCAGGATGCGGGCCTGCTCGACCAGGCGGGCCTGGTCGGCGTCGGTCAGCGCCGCGCGGATCGCGGCCAGCCGCTCCCGTTCTGCCGCCGCCTGTTTCGCGCTCAGCCCGGCGTCCGGGGCCATGGTCAGCCGGACCCGGTGCGGGTTATCCAACAGCAGTTGCCGGACCAGGCGCGGGATAAACTCCGGGTCGCGGCTTTCCGCCCGCAACTGCTCCAGCAGCGGATTGCTGTCCAGCGCCGGCAGCGGATCCGCGCCGTGGATCGCCGGCGCCAGCGCTTCCATCAGCAAGCGCAGGCCGTAGGGAAAGCCGTCGCCGGTGATTTCCCGCTCGCTCAATTCCAGTTGGTGCAGGGCGGCGTCCACCGCCTCTTGCGGTACGCCCTCGGCCGCGACCTGTCGCAGCACGTCCAGCACCAGCGCTTCGACCGCTTCAGCGTGTTCGGGATTGGAGCCTTCCAACCCGCAAACGAAGGTGGCTTCGCGGGTGGCGGTATCGAAGCCGCACAGCGGCGAGGGCGCGGCGCCCAGTTCCGAGGTTTCCAGGGCATGGCGCAGCGGCGAACTGCTGTTGTCCAGCAGTGCATCGCTCAACAGGCGGGCTCGTAGCGTCGCCAGCGGATCGGTGGTCGATCCCAGCAGCCAGCCCAGCACGATGTGGGTTTGGTCGCTCAGGTCCTCGACGCCGTCCAGGGGATAGTGGATGAGGTCGCTGATCGGGGTGGAAAAGCGGCGTTCGTCGGGAATGGCCAAATCCAGGGTTAGCGCCTGAAAACGGTTGAGGACTTGCGCCTCGAAGCGTTCCTGATGCTCGGTGGCGGGGATGTCGCCGTAGGTCAGGAAAATGGCGTTCGACGGGTGATAGTGGCGGGCGTGGAAGGCCTTGAGTTGCGCGTGGGTGAGATCGGGAATCGCCTCGGGGTCGCCGCCGCTGTTGTGGTGATAGGTGATGGTCGGAAACAGCCGGTGTTGCAATTCCTGGCCGAGTCGCTGCACCGGCGAACTCATCGCGCCCTTCATTTCGTTGAACACCACGCCCTTGAACAGCAGCTCCGAGTTCGGGTCGTCGGGCTGGGCGAATTCCAGCCGGTGGCCCTCCTGAGCGAAATCGCGCTCGTCCAGCAGCGGGAAAAAGGTCGCGTCCAGGTAGACATCCAGCAGGTTGTTGAAGTCCTTTTTGTTCTGGCTGGCGAAAGGGTAGGCGGTCCAGTCGCCGCTGGTGAAGGCGTTCATGAAGGTGTTGAGCGATCGGCGGATCATCATGAAGAACGGATCGCGTACCGGGTAGCGCCGGCTGCCGCACAGGGCGGTGTGTTCGAGAATGTGCGCCACGCCGGTGGAGTCTTGCGGCACGGTCAGGAACGCGGCCATGAAGGCATTGTGCGGGTCGTCGGCGGCGAGATGAAAATGCCGGGCGCCGGTGGCGCGGTGGCGGTATTCCTGGAACTCCAGCCGCAGGGCGGGAACGGGGTGGCTGCGCAGGTGTTGAAAAGCGGAATGAAGCATGGTTTCTCTCTATTCTCCGGTCATACCGCCCCAGGCGGGGTCGGTGGCGTGCCGCTCCAGATACCAGTCCACGGTCTTGGCGATACCGGTGTTGAAAGTTTCCGCCGGCCGCCAGCTCAGTTCTTCGCTCATCTTGCGGGGGTCGATGGCGTAGCGCCAGTCGTGGCCGGGCCGGTCGGCGACGAAGTGGATCAGCCGCTCGTGCGGGGCGTGTGTCGGCCGGCGCTGGTCCAGCAGCGCGCAGATCAGCTTGGCGATGTTGAGGTTGGCCCATTCGTTGTCGCCGCCGATATTGTAGGTTTCGCCCGGCACGCCGCGCCGGATCGCCGCATCGATGCCCCGGCAATGGTCTTCGACGTACAGCCAGTCGCGGATGTTGCTACCGTCGCCGTAGACCGGAATCGGTCGTTGCAGCAGGCAGGAGCGGATCACGGTGGGGATGAATTTCTCGCCGTGCTGGTAAGGGCCGTAGTTGTTGGAGCAGTTGGTGGTGACCACCGGCAGGCCGTAGGTGTGGAAATAGGCCCGCACCAGATGGTCGGAGCCGGCCTTGGAGGCGGAGTAGGGCGAGTTGGGCGCGTAGGGCGTGGTCTCGCTGAACGGTGGATCGTTGGGTTTGAGGGTGCCGTAGACTTCGTCGGTGGAGATGTGGTGGAAGCGGCGGCGCTCGACGGTTTTGCCGCCCTCCAGCCAGGCGCCGCGGGCGGCTTCCAGCAGGGTGAAGGTGCCGACCAGATTGGTTTGCACGAAGGCCGCCGGGCCGGTGATGGAGCGGTCCACATGGCTTTCGGCGGCGAAGTGGGCGATGGTGTCGATGGCGTGCTCGCGCAGCAGCCGATCCACCAGCAGCCGGTCGCAGATATCGCCCTGGACGAAGGTATGCCGGGCGGGATCGGGCAGTTCGCGCAGGTTGTCCAGCGAACCGGCGTAGGTCAGCAGATCGAGGGTAACGATGCGGGCGTCCGGCTCGGTGGCCAGCAGGTGGCGAACGAAATTGCAGCCGATGAAGCCGGCGCCGCCGGTCACCAGTACGTTGCGGGGATGATGTTCCATGGAGGCTCAGTTCAGTGGAGTTCGAGGTCGAATTCGGCGATCACTGGGGCATGATCGGACGGGCGTTCCAGTCGGCGCGGGGCCTGGTCCACCCGACAGGCGGTGCAGACCGTGGCCAGCGCCGGGCTGAGCAGAATATGGTCGATGCGCAGCCCCCGGTTACGGCGGAAGCCGGCGGCGCGGTAGTCCCACCAGCTAAAGGTGTTTTCTTCCTGCGGAAACCGTCGAAACGCATCCTGGAGGCCCAAATCCAGCAACCGCCGGAACGCGGCCCGCTCGGCGTCGCTGCACAGGATTTGGCCGGCCCAGGCGGCGGGGTCGTGCACGTCGCGGTCTTCCGGCGCGATGTTGAAATCGCCCAGCGCGATCAAGCGGGGATGGTGGGCCAGTTCAATTTCCAGCCATTGCGCCAGTTTATCCAGCCAGTTCAGCTTGTAGGCGTATTTGTCGGAACCGACGGATTGACCGTTGGGAACGTAGAGGTTGATGACGCGCACCCCGCCGATGGTCGCGCCCAAGACCCGCCGTTGCGGATCATCCAATCCCGGCAGGTCGGCGACAGTTTCGCTGGTAGACAGACGGCTGAACACGGCCACGCCGTTGTAGGTTTTCTGACCGGCGAAGGCGGCCCGATAGCCGGCGCTGGCGAGATCGAGCGTGGGGAAATCGGAGTCGGTCAGCTTGGTTTCCTGCAAGGCCAGGATGTCCGGCTGCCGCTCGCGCAGCCAGTCCAGCACCTGCGGCAGGCGCACCTTCAGGGAATTGACGTTCCATGTCGCGATTTTCATGAATGATGATTTAAGTATTTTTTCATTGTATGTCGTGGCTTATGTATTTATGTCGCGACCGCGCATCGCACGGTGACGCCGCCGGGGAACAAGGAAGCGAGTATAGCATCCAGCCCACCGCTCAAGATGTCGGCCCACGGGCGGATCTTGCCGGTCAGCATGGCCACTGTTCGTGGCTCGATGGCGCGCGATTCAACGCTTCCCGGCAGATGCGCTACATCGGCAAATGGTGGTCCATCAACGCGGTGAACCGGTCGCCATGCGGGTAGTGCCCTAAAAGTGGATGCCTGTGCAATAAAATCATTTTAATTAAGATAGTTGAAATTGTTCATAACCACGTTAAGAACACTACCAACGCCACCATATCGGCGAAACCGCCACCCTGGGGCACGTCGATCAGCGCGTCCTTCGGTCCGGCGTATTTGTCGGAGACTTCGCTTTTCTTGATGGCCATGGATATTGACGTGAACTTGTTTGGGTGATGCCCGTAATCTGGGATGTTTGTCCAACCCACATTAGACTTATGCAGGGCACGCGATAAAAAGCGGAAACCCCAACGGCCAGAGCCGGAAGACTCCACGCTTTTCCTCCGCCCGGTGGTCCGGGGAAATCGCATCCCGAAGGGCCGTTAGCCATCGCTCGCACAGGAGAAACCATGCCACTCTACGACATGCGTAAATTCGTCGCGCCGGAGTTTATTTTCGGCGTCGGCGCGCGTCGGCGCACGGGGTTTTACGCGCGTAACCTGCAGGCACGGCGCGTCCTGGTCGTCACCGATCCGGGCGTCATCCGCGCGGGTTGGCTGAACGGGCTGCTCGCCGATCTGGAAGAAAGCGGGTTGCACGCGGTGGTGTTCAGCGGGGTTACGCCCAACCCCCGGGATCACGAGGTCATGGCGGGCGAGCAGGTCTACCGCGACGGCGGCTGCGACGTGATCGTGGCCCTGGGCGGCGGCAGCGTCATCGATTGCGCCAAGGGCATCGGCATCGTGTCCGCCAACGGCGGTCACATTCTCGATTTCGAGGGCGTCGACCGCATCGTCCATCCCGGCCCACCGCTGATCTGCGTCCCCAGCACGGCCGGCGCCGCCGCCGATATCTCGCAGTTCGCCATCATCAACAATACCCAGCGGCGTTACAAGATCGCCATCATCAGCAAGAGCGTGGTGCCGGACGTGGCGCTGGTGGACCCGGAAGTCACCCTCACCATGGACCCGCATCTCACCGCCTGCACCGGTCTCGACGCGCTCAGCCACGCCGTCGAAGCCTACGTGTCCACGGCGAGTTCGCCGGTGGTGGACATCCATGCGCTGGCCGCCGTCGAACTCATCCGCAACTTTCTATTACGGGCCGTCACCGAGCCGGCCAACCTGGCGGCGCGGGAGAATATGATGTTGGCCAGCCTGCAAGCCGGCTTGGCCTTCTCCAACGCCAGCCTCGGCGCGACGCATGCCCTGTCCCACAGCCTGGGCGGCTATCTGGATCTGCCGCACGGGGAAAGCAACGCCCTGTTGCTTGAACACGTCATCCGTTTCAACTACCGCGTTGCCGAAGAGCGCTACCGGCGTATTGCTCAAGCGTTCGGTGTGCCGCTCGCGGGCGGCGCCGGTGGGGAAAGGAGCCTCACCGAGGCGTTGCGAGCGCTGCGCGAGGCGTGCGGGATCCGCGATGGCCTCGCGGCGCGCGGCGTGACCTCCGACGAGATCGTGGATCTGGCGCCGCCCGCCGCCCGCGACGCCTGTCTGTTCACCAACCCGCGCCGCGCCAGTCTGGCCGACCTCAAGACGCTCTATGCCGAAGCCCTCTGAGTCAGCCGGCGACCACGCCTGGGCGTTGCTGCGGGACCAGATCATCGGTTTGGGCGAGCGCTCCTTCCGCAAGAGCTACTACCCCGAATTGCGCCGCAACCTGTCGCGGCTGGAACGGTTCCGCGCACTATTGGATTTTGCCGGCGACATGGTGCTGCTGATCGCCCTGCCCGACGGCGAGATGATCGACGCCAACGCGGCGGCGGCCGAGATTCTCGGCCAGCCGCTCGAAGCGCTGATCGGCCGCCGGCTTGGCGAATTGGGCCTCGACCGCGCCACCGAAATACTGAGCTCCTTGGCCCGGGATACGGCCGGCGCCGCGTCGCGGCGGATCGAAGCAACCGTGCAAAGTCGCTCCAGGCCGTTCCCGCTCGATCTGACCTACCGCATCGCCGAGCTGGAGGGTCGCCGGTACGGCGTTTTGCTGGGGCGCGACGCCCGTGCCCGCATCGCGGCGGAAGCCCGCCTGCGCCTGGCCGAGCGCGTGTTCGACGACAGCGGCGAGGGCATCGTCATCGCCGACGCCCAGGGTCGCATCGTCGAGGTCAACCGCGCTTGCGAGAACATTACCGGCTACCGCCGCGCCGAGATGGAGGGCCAGAATTCGCGATTATTTATCAGCGGGCGCCCCGACCCCGGCTACGATCGAAACACATGGGCGATCCTGCGCGCGCAGGGTTACTGGCAAGGCGAAATCTGGAGCCGGCGCAAGAACGGCGAGGTGTTCCCGGTCTGGCTGTCGGTCAGCGCGATCGGCGATGAAAAAGAGGGGGTTTGTCACTATGTCGCCATGTTCTCGGACATCAGCGAGAGCAAGGCGCATGAAGCCCGCCGCAAGGCCGACGAAGCGCGTATCCAGCACATGGCGCACCACGATTTCCTGACCGGCCTGCCCAACCGGCTGTTGCTGGATGCCCGGTTCGGGCAACTGCTGACCGATGCCCACCGTCACCGCAAGCGGTTTGCTCTGCTGTTCATCGACCTCGACCGCTTCAAGGACATCAACGACACTTTCGGTCACAGCGCCGGCGACCGGCTTTTATGCAACGTGGCCGCACGCCTGTCCGCCCTGATCCGCGCCACCGACACCGTGTCGCGGCAGGGAGGAGACGAATTCGTCGTCCTGCTGTCCGAGATCGGCGATCCCGGCGATGCCGCCCTGGTGGCGCACAAGCTGCTGCGGGAACTGGGCGAGCCGTGCGTGCTGGAGGGCCACGACCTGACGGTGACGCCCTCCATCGGCATCGCCATCGCCCCCGACGATGGCGAGAGTCTGGAGACCCTGCTCAAACACGCCGATCTGGCGATGTACGAGGCCAAGCAGCAGGGTCGCAACAACTATCAGTTTTTCCAGCAGGAGATGAACGCGCGGACGCTGGAGCGGTTGCTGCTGGAAAACCGGTTGCGGCAGGCGCTAAGGCAGGAAGAGTTCGAACTGTTTTACCAGCCGCAGATCGATCTCGAATCCGGCCGGGTGGTGGCGTTCGAGGCGCTGTTGCGCTGGCGCCATCCCGAGCGGGGGCTGGTGTCGCCGATGGATTTCATCCCTTTGGCCGAGGAAACCGGTCTGATCTTGCCCATGGGAGCATGGGTGCTGCGGGAAGCCTGCCGACAGGCCGTCGTCTGGCGGCGCGGGCCGTGGCCGGGGATTCGGGTAGCGGTCAATCTGTCGGCCTTGCAGTTCCGGCAGCCGGCGCTGGCCGGGCAGGTGGGTTCCATCCTGGCCGACGCGGGGGTGGAAGCGGGCGCCATCGAACTGGAGGTGATGGAAAGTGTAGTGATGCAGGATGCGGGGGCGACGGTCGACACTCTGCGCGTGTTGCATGCCATGGGCGTCATGCTGACCATCGATGACTTCGGTACCGGTTATTCGTCGCTGGCCTATCTGAAACGGTTTCCGGTCAGCGCGTTGAAGATCGATCGCTCCTTCGTGCGGGATATCGGCGAGGATGTCGGCGGCGAGGTCATATGCGCGGCGGTGATCGGCCTCGCCCGCAACCTGGGCCTCGACGTCGTGGCGGAAGGAGTCGAAACCGACGCGCAGTTGGTTTGGCTGCGTGCCGCAGGCTGTCGCCGGGCGCAGGGTTTTTTACTGGGCGAACCGCTGCCGGCGGCCGAATATGCGGCTGGCGTGGACTTGGGGGGCGGTTGAATGAAGGGAACCGCCCGCAGGCGGATAGCGCATAATCCCGGCCCGATCTGCCGTCCGTCGGGCGGCCCGACTCGCCGAACGCCACTATTTGCAGGACTGCCCGCTTATGAGCTTTACGACGCTGATCGGCATACTCGCGGTGATGGGAGTTGGCCTGTGGTTCTGGCGCGATAGTCTCGGTGCCCGCGAACAGGCGCGCACCGCCAGTTCGCGCGCCTGCCGGCGGAGTAACGTGCAATTGCTGGACGACACCGTGGCGCTGGAGCGGCTGTGGCTGCGGCGCGATCTCGATGGCCGGCTCAAGCTGGAGCGGCTGTACGTGTTCGAGTTCACCGACACCGGTCAGCGCCGCCAGATCGGCAGCGTGTTGCTGGTCGGCTGGCGGGTGGAAGTGCTGCATATGGAAGGCGGCGACCTGCTGCTGCCCTGAGGCGTTTGCTTGGGAGTCGGGCGGGCGAAGCGTGGATTGTCCCTTCCTCCTCAGACTCCCAGCAGCGCCGAATAGACGTACAGCAGCGCGATGGCCGCTCCCAAACACTTCAAGACGTAGCCGGCATTCCAGCGCAGGAAGGCGTAGCCGTCGATCCCATAGCGGCCCTGCATCATCAGGTGCAGGCCGGACAGCGGGTTGGCCGGCACGCCGATGGCCCAGCTCATCAACAGGGTGATCGCCAGCAGATTGGGTTCGGGATGCAGCGGCGCCAGCCAGACGCCGAAACTGGCGATGGTGATGACCGGATGTACGCCCAGCGCGGCGGCGCCGACCATGACGATCAGCAGCAGGCTGGCCTGCGACGCTCCGAATCGCTCGAACGGCAGCCAATCCCCCAGCGTTCCGGTCAGGCTGATCAAACCCGCCGCCAGCACGCCGGCCGCCAGGAATAGCGCCAGTTCGTTGACCGTGCTGGCCAGGCCTTGCGCCACATGCTCCCTGAGCGGGGGCCACGCTGCAAATCCATGTTGCGCGACCAGGATCAGGACCGTCAGCAGCGGCGCGCTGAGGGCGATGATGGCCAGGATCGACCAATCCGGCGTCCAAGCGTGGACGGTCAGCACGATAAGCACCAGCAGGCCGGGAATCCACAATGCGCTGAAACGCATGGGGTAACCGATGAACGGCGCCCCCAGCTTGGGATTCTCGGGATCGATTTCGCGGGCGGTCAGCCAGAGGGCGAACGCGGCCATCGGCAGGCCCGCCAACACGACGACGCCCAGCCGCGCGCCCGGCGCGTAGGTTAGCGCGGCGGCCATGGCCGAAAAGAACGGCGACCAGAACGCCGCCGCCGCGAAACCCCGGGTCAGCGCCAGCGCCCGGCGCTTGCCCAGACGCCCGCGAGTGGCCATGCGGTCACCCAGGATCACCACGGTGGACAGGTTGATCACCGCGCCGAACAGATGCACTCCAAGCAGGGTCCGCCACAAGGCTTTTCGACCGCGCGGCGTGGGTAGCTCGGGATCGACTCCACCCGGCCGGGTCACCAGCCGCAGGAACGACACCGCCGCCAACAGGCTGACCAGTCCCTGATTACCGGCGAATATCGGGCTTGCCTTGAATGGCGTGCCGTGCAGCGTGCCCCAGGCGATGCCGGCGACGCCGAGCCCGATCAGCCAGGCGATTTGAATGCGCTGCCGTCGGCCCAGCCGGTAACTCAGCAGCAGGGCGGCGGCCCAACCCAAGAGTCCGGCGGGCAGCAGCGACACGCCCGGGGCGACCGAGGCGGCGATCATCAGCGCCAGCAGGATGCCGGCCCAGGCATCACGACGGGCTGGCGGCAAGACGGACGGAAAGGAGCGGCGTTGCACTGTGGAGTAGGCGCTAAGAGTGGTGGCGGGCAAGCCTGGTCGCGATTCAGTGTCACTGACTATGTTGACGGGTGGGTTTGGCTATAATGCCGGACCGATTTCAATTCGAACAATGCCGATGCGCGACGAGGTGGACGATGCGATTGATGAAAACGACAGCGATTGTGGCGGTGGTTTTGGCGGCGGGCCTGGTGTTGAGCGGCTGTCCGGCCAGCATGTCCGGCGGTGCGTATAGCCGTGATCAGGTCCGCGAGGCCCAGGATGTGCGCTTGGGTTATGTGGAGAGCGTCCGCCAGGTTTTGATCGAGGGGACCAGGAGTGGCGTTGGCGCAGTGAGCGGCGCGGCCTTGGGCGGCGTGGCCGGTAGCACCATCGGCAGGGGCAGGGGCCAGGTGGCCGGCGCTATCGGCGGAGCGGTGCTGGGCGGGCTGGCTGGTTCGGCGATCGAAGAGAACGCGACCCGGCAGCCGGGTCTGGAAATCACCGTCCAATTGGATAACGGTCGGATGCTGGCCGTCACCCAGGCGGCCGACGAGCCGTTTTATCCCGGCGACCGGGTACGGGTGTTGATCGGTAACGACGGCACGACCCGGGTGGCGCATTATTGAAATACTTTTTCCGCGCTCGGACCCTTTCCCGTCACGGGACAGGGCCGATGACGCGGTGGGTTGCCGATATTGCCCGCGCCGTTAATGCAGCCGCTCCGTTGACGCCGGCAGGTCGGTGACGGTCGCGGCTCGCAAATTTCGTCCGCTCTCCGAGTACAGCAGCCGGCCGGGATGCAGCACCTGCCGCTCGGCGTCCTGTTCGTTGCAGCGCTGGACCAGCCGGTCGATGATCGCATTCAATCCCTGCGGTCGCAGCGGGTAGTGATGCTCCAGCCGCAACAATTGCCCGCCAGCGTCCAGGGTGGTGACCGTATAGGCCAAGGTGCCCAGTTCCGGGTCGGCCTGGTTGGTGATCGACATCCGCCGTTCTGGATGCTCGCTGTCGTTCTGGAAAATCGCCTCGACCAGATAATCTCCCGACAGGCAGGGAATTTCCCGGAACGCCGCCTTCGCCGCTTCACCCTCCACGGTGGCCAGCGTTGTCTCCAGTTGCGGGTTGGCCAGCACCCAGCGCACATGCAGTCCGTAGGCTTCCAAGGCCAGTGCATATTGCCGCTGCAAGTGCGCCCAGCGCCGATAACCTTCCCCCAGTTCCGTCGCTGGCAGGGAACGACCCGGCCCGAACTGCGCCCAGTCGTCGAAGGTGTAGAACGGGGTATGGGCGTGGTCGCCGGCCACCAGGAAGCGGTTGCCGCCGTCCAGGGTCGCGGCACGGGCGCCGGGCCGCTCGAACCAGGATTGCTCCAGCAGCTCCCACAGCGGCAGCAGACCGTTGCCATCCAGTTGTACCCGCAGCAGAGCGCACAGGTCGCCGATGGTGGCGTAGGACAGATTCATCGCGGTCAGTCCAAACGCTTCCTGGGCCGCCTCGCGCGTAGCCTGCGAGGTTTCGCCATTTTGCAGCAGGGTATCTTCCATGACGCGCGCCAATCGGGCGATGTCGTCGCGCGGGCCGACGAAGCAGAACGGCAGCAACAGCAGGGGACCGGAACCGGGCCGGCGCTGCGGGTTGATAGCGGCCACCGGGAAATAGCCATGGTCGCTGCCCAGGGCGATCAGCCGGGGTTTGAACATCCGGTCGCGGTCGCTGCCGCTGTACAATTCGGTTAAGGCGTTGATCAAGGGAAAGCCGGGGCGGAGGATTTCAGTCTGATCGTACAGCGCCCCCGGCAGGATCAACCCCAGATGGTGGATGCCGTCGAGAATACGGTCCAGATCCTTGGCGAGATGGCCGGCCAGGGCGGTGGCGGCCGTGACGCTCAGCGGCTCGGGCGGCACGCCGGTGAAATCGGCCCGCTGTGGGTCCAGTTCGAGCGCCAGCAAGCCGGCATAGTGGCTAAGTTCGTTCGATGCGGTAGAGGTTGTGGCCACGATGGATCTCTTTCGGTGCGGCGTCGCGCCCGAATTTCGGAGGCGCCGGCCATGACGATTGAAGGGGTGATCGGGGGAATGAAGCTCGTGCCCCGGCCCTGGAAATCCCGGATTATAAGGGATAATCGTCGGCGGACTAACTCACTCGCGCCAGAACCGGCAAGACGGCTCACAACGGCCGCTTTCAAAATGCAAGCGGCCGATTTCCGCCGGAATTTTTTGCCGCCGCGCCGGTTCAAACCGTGTGCTCCGAGCGATTTTCCCTTACACTTCGCGGTTAGAGCTTACTAAATTTATGGTTTTCGTGAATAACCGTCACCAGACGAGGTAAACCAATGTCCGCACCGATCCAGAATCCGGCAGAGCAGTTGCAGCAGGCCGCCCTGGCACTAACCGCCGTCCAGAAAGCACTCGACTTCGCGTTGGCGGATCTCAAGGAACGGACCCAGAAAGCCGATGGCAAAGTATCCGCCGCTCTGCTCGACCAACACCAACTGGTGAGTTACGACTTGGCGTTGTCCTGTGCGGAAGTGACCGGCGCCCGCTTCATGCTCGATTACGCCAAGCGCGCGCGCGCGGCCGGCGGCGGCCCGACCGGCGAGGCGATTCTGGAAGAGCGGTTCGCGCTGCTGTTCGCCGCCGAGGCCATTCAGAGTCTCCGCAATCGCCTGAGTTCGCGCCCGGCCGATTTCGGCCTGAACGACAACTGGCTGAACGCCACCGTGGATCATCCGACGGTACGCGGGTTCTGCCTGGCGCAACTGCCGGCGGCCCTGGTCGCCGACCTGGGGCAGCGGGTTCGCAGCCAGGATGGCGTGACCGGCGCCTATTTGCTGGACGACCATCACGAGATGATGCGCGACACCTTCCGCCGGGTGGCCGAGGAAGTGGTGATGCCGCTGGCCGAGGAAATCCACCGCCACGATCTCGACATTCCCGACACCATCCTCGATCAGGTCCGGGAAATGGGCTGCTTCGGCATTTCCATTCCGGAGCGCTTCGGCGGCATCCAGAGCGACGAGGGCGAAGACAATCTGGGCATGATCGTGGTGACCGAGGAACTGACTCGCGGCTCGCTGGGCGCCGCCGGTAGCCTGATCACCCGGCCCGAAATCCTGTCCAAGGCGCTGCTCAAGGGTGGCACCGAGGAACAGAAAGAGAAGTGGCTGCCGCAACTGGCGTCCGGCGATCTGCTGTGCGCGGTGGCGGTGACCGAACCCAACTACGGTTCCGACGTGGCCAACATGCGGCTGAAAGCCACCAAGACCGAGGGTGGCTGGCTGCTGAACGGCGCCAAGACTTGGTGCACCTTCGGCGGCAAGGCCGGGGTGCTGCTGATTCTGGCCCGCACCAACCCCGACATTTCCATCGGTCATCGCGGCCTGTCGATGTTCCTGCTTGAGAAGCCGACTTATCCTGGCCATTCCTTCGAGTTCACTCAGGAAAGCGGCGGCAAGTTGACCGGCAAGGCGATCGCCACCATCGGCTATCGCGGGATGCACTCCTTCGACCTGTTCTTCGACAACGTCTTTGTCCCGGAAGAAAACATGCTGGGAGGGCCGAAAGGCGAGGGCAAGGGTTTCTATTTCACCATGGCCGGTTTCGCCGGTGGCCGCATCCAGACCGCTGCCCGGGCGGTGGGTGTCATGCAGGCGGCCTACGAACGGGCGCTGAGCTACGCCCAGGAACGGGTGGTGTTCGGTTATCCGATTGGCGATTATCAGTTGACTCAAATCAAGCTGGCGCGGATAGCGACCTATCTGGCGGTCAGCCGCCAGTTTACCTACTCGGTGGGCCGGCTGATGGATCAGGGCGAGGGCGATATGGAAGCCAGCATGGTCAAGTTTTTCACCTGCAAGACCGCCGAGTGGGTGACCCGTGAGGCGCTACAAATTCACGGCGGCATGGGTTACGCCGAGGAAATGCCGGTCAGCCGCTATTTCATCGACGCACGGGTGCTGTCGATCTTCGAAGGCGCCGAGGAAACCCTGGCCTTGAAGGTGATTGCCCGTTCGCTGGTGGACAACGCCAAGGCCAAGGCCGAAGTGGAGGGTTGAGCCATGAGTTTCTCGATGCGACTGAGCGAACAGACGGCGGAAATGGCGGGGTCGGTGGCGGTCAACCTGGAATGGGTGCGCCGGCCGCAGTACGGGCGCTATCTGGATGAATTCGTGCCGGGACAGGTGTTTGTCCATCCGCGCGGCTATACCTTTGAACGCGGACCGATGCTGGACTTCGCCCGGGTGTTCATGCAGTGCAACCCGCTGTATCTGAATCTGGAATATGCCAGGGCGCACGGTTTCCAGGATCTGCCGGCCAGCCCGCAGATGGTGTTCAACGTGGTGCTGTCGCTGGGGGTCCACAACGACTCCGAAAAGGCCATCGCCAATCTCGGTTACTACAACGTGCAGTTCCTGCGGCCGGTCTATCCGGGCGACACCCTGCGCGGCTACACCAAGGTGATGGACCGCAAGGCGCGCGGCGAAGACAAGCCGGGTATCGTGCTGATTCGCACCCTGGGCGTGAACCAGCACAATCAGGTGGTGTTGCAGTACGAACGCAAGATCATGGTCGGCTATCGCGGCGACCGCCTGCCGACCACCCCCGCGCCGACCACACCGGTCGAATTTCCGTGGGTGGAACATCCGGTGGTGGATCTGCCGATCAACGCGGGCGGCTATCCGAGTCAGTTGACCGGTCCCAACACCTATTTCGAGGACTTCTCGCTCGGCGATCTGATCGTCCACGCCAACGGTCGCACCATCACCGACGAGCACATGGCCTGGACCTATCTGGTCGGTAACACCCATCCGTTGCATTTTGATCGGGTGTATAGCACCGGCCTGTCGGGCAAGATGAGCGGCGAGCCGATTGTGTACGGCGGGCTGGTGTTCGCCTGGCTGGAGGGCTTGGCCAGTCGCGATGTCAGCGAAAACGCACTGTGGGAACTGGGCTTCACCGAGGGTTATCACACCCAGCCGGCGGTGTCCGGCGATACGGTGGCGGCGCTGTCGCGGGTGGTGGCGACGGAAACTCTGTCCAATACCGACGCCGTTGGCATCGTCACCTTCCAGTTCATCGGGGTGAAGAACATCAGTGCCGCCGCCGCGCTGGAAACTTATGGGGCGGATCTGTTCATCAAGGAGAACGATAAGCAGAAGCTGAGCAAGGAGAAGATCAGCAGCAAGATCTTCGAGATCGAACGGCGACTGTTGATTAAACGGCGGCCGGTGTGAGGTAGGGAAAAGCCCCTCTCTGATCATGTAGAGAGGGGCTAACCTTTGAGTTCCATAGCTGCGGCTTTAGCCGCGTAAGCGGCAGCCTGTGGTACAAATCACCGCCTTTAGGCGTCGCGTTCTTTAGTCGGCAGTTCAATCCGCTGAGAAGCGTTTCAAGCGGGGGTTTATCCCCCGTTAGCCAACCCACCGTCTTTTAGGTGGTGGGTAGTTGAGTAATTGCAATCTAATGACAGATAAAGAATCATATTTTTATTATATTTTATATATAGTAATTTCAATAGTTACTTCTGCGCCTTTCTTTATGGTATTTTTTTATGAATATTCTGTTTTTCTTATCTTATCTTATGCTATTTTCTTGGTTTTTTTTGTTTTTTTAATTGAAAAACTTGGTCTGAAAAAGTCAAAAATCTTAGATTATAATCTGCTGTGGCTTTTACTTATTGTGGTGCTTGGCCTACTAAATATATTGCTTTATCCAGGAACTCGGTTAGTACCAAATCCCAGCTCGGCGCCTAGTGCCTTGATAGGGCCGGCGGCGGCGCTATTTTATGATGGGTTAAATCCTTATTCTATCAGAATATTTGATGGTGCGCCAATTAGTCCTGGGCCAGGATGGATACTATTGAACTCTCCTCTATTATTAGGTGGATTAATTACGATTCTTACGCCTATTTACTTATTTTTTTCTGGGTTTATGCTTGCTAAGATTTGCAAAGCAACACACGCTTTAATTTATATTCTGTTGACGCTATTATCTCTAAATTTTCTGCAAATGAGTATCATTGGCCATGATTTGCCAGCAATAATTTTAGCTTTAGTTGGCCTAACGTTAGCGCTAAACTTTTATTACAAAGACGACATCTATTTTATCATCATTGCCGTTCTGGTTGGTTTGGTTGCAACAGCTAGGGTGCCATTTATTATTTTTCCTGTAGCATTAAGCAGTTGCTTGGTAAAAATAGATTATTTCCGAGCAAGAGTGTTTTTAATTTTATCAGTTGGAATCACTGTAACTGTTCATCTCATCTTTTGGATTTGGGCATATAGCCAAGGAGTTTTTTATCAGCCATTACATGTGATTGGTCGGGCAGCTCATGGTGGATCGCTAATAATCCTTTTTTTTGGTACTTTAATCTGGGCTATGTTCGGATGGTATGGATGGCGACATTTAACAAAATGTCCTTCAACTTGGATGTTTTTCTTATGGACAGTCTTATCTACACCATTTATATTTGTAGGTATTAATGAATTGCTAAGTAATGGATTATTTCACTTGAAATCATGGCAAACTTGGGAAGGTAAAGGATATGTGATGTTTACATTACCACTGTTGGTTGCTGGGTTGGTATTAGGTGAAAAGAAATGATTCGAGCCAAGTTAGGGTATACGCTGCGTACCTTCAGAAGCTGTATAAAAACTAACTTATTGATTAAATAAACAAAATATCCAAAGATGATCAGCCAAAATCGTCCGAAAAAAGGTTCCTGCATCAACAAAGCTTTTATTTTACACGGGCAGTTTTTCGACAGTCTCTTACTTTGGTATATGAACTCTGGCTGGTAATACGGTTGCTGAGGTGATGGATAACGGTACTACTATTTGGAATGCCAAGTTTCCAGAATGGGATGCTGCGAAGTAAAGAGATCGGATATTCTCTAAGGAGGTTTTAAATGAATTTCAATACCGAGTATGAACAGGAAGTTGATGGGCGCTGGTTGGCCGAAGTTGTCGGGCTACTTGGAGTGTTGGCTTATGGAAATACGCCAGATAAGGCAATAATCAAAGCGGAAGCTCTGGCTTTGAGAGTATTAGCTGAGAAATTGGAACAAGAAGAAAGTTCCTCAGTCAACCACTATTTCATGTAGTTCCGCATGAATCGATGGCCATCAACGAAAGCTAATCAAGTGTTCGCAGCGCTGATGAGTATCGGTTGGCAACTCAAGCGCCAGTCAAACTTACATCGTACTCGTTCACGTTCAGAATGACCTGACTTCGTGTTTTCTTTTCATGATCGAGAAGAGATCGGACCACGTATGTTGGTGAGAATTGCGAAACATACCGGATTAAAGTCAAAGCCAGAAGACTTGTGAATGAAGTAAAATCATCATTACGCCTCAAAAAGCCCTGGGGATTCATATGAAATTTACTGTGATAATCGATAGAGACGAGGATGGTGTTTGGGTGATTGAATGCCCAGCTATTCCAGGTTGTGTCAGCCAAGGCAGTATGAAAGAAGAGGCTTTAAAGAATATTCAGGAAGCCATCCACCTTTGCTTGGAGGTGAGAGCAGAGCGCGGCTTGCCCTTGACCGTTGAGACACGGCAGGTTGAGGTACTGGCGTAAGTGTCTCATTTGCCTCGGTTGAGTGGAAAAAAAGTTGTTGAGACGTTCGAACAGCTAGGCTGGGAAGTGGTACGACGCCAGAGCAGTCATATTATTATGGTTAGAGAGGGGCGCATGGCAACGCTTTACTATCCCTGATCACAAAGAAGTAGCCAAGGTACTTTGAGAACTTTAATTCGCTCGTCAGAGATGACTGTTGACGAGTTTACTAAGACATCAAAATGATTTGAAAAATCTAATCCCGAACCGTCGTCGCACACTAAAGAGGCTCCCATGACCACCCCCATCAAACGCG
>JAPUDV010000070.1:17124-69309 GCA_027492875.1 Candidatus Competibacteraceae bacterium | reverse complement strand
ACAGGTGACCTCGACCGGCTGGACGCGGGTTTCTTCCGTTGGCCCGGTCATGCGGCAAACTCCCATATTTAGAGTCCCATCGGACGCCGACAAACTCCTTGCCTAGCGCCCCCCCAACGGCGATGCTATAGTTCCCCGCCGATGTTATTGTTCAAAAATTACCGATGACGCGCAAACTTTACATCAAGACCCACGGTTGTCAGATGAACGAGTACGACTCCGCCAAAATGGCGGATGTCCTGCGCGTGGCCCACGGTCTGGAGCGCACCGACGATCCCGACCAGGCGGATGTCTTGCTGCTCAATACCTGCTCCATCCGCGAAAAAGCCCAGGAAAAAGTGTTTTCGCAACTGGGCCAGTGGAAAGCCCATAAATCCCGCCGTCCCGGCGCGGTGATCGGCGTCGGCGGCTGCGTCGCCAGCCAGGAAGGCGAGGCGCTGCGCGAGCGGGCGCCGCAGGTGGATCTGGTATTCGGCCCGCAAACCCTGCACCGATTGCCGGACATGCTGTCGGCCGTGTGGGCCAACCGCCGCCCCGTGGTCGATGTCTCCTTCCCGGAAATCGAAAAATTCGACCGGCTGCCGGAACCGCGCGCCGAGGGGCCGACCGCCTTTGTGTCGATCATGGAAGGATGCAGCAAATACTGCACCTTCTGCGTGGTGCCCTACACCCGGGGCGAAGAGGTCAGCCGGCCATTCGCCGCCGTGCTGGCCGAAGTGGCGGTGCTGGCGGCGCAGGGCGTGCGCGAAATCACCCTGCTCGGCCAGAACGTCAACGCCTACGCCGGGCCGACCGACGATGGCGAAATCGCCGATCTGGCGCTGCTGATCGAATACGTTGCCGCCATCGACGGTATCGACCGCATCCGCTACACCACCTCCCACCCGGTGGAATTCTCCGACCGGCTGATCGAGGCTTATGCCCGCGTCCCGCAACTGGTCAGCCACCTGCACCTGCCGGTGCAAAGCGGTTCCGACCGCATCCTGGCACTGATGAAACGCGGCCACACCACGCTGGAATACAAGGCCAAAATCCGCAAGCTGCGCGCCGCGCGCCCGGACATCAGCCTGTCCTCGGATTTCATCATCGGCTTCCCCGGCGAAACCGAGCGGGATTTCGAGGCGACCATGGCGCTGATCGACGAGATCGGCTTCGATCACAGCTTCAGCTTCATCTACAGCCCCCGGCCCGGCACCCCCGCCGCCAGCCTGGCCGACCCCACGCCACTCGCACTCAAGAAAGAACGGCTGGCGCATCTGCAAGCACGGATCGAGGACGGCGCGCGCACCATTAGCCAAAGAATGATCGGCACCGTTCAGCGGGTGCTGGTGGACCGGCCCTCGCGCAAGGACGACCGGCAACTGTCGGGGCGCACCGAGAACAATCGCGTGGTCAACTTCGACGGCCCACCCGGACTGATCGGCCGCTTCGCCGAGGTTGCCATTACCGAGGCGCTGCCCAATTCCCTGCGCGGCCGACTGCTGGCCTGTCCGGAATGGCCGGCGGCCGCCCTCAAACAAGCCAGCTAGCCGATATCCCATCCGAACCGCCAGCGCATTGAACCCAAACGCCTCTCCCCAATTTCAAGATCTATTGCTGGAACCCGCCGACAACGTGCGGCTGGCCAATCTGTGCGGACATCTGGACGAACACCTGCGCCAGATCGAACGCCGGCTGGGCGTGGAAATCAATAACCGCGGCCATCAGTTCCGAGTAATCGGCGAGCCGCCGACGGTCGCGATCGCGGTCGCGGTGCTGGAAGCGCTGTACCGAAACACCCGCGACGAGGCGCTAACTCCGGCCAGCGTGCATCTCACCCTGCAGGAAGCCGGTGCCGACGCCCTGGTCGAGGACCTGGAGCCGGACGCCGACGAAGTGCTGATCCGCACCCGGCGCGGTCTGATCCGTGGCCGCGGCCCCAACCAACAGCGTTACCTGTGGAGCATCAAGCACCACGATCTGAATTTCGGGGTCGGTCCGGCCGGCACCGGCAAAACCTATCTGGCGGTGGCTTGCGCCGTCGATGCCCTGGAATCCAGCACGGTGCGGCGGCTGGTCCTGGTGCGGCCGGCGGTGGAAGCCGGCGAGCGGCTGGGTTTTCTGCCCGGCGACATGGCGCAGAAAATCGACCCCTACCTGCGACCGCTCTACGACGCCCTGTACGAAATGCTGGGTTTCGAGCGGGTCACCAAACTGATCGAGCGCAGTATCATCGAAGTCGCGCCGCTGGCGTTCATGCGCGGCAGGACGCTGAATGACTCCTTCATCATCCTCGACGAGGCGCAGAACACCACCGTGGAACAAATGAAGATGTTCCTGACCCGGATCGGCTTCGGCTCCACGGCGGTGGTCACCGGCGACGTCACCCAGGTCGATCTGCCACGCAACGTCCAGTCCGGCCTGCGGCAGGTGCTGCAAGTACTCAAGGAGGTCGAGGGGATCGGCATGACCTTCTTCAATGCCCGCGATGTGGTGCGGCACCCACTGGTGCAACGGATCGTCGGGGCCTACGCCCGTTACGAACAGGACAACCCCTCATGACGCTGGAACAGGACAACTCCTCATGGACGCTGGAACTGGATTTGCAGATCGCCCTGGACATGCCGGGATTGCCGGCTGAGCCCGAATTCCGCCGCTGGGCCGAAGCGGCGCTCGCCGGCGTGGGCTATCGGCACGATGCCGAACTGACCATCCGCGTGGTCAACGAAGCCGAAAGCACGGCGCTCAATAAAACCTACCGCCACAAGCAGGGGCCGACCAACGTGCTGTCCTTCCCGTTCGAGGCGCCGCCTGGAGCCGAGAGCACCTTGCTGGGCGATGTCGTGATCTGCGCTCCGGTGGTGCTGCGCGAGGCGTTCAGCCAGGAAAAGCCGCCCGAGGCGCACTGGGCGCACCTGGTCGCGCATGGCGTTTTGCACCTGCTGGGCTATGATCATCAGCATGAGACGCACGCCGAGACCATGGAAACCCTGGAAATCCGCATCCTGGCGGGTCTCGGCTATCCCGATCCCTATGGAGACTCCCAAGACTGATCATGAACGACGAGCGATCCGAACCAAGCCATAAATCATGGCTAGAACGTTTAAGCTCCGCCCTGATGGGCGAACCCAAGGATCGGGACGAACTGATGGAGTTGTTACGCGACGCCCAGCAACGAAAACTGCTGGACGCCGACGCCTTCACCATGATGGAAGGCGTCATGAAGGTGTCGGAACTCCAGGTGCGGGATGTCATGATCCCTCGCGCGCAGATGGTGATTCTGGAACATGACTGGAGCCTGGAACGGCTCATCGCCGAAATCGTCGAGTCCGGCCATTCCCGCCTTCCGGTCATCGACGAGACCAAGGACAACGTCATCGGCATCCTGATCGTCAAGGACTTGCTGAGCCATACCTTCGACCGCCGCGAAACCTTCGATCTCAGCGCCCTGCTGCGCCCGGCCAAGTTCATCCCCGAAAGCAAGCGTCTCAACATCCTGCTCAAGGAATTCCGCAGCAACCGCCTGCACATGGCCATCGTGGTCGATGAATACGGCGGCGTGGCCGGGCTGATCACCATCGAGGACGTGCTGGAAGAGATCGTCGGTGAAATCGACGACGAGCACGACACCGACGACGCCAGCGCTTTTATCCGCTCCCAGGGCGACGTCTTCATCGTCAAGGCGCTGACTCCGATCGAGGATTTCAACGAGCACTTCAAGGCTGCCCTCAGCGACGAGCGCGCCGACACCGTCGGCGGGCTGGTCATGATGGAACTGGGGCGACTGCCCAAGGGGGGCGAAACCGTGGACCTTGGCCGGTTCCACTTCCGGGTACTGCGCGCCGACAACCGGCGGATTCATCTGCTGGAAACGACTTTGCACGACGGTCAGGAAGCCGCTCCGCTCACCACCGAGAACGTCTGATCCCGGCGCCGTGCCAACCCTCTTTCACCCCTGAAGAGGGTTTTTCCCTGCCGTCGCGCCCCCGCAAGCCATGGCGATCCTATCTTTTCGCTACTCTCCAGTGGGCCGAACCCATCAACCCTTTTCGCCGATCATGATGTTCGATCCTTCGCAACGCCGCATTCTCGCCATCGACCTGTCGGCCTTCGCCGCCGGCGCGTTGCTGCCGCTCGCCTTCGCGCCGTTTGGGATTTGGCCGCTGGCGATTCTGCTATCCGCCATCCTGTTGTCGAGCTGGGACAGCGCCTCGCCGCAGCGCGCGGCGGCGCGTGGCGGGCTGTTCGGCCTGGGTGCATTCGGCTTCGGCATTTACTGGATCTTTATCAGCCTGCACGATTTCGGCAACGCTCCGGCGGCGTTTGCGGCGCTCGCCACCTTCGCGGTGGTAGCGGCAATGGCGCTGTACCCCGCCGTCGCCGGCTGGCTTCTCATCCGCTGGGGGCCACCGCCCGGCCCGGCGCGCTGGCTGCTGGTCTTCCCGGCGCTGTGGGCGCTGCTGGACTGGGTCAGAAGCTGGCTGCTCACCGGATTTCCCTGGCTGGCGGCGGGTTACAGCCAGACCGACTCGCCGCTCGGTAATCTCGCGCCCTACATGGGCGTGTTCGGCGTCGGCTGGGCGGTATTGGCCAGCGCAGGCCTGTTGCGGGCACTGCTAAACAGCCGTCGCGGGCGAGAACGGTTGCTTTGGCTGGGCCTGCTGGCGGCGCTGTGGCTCGGCGCCTGGAGTCTGGGCCGCATGTCCTGGGTCGAGCCGACGGGATCACCACTGCGCGTCGCCCTGGTCCAGGGCAACATCACCCAGGATCGGAAATGGCGGCCCGATGTACTGGAGGAAACGCTGCGGCGCTACGTTCAGCTCAGCCTGAGCGAACACGGCCACGCCGACGTGATCGTCTGGCCGGAGACGGCGATCCCGATTTTCCAGGATGAAGCCCGCGGCTTTCTGACCATGCTGGCCGAAGACGCCCGACGTGCGAATGTTGACTACGTCACCGGGATTCCGACCGGCTCGTGGGAAACTCGTGTCTTCCACAACAGCGTGATCAGCGTCGGCCGCTTGCCCGGCTCCTACCAAAAACGCCGCTTGTTGCCGTTCGGCGAATACCTGCCCCTACGCTCGTTTTTCCTGTTCTTTCGGGACTGGGTGGATATCCCGATGGCCGACTTCACCCCCGGCGCGCGCAACCAGCCGCTGCTGCGCGCCGGCGGACAACCGGTCGGGGTCTCGATCTGCTTCGAGGCCGTGTTCGGCGACGAGATCCGGCAAGCCCTCCCCGAGGCAACCTGGTTGATCAACGTCAGCAACGACGCGTGGTTCAAGGATTCCACCGCCCCGCACCAGCACCTGCAAATCGTGCGGATGCGCGCTCTGGAAATGGGCCGCTACCTGGCCCGCGCCACCAATACCGGCCTCTCCGCCATTCTCGACGACCGTGGCCGGATCGTGAACCGAGGCGCTCAATTCCAGGCCGAAGTCATCCGTGGCGAGGTGCAACCGCTGCACGGCTTGACCCCTTACGCCCGCTTCGGGGATTTACCGGTGGTGTTGGCGCTGCTCGGTTTGCTGGTAGCCGGGTTATTGCTGGGCAGATACGGCAAGATCCACTCATGATCGGACGACACGCTTTATTCCCGCCCGACTGGCGTACCCGGTTCGCAGGAGAAGTGCGCCGCTGCGCCGGATTATCACTGCGGGAACAGGTTTGCTGGGGCGGCGGCCTCGCCGTGATCGGCGGCCTGCTGCTGCTGGCTTCCTGCGCGACCACGCCGCCGCGCGATATCGACAACGCCTGTGCCCTTTTCAACCAGTACGACGGCTGGTTCGCCGATGCCAGCGCCGCCAGCCAGCGCTGGGACGTACCCCTACCGGTGCTGCTGGCGATCATCCACCAGGAATCCGCCTTTCAGGCCGACGCCCGGCCCCCCCGCGCCTGGTATCTCGGTTTTATCCCCGGCCCCCGCCCTTCCACCGCCTACGGCTACAGCCAGGCGCTCGACAGCACCTGGGAGCACTACATCGCCGCAACCGGCAAGCGCGGCGCGGACCGCGATAAGTTCGACGATGCCGTGGATTTCGTGGGCTGGTACGTCAACGAAACCGCGCGCCGCAACGGTGTCGCCAAACACGACGTCTACCATCAGTATCTGGCCTACCACGAGGGTCAGGGCGGTTTCGCCAAGCGTACCTACCGGAACAAACCGTGGCTGATGGAGCGAGCCCGCCAAGTTGGCCAGCAAGCCGCACGCTACCGCGCCCAACTGGCCCGTTGCAGGTCACGACTGGCGATGCCGATCTGAACGCCACGCCTTCCCCGCCGCTTCCAATCGACGACATTCACCTGGCGGCGGCCATAAAAAAACCGCCAGCAGATCCGGCTGGCGGTTAAAGTACAGGATATTGAGCTTAAAACACGCTTCGCTGTAAAAACCAGCTCAAGCGGCGCTTAGTTAAAAACAATCCGGCCAAGCCGTAAATCGGGACGATTGACAGATCAATCAGGGTTTATACTTATTCGGCAAAGCTCACGACCCTTCGGTCGCACGCGCGAAGTTCGTACCCCCACAAACCGGACAAGGCGCGATCGTCGCGCTGGCGCGAAAGATCATTAATTCCCCACAATTTTCGCATTGCAGGGCGCCGGGTCCGGTAATCTCGCCGCCGCGATACCGCTCGGTCTCCAGCTCCGCCGGCGGTACTTCGAACGCCAGCAGATCCAGCCGCGATTGATCCACGCCGCGCTGAAAAAATTCCAGCACGCGGTCTTCGAGCAGCTCCAAATCGAATTGCAGCCAAGCGCGCAAATCTTGACCGGTGGTCGTCAAATACTGACCGGCATCCTCCAGATCGCGTTTCAAATAGCCGCCGATCAAGCGGGCTTCCTCGCGGGTCAATTCGCCCAGTTCCACCGCCTTTTCCGCCGCGTGCTCGATGCTGGCGCGCAGTTGCGGCAACGCCTCCCGTTCGGCCTGTTCCAGTTCTTCCAGACGGATTTTCACCCGCTCCATCATGCGGTCATACGCCTGAACCAGGCGGCTGGTTTGCGTGGGTTCGGTCATTTCGTATCCTCCATCCGGCCTTTCCGGAACGGGGCCGTCGCTCGCTGGACTCTCTCATTCTAGTTGTATTTCCAGGCCGCTGTTCGGCGGGATTCAGCTAAGTTATGCTTAGGCGACGCTCAAACCCAGCGAGCACGCGCAGCCTCCGAAAACGGACGGCGCTGGCATGGCACCGTTACCTGTGAAACCCCGCGATATTCCCAATCTCATCACCGGCCTGCGGATCCTGCTCGTGGCGCCTTTTCTGTGGCTGCTGCTGGAGGAGCGCTATGGTGCGGCACTGGTGCTGTTCGTGGTCGCTGGCGTCTCCGACGCGCTGGACGGATTCCTGGCCAAATACTACGGCTGGACCAGCGAACTAGGTGGCATCCTCGACCCCATCGCCGACAAGCTGTTGCTACTGGGCGCGATCCTGGCGCTGGGCTGGCTGCACGAACTGCCGGGCTGGCTGGTGGCGCTGGTGCTGGTACGGGATGCCCTCATCGTCGGCGGCGCGATCGGCTATCATTTTCTGATCGCGCGCTTTCAGGCCGCGCCGCTGATGATCAGCAAGCTGAACACCCTGCTGCAATTGATGCTGGTGCTTGCGGTCGTCGCCAACCACGGGATCATGCCGCTGCCGGCGCGACTGCTGGAAACCCTGATCGGCCTGACCGCGTTGACCACCATCTGGAGCGGCGTGGCCTATGTCGGGCGCTGGGGCCGCAGCGCCTGGCGCCAGCGCCGCCATCCCTCCAACCGCCCGCCACCGTCGTCATGATTCTCGAAAAACAGCCCGCCCCTCAACAATCCAGACTGCCCGGTCCACCGCAGGCGCGCTTCTGGCTACTCGTCGCCGCAGTTTCCGCCATTCTGCTGTACCTGCTGGCGCCGGTATTGACGCCGTTTCTGTTCGCCGCCCTGCTGGCCTACCTGGGCGACCCGCTGATCGACCGGCTGGAGGCGCGCAAGCTGTCGCGGTCCTGGGCGGTCAGCCTGGTATTCGGCGCGCTCGTGCTCGGCCTGCTGCTGCTGCTTTTACTGGTAATCCCGGTGCTCACCCACCAGTTCAAGGGGCTGTTGCACCGACTGCCGGACTATATCGACGGGTTCAACGCCAGCGTTTTGCCCTGGTTGCGCGACACCTTGGACGTCGATCCCGAGTCATTCGACTTCAGCCAGTTGCGCACGGAACTGCTCAAATACGCCGATAATGTCGCTGATCTGGCCACCGGCCTCCTGCGTTCGTTCCGGGAATCGTCCGACGCGATTTTCGCTTGGCTGGCCAACCTGGTGCTGGTGCCGGTGGTCACCTTTTACCTGCTGCGCGACTGGGACCTGCTGGTCGCCCGGGTTCACGACCTGCTGCCGCGGCGCATCGAACCGATGGTCAGCGCGTTGGCGCGAGAATCCGATCAGGTGATCGGCGCGTTCCTGCGCGGCCAGTTCGTGGTCATGGGGGCGCTGACGGTGATCTATTCGACTGGGCTGGCGGTCATCGGGCTGCAATCCTCGCTGCTGATCGGCGTGTTGGCCGGGCTGGTGAGTTTCGTGCCTTACCTGGGGCTGATCACCGGTGTTGGCGTCGCCAGCATCGTCGCGGTCCTCCAGTACCACAACCTGCTGAGCGTGGTTCCGGTGCTGATCGTGTTCGGCGTCGGCCAGTTGATCAGCGATCTCGTGCTGACCCCGAAGCTGGTCGGTGATCGCATCGGCCTGCACCCCGTGGCGGTACTGTTCGCAGTGCTGGCCGGCGGCCATCTGTTCGGCTTCTTCGGCGTCCTGCTGGGGCTACCGGTGGCGGCGGTGATCGCGGTGGTCCTGCGCCACGCCCACGAGGAGTACCTCAAAAGCATCTTCTACATCGATTAGGCTCCGGGTCCGGTGGCGTGCTACAAACCCGATATATAGCGCTCCCATACCGGTTGTGAAATCTCCCCGCCTTGTCCAAGGAGGGGTGGCGCGCGGCGCCGGGGTGGTTCGAAACGGTGATTCCACAACTCGGAGAGGAACGCTTAGATCGCCTTCACCCGGTACGCGCTTTCCTTGAGCAGTGCCGACCTGCCCCGAACGGCTATCCACAAACACGCCGGGTTACTCGGCCCTCTCCTCGTCCTCTCCCCGTTTAGAACGCCGGCCGCAGGTCCACCACCCGTCGGGCCTTGCCCTCGGACACGGGCAGGCTACCCGGTTCGTGCAGTTCGACCGAGGGCTTGACCAGAATGGCGGAATGGATCCGTTCGGCGATGCGCTCGCGCAAGTCACCCAGCACGCGCGCATCGCCGGCGAACAGCTTGGCGTGGATTTCGGTCTTGACCGCCAGCCGGTCCAGCGCCCCGCGCTTCTCGACCTGAATCAGATAATTGGTGCCGACTTCCGGTGCCTTCATCAGCGCCTCCTCGATCTGCGACGGAAAGACGTTGACCCCGTTGACGATCAGCATGTCGTCGCTGCGGCCCTTGATTCGCGCCAGTCGGCGGTGGCCGCGCCCGCAAGGGCAGTGACCGCCGACCAGATGAGAAAGATCGCGGGTACGGTAGCGCAGCAGCGGCGTGGCCTGTCGCTGGAGCGTGGTCAGCACGATCTCGCCGGTTTCCTCCTCGGCGCAGGGTTGCAAGCTATCAGGATCGATCACTTCCAGCAGGTAGGCGTCTTCCCATAGATGCAGACCGGTCTTGTACAGGCATTCGAACGCCACGCCGGGACCGTTCATCTCGCTCAACCCGTAGGAGTTGTAGGCATCGACACCGAACAGCATTTCGATCTTGCGGCGGGTTTCCTCCGAATGCGGTTCGGCGCCGATGAACGCCTTGCGCAAGCTCGGCGGGCCGGTGTCGGCCCCCGCGTCTGCCAGCGCCGAGTGCAGGTGCAACAAATAGCTGGGCGTGGCGTGCACCACGCTGGTCTGAAAATTCCGCATCAACTGAATCTGGCGGCTGGTGTTGCCGGAGCTGGCCGGGATCACCAGCATCCCCACCCGCTCGGCGCCGTAATGCAGGCCCAAGCCACCGGTGAATAGCCCGTACTGGGTCATGTTCTGGAACACGTCGCGGCGGCTGGCGCCAGTGGCGACGATGCAACGGGCCACCAGTTCGGTCCAGCCGTCGAGATCGGCCTGAGTGTGGTAAATCACGGTCGGCATGCCGGTGGTGCCGCTGGAGGTATGCAGTCGCACCACCTGCTCCAGTTCGACCGCCAGCAGGCCGCGAGGGTAGGACTCGCGCAGATCCTCCTTCGTGGTGTAGGGAATGCCGCGCAGGTCGCGCAGGCTGAAGATGTCTTCGGGGCGGCGCAAGCCAACCTCGGCCAGCCGCCGCCGGTAAAAGGGGGTTTTCAGCGCCCACGCCACCGTTTTGCGCAGATTGGCGAGCTGCAAGCGCTCGAGCGCCTCCCGCTCCAGGAACTCAATCGCCGGATTCCAGACCGGTACCTTCATGCTACTGGCCCTTGCCTCGTCTTTGAATACGTTGCTGAAATGGTAGCATGACTGCCTCAATCGTCGTCCCGTCCCGCTGCCGTGATGGAGTTCACATGTTCCGCCTGTTTCCAGTTCTCATGCTGATTTTCACCCTGCAAAGTGCTTGCGCCCGGGAATTCCAGGCAACGCCTATCACGCTCGCCGACCCGCTCGGCCCCGGAGATACCTATGCCGGCATTCGCTGGCTCGGTGCGCTGCGATTGACCAGCGCCGAGTTCAACGGTCTGAAGTTGTGCGGCCTGTCCGACCTGGCCTGGGACGAGGATGCGGGGCTGTTGTACGCCATCTCCGACATCGGCGGGCTGTTCCATTTACGGCCGGAGTTCGACTCGCGCGGGATACTGACCGGGGTGCAAGTGGTGGCCGCCTACCCGCTGCTGGACGTATCCGACCAACCCGTCCGGCAGCCTTTCGACGATGCCGAGGGCTTGGCCATCCGCAACGGCGACAACCGGATACCGGGCGATACCGAACTGCTGGTTTCGTTCGAAATCAGGCCGCGCGTGGTTCGTTACAGTCCCACCGGCCAATGGCGGGGCGAGGAACCCTTGCCCGCTCTTCTGCGAGATCTACATAACTACCACGACATCAATCAAGCACTGGAAGCGGTGACCCTCGATCCGCGCTGGGGCGTGCTGACCGGAACCGAGGCGCCATTGCGCGACGACCCAGCCGGCCAAATACGCCTCTTCACCGGCGACGGCCGGTTCTGGCGCTATCCGCTCGGGTCCGCGCCCGGCAGCGCCCTGGTCGCCATGGAAGCACTGCCCGACGGCAGCCTGCTGACGCTGGAGCGCGCTTTCGTCACCCCGCTGCGGCCTCTGATCATCAGCCTGCGCCGCACCGAACTGCCGCCGGCGGGAGGGGAAACGCCGTTACCGGTGGTCGATGTGGCGGTTCTCGACAGCAGCCAAGGCTGGCTGCTGGATAATTTCGAGGGCTTGACCCGCTATCGGGACCGACGGTTTTTCATGATCAGCGACGATAATTGCACCCTGTGGCAGGCGACCCTGTTGGTGCATTTCGAGCTACCGCCGGCCGCTCCGCAGCCCAGCTCACCTTGAAACATCTGAAGCGACGCCATGCCCGCACGGCCGCATGCGGGTCAGCCACGCCCCGGACGGCGATACCCTCCTGAAGCGACGCCATGCCCGCACGGCCGCCCGATGCTGCAATGCCAGAATCGGTTGACAAGGATTATGGCAAGCTTCAGTATGTTGCGCCTAAATCAGTCGAGAGCGGAGTTCTTGCCATTGTCGCCGGTCGCGAACCGTATTATCGTGGCCTTGAACGTTCCTCTCGCTACTCCTAAATATTTTTGTGCTCGTATGTTGCTGATGCGCGGCGCAAGGTGTCTCTCGCCAACACAATGACGGTTTTCAACACAACGGGGCTATCCGGAGGTTAACTCGATGGAAGACGTGGTCATCGTCGCCGCCGCCAGGACCGCAATCGGCAACTTCATGGGTTCGTTGTCGGTGGTCCCGGCCAACATCCTGGGCGCCAAGATCATTCAGGGTCTGCTCGGAAAAACCGGGATCAAGCCAGAACAGATTGACGAAGTGATTCTTGGCCAGGTGCTGACTGCCGGCACCGGCCAAAACCCGGCTCGCACTGCGGCGCTGAACGCCGGACTGCCCATCGAAGTGCCCTGCCTGAACATCAACAAGGTCTGCGGCAGCGGTCTGAAAGCCGTGCATCTGGCCTATCAATCCATCCGCGATGGCGACAACCGGATCGTGATCGCCGGCGGCCAGGAAAACATGAGTCTGTCCCCGCACCTCCTGCTCGGCTCGCGCCGCGGCACCACCATGGGTGACGCCAGGCTGACGGATTCCATGTTGAGCGAAGGCTTGCACTGCGCCATCAACCACTACCACATGGGGATCACGGCCGAGAATATCGCCGCCCAGTGGAGTATCTCCCGCGAGGATCAGGACGCCTTCGCCGCTGCCTCCCAGGATAAAGCCACCACCGCGATTCGCGATGGCAAGTTCAAGGGCGAGATCGTGCCGATCGAGATCCCCCAGCGCAAGGGCGCGCCGATTGCGTTCGATACCGACGAATTCCCTCGGGCCGGCACCACCGCCGCCAGTCTGGCCAAGCTGCGGCCAGCGTTCAAACAGGACGGCAGCGTCACCGCTGGCAACGCCTCCGGCATCAACGACGGCGCGGCGGCCGTCGTGGTCATGGCCGCCAGTATCGCCCGCGACCTCGGCCTCAAACCGATGGCCCGCATCGCTGCTTACGCCAAGGCCGGCGTCGATCCGAAAATCATGGGCACGGGTCCGATTCCGGCCTCCCGCGCCTGCCTGCGCAAGGCCGGCTGGACGGTGGAGCAGCTCGACCTGATCGAATCCAACGAAGCGTTCGCCGCCCAGGCGATCTCCGTCAACCGCGAAATGGGCTGGGACACCAGCAAAGTGAATGTCAACGGCGGCGCCATCGCGCTGGGCCACCCGATCGGCGCTTCCGGTTGCCGCATTCTGGTGAGCCTGTTGCACGAAATGGTTCGCCGTGACGCCAAGAAGGGTCTTGCGACCCTGTGCATCGGCGGCGGCCAGGGCGTTGCCTTGGCCGTCGAACGCGATTGATTCCAACCAAAAATCCGAGGAGAAGTCCCTAATGTCTCGAGTCGCAGTCGTTACTGGTGGTATCGGTGGTTTGGGCACGGCCATGTGCAAGGCGCTGGTCGAACAGGGCCGCCGTGCTGTCGCGGTCGACTACAACGGTCTCAGCCAAGAGGCCGTGGACAAGTGGAAGGCCGACCGCAAGGCCGAAGGCCTCGACATTCCGGTCTATCTGGCTGATGTCACCGATTTCGAGTCCTGCGCCGAAGCGTGCAAGAAGATCGAGGCGGAAGTCGGCCCGATCGAAATTCTGGTCAACAACGCCGGCATCACCCGCGACGCCATGTTTCACAAGATGACCCCGGAACAGTGGATCGCCGTCATCAACACCAACCTGAACAGCATGTTCAACATGACCAAGCAGGTCTACGGGAAGATGGTGGAACGGGGCTGGGGCCGTATCGTCAACATCTCGTCGGTCAACGGCATCAAGGGCCAGGCCGGCCAGACCAACTACTCGGCGACCAAGGCGGCGGTCTACGGCTTCACCAAGTCGCTGGCGCAGGAATGCGCTAAGAAGGGCGTCACCGTCAACTCCATTTCGCCCGGTTATATCGGCACCGAGATGGTGCGGGCTATCCGCGAAGACGTGCTGGCGTCCATCGTCAAGACCATTCCAGTAGGTCGTCTGGGCGAGCCTTCCGAAATCGGCCGCACCGTCGCCTTCATGACTGCCGAGGATGGCGGTTTCCTGACCGGCGAAGACGTCACCGTTAACGGCGGTCTCTACTTCCGCTGAGCCCTGAACCGCGCGGCGCTCGCCTTCCAGCCGGCGCCGCGCCGCTTTTATATGCCCGCCATGAGCGAACCGCGCACGATCAAGAAGTACCCGAACCGCCGGCTCTATGACACGGCCATCAGCAGCTACATTACGCTTGAGGATGTCAAGCAACTCGTGTTGGAACGCGCCGTTTTCCACGTCATCGACGCTCGCACCAACACCGACATCACGCGCGGAATTCTGCTGCAAATCATCAGCGAGCAGGAAGAACAGGGCAATCCGATTTTCACTGCGGAAGTGCTGGCGCATATCATCCGTTTCTACGGTGATACCCTGCAGGGCATGATGGGCAACTATCTGGAGAAAAGCTTGCAGGCGTTCGTGGACCAGCAGCACCTGTTTCGGGAACAGATGCGCACGTTTATCGGCAAAAATCCGCTGGCGATGATCACCGAGCTGGTGGAGCACAACCTCTCGTTGTGGAAAAGCGTCAACGAGCGCTTTCAGAAGCCCTACGTCCCGCCGGAGACGGTCAGCGAATTAGCCCCCCTATCCCAAGCCACCCAAGCCGATAGTTCGCTTTCAAGCAGCGAGCGGGAAAAGCCCCAGAAGGCGCGGAAAGACCGAACCGATTGAGCGGCCGCGCGACCCCTCGCAATCCTGTTTGCACTACCCTTTCTGGATTGAACGCCGCGTCACGACCGACAGCGATGCGCTCTAGCGCGCCAGCAACCAGGTCGCGACAGTCGGTGAAACTTCCCGCTGGGCGCGGGCGCTGACGTAAATGCCGATGTGACCGCCCTGGAAGGAAAATTCCATGTAATCCCGGCTGCCGCAACATTCCGCCAGAGCCTTGGAAGCGGCGGGCGGCACCAGATGGTCCTGAGTGGCGTACACATTCAGCACTGGCATGGTGACATTCGCCAGATCCACCCGCCGGTCGCCGATGCTCGTCTCGCCCCTGACCAACTTGTTTTGCTGAAAGAAATCCTTGGCGAACTGGCGGAACGCCTCGCCGGCCTGATCGGGGCTATCGAATATCCACTTTTCCATCCGCAGAAAGTTTTTCAATGCCTGGGCGTCGTCGAGGATATCGATCAAATCCACGTACTTCTGTCCGGTCAGCCGAAACGGGCTAAGCGATAGAAAGGTAAAATTCAGCAACTGACCCGGCAGGTTGCCGAGAGTATCGACCAGCAAGTCCACGTTTACATGCCGGATCAGGTGGGTCAACAAATTGTCCGGCGTGTGGAAATCCACCGGCGTCACCATGACGGTGAGGTTGCGGATTTTCTCCGGATAGAGCGACGAAAAACACAGACTGAGGGTGCCGCCCTGGCATACCCCCAGCAGATTGATCGCATCCTGCCCGCAGCGCTCGCGCAGGGCATCCACGCAATGACCCATGTAGCGCTGGATATAGTCCGCCAAGCTCAATGTGCGGTCAGCGGCGTCCGGATAGCCCCAGTCGATCAGATAGACATCCAGGCCAGCGTCCAGCAGGCTGCGGATCATGGACCGATCTTCCTGCAAATCCATCATATAGGGCCGGTTGACCAAGGCATAGACGATGAGCAACGGCACCGGATGCGGTTTTTCCACCCGGGGCCGATAGCGATACAGCGTCAGCTTGTCTTCCCGATGGATCGCATCCCGGGGAGACACGCCGGTCTCGATCTCGCCCAAACCGTGCAGGGTCCGGGCACCCTGGGTCAACCTGGCGTTGAAGGACTGAAGTTCCTGAGCAATTCGTTCGGGCGTCAGACCGATCATCGGGCTGTTTCTCCGCGTGCGCAGCAGCCCAATAGCGCGTTCAGCAGGCGACCGCTGAGCTCGCTGTACTCGGCGCCGCGCAGCATCCGACCGTAGGTTTCCTCGTTGCAATCCACCCACAAGTTAAACAGTTCGCGCAGGCTGCCAGAAGTCTCGCCGGAGGCCGCGCGTTCGTGCAGCCGTTGTTCCATGAGATCCAGCGCGGCCACGGCCGACTGCCGCAGCAATTCGAGATATTCACCCTGGACCTGCTGGTAGGCTTGCCAGGTATCAGCGTTTTGGCCGGCGAGGGGAGCGATTGCGGAAATTCCCAAAGACGAGGCGGCTTGTTGCCAGCTCTCCAGGGTCAGCGTCCACAGACGAGTCAGATCGGGATGGATATTCGAATCTGCGGTCGATCGGGCGACCATCGCCTTGAACCGGTCAAAATGCTGGCGCAGCGCGGTGTCCCAGTCGATCGGCTGTGAGCCCACGCCGGGGGACTGTTCGGTAAACTGGCGGATTTGCTCGCCGAACGCCAGATAGGTGCGCGCCTGCTTGAGCAGCCGTTCGACATCGAACATGCCCGGCTCGGTGGTGGAGGTTTGATCGGCCATGGAGGGTTAATGAAATCCTTCAGGTGGATCGATGATCGTTGAGTATAGCCAGTCAAGCGCGTCGATGCAGGATGATCGCCGGGGGTTGCCGCCGGCGCTCCAGAATTCAGGGCGAAGCCTGCTTGGGAACCGGTAGATCCTGGGCAATGGCTTCCGCCCTGAACTGCTTGAGCCGGGCGCGCAACTGGGCTTCCCGGTTCGGCGACAGTCCAGGGTTCCGGAGACCGAGTTCCAATTGCTCGATGGCGGGCAGCAGTTCACCGTTCAGATAGTGATACTCAGCCATGGTGGCATGGGTCGCCGCCATGTCGCCCGCCCGCTGCGCCGCCTGGGCGTAGCTTACATACAGCAGGGGATCGTTGGGGCGGCGGCGCAAGTGCGGTTGCAGCAAGCGTAGCGCCAGTTTCGGATCGCCCTGGGTGGCCAGAGCGCGGCCGTAGTGCATGGCCAGGCTAAAGTCATCCGGATAGAGCTTGCGAGCCTCCTCGAACAGCCGCCAGGACTGTTGTCGGTCGCCTTGGGCCAGCGCGATTTCCGCGGCCTCGATTCGGAAGGCCAGCCGGTCGGGGTCGCCGCCGACCAGGCGCGCTACCTGCTGTCGAGCCTCGTCGTAGCGGCCAGCCTGACGCAGCGCCAGCGCGTAAGCGTAGCGCACGGCGATTTGGTCGGACGCACCCCCCTTGGCCAGCAGGGTTTCCAGCTCCCGGATGAGGGTGTGGGTATCCTCGGTCGTCAGCACCCGCGCCCGGGCCTTGGCGAGATCGTAAGCCTTCCGGTCGCGGGGGGCGATGCGCCGCGGCGGCGGAGTCTCGATTCGATCCTGTGTGTCGGCGACGCGACTTTCCGGGCGCGGATGGGTCAGCAGCATTTCTGGAATCTGGTTGCGGGCCTCGCCGCTGGATTCGCGTTCCAGTTTGGTAAAGAAATCGCTCATACCCTGGGGGTCGAAACCAGCCTTGGCCAACAGTTGCATGCCGATGCGGTCCGCTTCCTGTTCGTTGGCGCGGGTAAAACTGATCTGATGCTGGGCGCCGGCGGCCATAGTGCCCACCATGGCGGCCTGACCGGCTTGGCTACTGGCCGCCGCCAACGCCGCCGCGGCCACCATCGCCGCCGCCAGCGGCAGCGTCAGACGCTTCATGTCGGCGATGGCGCGGACGATGTGCTTCTGCGAGACGTGAGCGATTTCGTGGGCGATGACCCCCGCCAGCTCGTCTTCCCGCTGCGTGGCCAGCAACAAGCCGGTATTGATGCCGATAAAGTTGTGCGGCAGGGCAAACGCATTGATGCTGGGGTTGCGGACAAGGAAAAAAGTGAATGGCACGCCGTTTTGATCGGCGTAGGTCACGATGCTCTGACCCACGGAATCGAGGTACTCGTTCAACTGCACATCGTCCAGCACCGCCCCGCGCGCGCGGAGCTGCCGCATGATTTGCAAGCCCATCTGCTGCTCGTCGTCGGGGCCGAAATACACGCGCGAGGGATCCCCCATATCCGGCAACAGAATGGATTGCGCGCCCGCCGGCGCGAAAGAAGCCGTGCCGAGCGACAGGCTCAGGATCAGGAGAAACAGGCGATGGAACATGGGATTTTTGATTGGCGAAACATTTTCAATAAGACTTGGGAACGCGCGGCACGTTCCAATCGATTCTTTCTAAACTACTGACTGCTTGCCAGAGAGGTTCGCCCGATGTTGTTCCGAATCCCGTTGGTCGTGGCCTATTGCATGGCTTTGGCCGGTTGTGCCGCGATGCAAGACACATCGACCAGCGTGGAAGCCGCCGCGCCGCGCTCGCCAGCCGATCCGGCGATTCTGGCTGTGCCGGCACCCGCCGTGCCGCCGGGTCCCGCTTTCATCGAGGAACGCGCGCTGCACGCCTATGCGACCGGGCGCTGGGACGTGGCGGAAGGGTATTATCTGCAATTGACCCGGTTGCAGCCACGGGAGGCCGGCCCCTGGTTCGAGTTGGGCAATCTCTACGCCGAGCAGGGGCGGCTGGATGCAGCGGAGCGGGCCTACCGGGAGGCGCTGCGCCGCCGCGACAACGCGCGAACCCTGCACAACCTCGGGCTGGTGCAGGTACGGCTGGGGGTGGGCGCCCTGCGCGAGGCGTGGGAGCGGTTGCCGGCGGACGACCCAACCCGCCAGCAAACCCGCGAATTCTTGCGGGCGCTGTTGGACGCGATGGCGCAATGAAGTCCGGTTTCCGCCGCCATCGGACCCACGCGGCACGCCGGTTCGAGCCCATTGGGTGAAACTACTCGGGAGGAAGTGACATGGCTTACCAACATATTTTATTCGCCGCCGACTTTTCCGACGAAGCGTTGCGGGTCGGCGAGCGCGCCAGGGAAATCGCGCGCAAATATGGCGCCAAATTGAGCCTGATCCACGTAATCGAGGACGTGAATGTCAGCCTGGGCGGCGGTTATGAGTTGCTGCCGGTGTTGCCGGATGTGCCCGACGAGGTACTGCTGCGGGAAGCGCGGGAAGCGCTCGGCGTGGTGGCGCACCGCCTGGAAACGGAGGATGCCGAACGATGGGTGATCAGCGCCCCTTCCACCAAGGTGGGTATCCTCGATGCCGCTCGGGAGCATGGCGTAGACCTGATCGTGGTGGGCAGCCACGGGCGCCATGGTTTGGCGCTGTTGCTGGGATCGACCGCCAACGCCGTGCTGCACGGCGCTCCGTGCGACGTGCTGGCGGTGCGAATTTGATGGAGTCTACTTTTAGGCCGCTTCCACATGCGGTTCCACGTCCACCGAGACTTCCAGCGAGTGCGAGCCGCCGCCGGTCATTACCCCGGTGAGCGGTGCGACATCGCCGTAGTCCCGGCCCCAAGCCAGGGTGATGTGCCGCTCTCCCGGCATGCAGTTGTTGGTCGGGTCGAACTCCGCCCAGCCGGCGCCGGGGATATAGACCGCCAACCAGGCGTGCGATGCATCGGCGCCGACCAGCCGCGGCTGACCCGGTGGAGGTAGGGTTTCCAGATAGCCGCTGACGTAGCGCGCCGCCAGACCCAGCGCCCGCAGGCAGGCGATCCCCAGATGGGCGAAGTCCTGACAAACCCCGCGCCGCTCGCTTAGAACTTCGTCCAGCGGGGTGGCAGTGGTGGTGAAATGCGGATCGTAGGTGAAGTCCTGATTGATTCTTTGGTTCAGATTCGCCACGGCGTCCAGCAGTGGCCGCCCCGGCGGAAAGCTGGGTTCGGCGTACTCGCGGAAGATCGGTTGCAGGGTCACAAACGGCGAGTCCAGCGCGAACAGCCGAGCCTCGATGATTTCGGGGTCCGGATCTTCCCGCAGCATCTTGCAAGCCTGTTCCCAGGCCGGTGATGGGCTGGATTGACCGAACGGCCGCGCGTCCAGCACCTGGACCTCGGTGACGAGGGTGACTTCGAGACGCTGGTGAATATCCTGGATCGCGAAGTACAGCACCCGGTTGCCGAAAAAATCCTGCCGCTCGGCGGACAGCGCCGGCCGTGGCTGAATGGTGATGCGGCTGGGCCGACAGCGCTGCCAGCTGGCTTCCCGCGGCAGCAGCCGCGCCTGGTTGTGGCACAGGGCAACACCGCCGCTGTAGTGGTAGAGAGTGCGATGGGTGATGGTGTACTTCACGGCTGCATGGTGATCAGTTGCCGGGGCACTTCGGCGTGGCTGAAATGGCTGTGGGTCAGCGCGTCGGACAATCCCAGCAACGGCGTATGCACCGCGTCCAGCAGCCGGGTCAGTTCGGTGCTGGAGCGGGTGCTGTCGTGGGAAATCGTGGCCAAGGCTTCGATATCGGCCAGTTGCAGGGTGGTGAAGGCTTCCAGGATCAAGCGTTCCTCGGCGTTGCGGTAGGTGGAACTCACCGACCGATGCAGCCGACCAATATTGCGTTGCAAGCGCCGCAACTGATAACCGACCGACCGGGGGTTGCCTTCATCGAATAGCAGCAGATCGATGATCGCGGTTGGATGCAGCGCGGAACGGTAGCGGCGGCGGTAGGCGGTCAGATTGTCGGTGAGGGTGAGCACCACCTCCCACAGCGGCAACCCGGGATTGCGGGCGGTAATGAACGCCAGCTTGAACAGCTCCAGAGTGTGTAGCACCCGTTCCAGATGGCGACCAATGTCGAAAAACAGCCAGCCATGATGATGGGGCATGGTCTCATTGCTGAGCCCGGAAAACGCCGCCATCAGCATCAGATCTTCTTCCAGCAGCTCCCGTGCCTGGCGAGCGCCCAGCCCTTTGGGGGGCTCCTGGATACTTTGCTGCAAACGATTTAGCAACCGCCAGCTATCGTCGCCCAGATGGTTGCGCACCGCGCGGCCGGTTCGCAGCAAGCCATCGAACAGCGCCTGCATGCTGCTGGGGTGCTCCGAATCGGTGATCATCAGGTCCAATAGCTCCTGGCGCAGGCTGAAGAAGCGGGCGCGCGGCGATTCCGCCACCGGCGGCACCGGGACTTCCAGTGCGTCAAGCAGGTCGTCCAGGCAGCGCTCGTCGGTGTTGTCCTGCTCCCATTCCAACAGCCGCCCGAACGCTTCGCGCAGCAGCCGCGCGGTACTGTCGAGTCGTTCGAGGTACCGGCCCAGCCAGTACAGGTCATCGGCAACCCGGCTGGGGAGATCGTTGCCATCGCGAGTCACCACGATCGGGCCGTAGGATTGTCTCAGCAAGCTGACATGACGTTGGGGGGTCGGCGCCAGTACCCACCAGTCCTTGCTGATGCCGCCGTTTTGCAGCGAAGCTTGCAGGGTGTCCAGGCCGGACGAAACCCGGGCCAGTCCGCCGGGCATGACTCGATAACCGTCGCCGTCGGCAACCACGAAGCCGCGCAGGATCACCGGTCGCGGCGCCAGTCGGCCTTCTTCCAGCACCGGCGCGGTGGACAGCGGCAGCGACTCCTGCCCGACGAACTGATACGGATTGGCGCGAATCCGTTCGATCAGGTGCGCGCGAGCTGCCGCATCGAGTTGGCTGCCGTCCCAGCACGGCCCGTCCGACAGGATCGAGCGCACTACCAGCCGGCCCAGGTTCGCCAGAACGTGGCTACGTTCGGCCGGATCGCCGCACCACCAGGTCGCCAGGGACGGCAGCCGGAGATCCTCGCCCAGCAATTGCCGGCACAGCAGCGGCAGAAAAGCGGCCAGTCCAGGGTTCTCGATGAGGCTGCTGCCCAGGGCGTTGGCCAGCGCGACATGGCCGCCGCGCACCGCTTGCAGCAGTCCGGGGATGCCCAGCAGGGAGTCGCCGCGCAGTTCCAGCGGGTCGCAGAACACGTCCGATACCCGCCGCAGAATCACGTCCACCGGCCGCAGTCCGCCGAGGGTTTTCAGCCAGACCCGGCCGTCGCGCACCACCAGATCCTCGCCCTCGACCAGGCTGAGCGACAGGTAGTTGGCCAGGTAGGCATGCTCGAAATAGACCGGGCTGTTGGGGCCGGGCGTCAGCAGCACGACGTGTGGACTGTCGGGGTTGTGACGCGCCATGCCGGCCAGCGTGGCCCGTTCGGTTTCCAGGAAGCTGGCCAGCCGGCGCAAGGGCGCGTCGCGGTACAGCATCGGCAGGGCCCGCGCCAGAATGACCCGGTTTTCCAGCGTGTAGCCGGCGCCGGACGGAGATTGAGTGCGGTCGCCGTGGATTCGGAACGCGCCGTCCGGTCCGCGGGCCAGGTCCACGCCGTGAAAGGTTAGCCAGCGGCAGCCGGCCGGCAGCGACTGGTGACAGGACGGCAGGAAGCCGGGGTGGGCGTAAATCAGCTCCGGTGGCAGCCAGCTCTGGCGGATCGCCAGCCGCCGGTCGTAAAGATCGGCCAGCAGGGCATTCAGCAGCCGCGAGCGCTGTTCCAGCCCGGTTGCCAGCGCAGCCCATTCCTCGCCGGTCATCAGCAGTGGAATGGGATCGACCAGCCAGTGCCGCAGCGAACCGCGCGGATCGTCGTAGGTGTTGTAGGTGACCCCGTCCGCTTGCAGCAGGCGTTGGATTTCGGAATGCCGGCGCTCCAGCTCCACGCCGCCGATTTCCTCCAGCGCTCGCGCCATATCGCCCCAATGGGGGCGCAGCAGGCCGGGCGCCGCGAACATTTCGTCATAGCCGGACGCGGCGACTGGGTAGTCGCCCAGCAGGCCATTGCCGGTCAGGTTGGAGTGATCTTGATAGGCGACAGAGGCTTCAGGCATGCAAGTTCCCACGGAGGAGGCCATCGCGAAGCCGGTTGCCAGCCGCGCGGTCATGGCCGGAGCAGCTCCGGTGTCCCGCTGGCCGGAGGGGTGCGGGCATCATGCGGTGCGTCATGCAAAAAAGCGGTTTCAAGCGCGCGGGCGATCCGATTCAAGTCGGGCGACGATCCGACGGCCGGGCCGCGCGGTCAGCCGCGGAGTTGGTTGGTGGTACGGCGCAACCGTTCGGCCATCACCCGCATGACCTGGATGGCGAAGGAGGGCGTGAGCCGGACCAGCGCCAAAAAGTGCGACCGGCTGATGGGCGCCAGCACGCAGTCGGCGCGGGCGATGGCCGTGGCGCTGCGCGGCTTGTCATCGACCAGCGCGAGTTCTCCGACAATGCCGCCGGGGCCAACGGTTTCCAGAACATGACCGCCGTTCATCAGAATTTCGACCTCGCCTTCCGTCACGATATACAGGTTATCGCCCGGCTCGCCCTCCCGGAAGATGGCTTGGCCGGCGGCGAAGGAGCGGTATTCTTCAATCTGGTTGAAAAGATCCGGGTTGTGCATGGATCGGTGCCTCGTCGTGCGGAAGGTCGAGGGGGATCTGCGCCTTGGCTTGCCAGACGGTTGGTGCGATAATTTTGTGGCAGTTTAACCGACTTTTCGAGGGTGTGATAGGGCGTGCGCTCCAGACATCACCCGGCTTTTCCGAGGCCCGCCCGGAGTGCGTTCATGCCCGATTGCGTCGAAAACAGGCAATTTTCCCGCACCGAAATCAGCGCCGCGATCCAGTACAAAGTCGCCGGCGCCGAAATGCTGCACGAGGGCTTGATGGGCAACATCAGCGCGGGTGGAATCTTGCTGTGGGCCGAGCAGGAACTGCGGGTCGGTGCGACGCTGTACCTCTTCATCCATTTGGACGAACTGGCGGACAACGAACTGGAGGCGACGGCCACGGTCATTCGCGTCGTCCCCGCCAAACAGGACGGACGGTTTGGCTATGGCTGCCGGTTCGAAGCGCTCTACAGCAACCCCCATGCCGGCTGAACCGTCCATCCAGCCACCGGACGCCCGCCCAACAGACCGCGATCGCGGCCCCGGAGTTGCGCCGGCATGAAAACCGTGGTGGTGATCGACGCGGCCTGCGATTTGCCGGGCGCGTACATGCAACAACATCAGCTCAAGGTGTTGCCCAACACGCTGATCCTCGGCGATCAGGTGTTTTCCGACGCTCGGGATGTCAACCTGAGCCTGGCTTTTTTTCACCGCTACGCCGCGTCGCCGGACTTGAAGGTGGCGAACGAACCTTGTCCGGCCAGCACCATCGCTGCGTTGTTTCTGAATCGCTGGGTCGTCGAGTACGACCGAGCGATCCTGATCACCCTCTCGCAAACCCTCAGCACCCTGTTTCAGAACGCGACCGAAGCCTCTTTCGCCATTCTGCGCGGTTACCGCGAGAAGCGCCGGCTGGCCGGCCTGCACACGCCGTTCTATCTGAACGTGCTCGACAGTAGAACCGTTTTCGCCGGGGAGGCGGTGCTGGTCGATGCGGTGATCCGGCTGTTGCGGGATCAGGATTTGGCCTTCAGCGAATTGCGCCGGCGGATCGAAGAGTTCCGACAGTACATGCACTGCTACATCTTGCCCAGGGACCTGTCCTACGCGCGCAACCGGGCAAGCGACACCGATGAAATGCGCATGGCGTTTCCGGAATCCCGTCTGGATGGGCTGCTCGGCAACAAGCCGGTGGTCCGTTTTTTCGATGGTGAAATCGAACTGGCGTTCAAGGCGCGCGGGTTTGATAACGCCTTGTCGAGCTTGCTCGATCATGTCCGGAAAGCGGTCGAACTGGGTCTGAGAAGCCCGCTGGTGGCGATCAGTTACGCTGGCGACCCGCAAGTGCTCAAACAGAAGCCCGGTTTCGTCGAGTTCGAACGGTATGCCCGCCAGTGGGGCGTCGAAGTCATGGTGTCCGTTATGAGCGCGGCCGGCGGCGCCGGCGTCGGCCCTGGCGCGCTGTCGCTGGCTTACGCCGCCGACTGAATCCCGTCACACCGTCAAATACTGCCGCACCAGGTCGTCGTTCAAATCGGCCATCGCCCCCGTGGCCATCGCCCGGCCCTTGTCGACAATGCAAAACCGCTGGGCGACCCAGCGGGCGAACGGCAGCTTCTGTTCCACCAACAACACGGTCATGCCCTGTTCCTGATTGAGCCGCTGGACCGCCAGGCCGATTTCCCGGACGATGGTGGCCTGCTCGCGGGTCCGGTCGATCTGCTCCTGATTCAGCCGGCGGATGACCCTGCCGATTTCCCGGACCACGTTCGGTTGGATGCCCTCGGTGGGCTCGTCGAGGATCAACAGGCGCGGCTCCAGCACCAGGGCGCGGCCGATGGCCAGTTGCTGCTGCTGACCGCCGGAGAGGTCGCCGCCGCGTCGCTTGAGCATGGTTTCGAGCACCGGGAACATCTCGAAAATCAATTTCGGGATGCGCCGCAAGCGGCGAGGATTGGCCGCCAGGCCGATTTTCAGGTTTTCCTCCACGGTCAGTAGAGGAAAGATCTGCCGGCCCTGCGGCACGTAGCCGATGCCCAGCGGCGCGCGCCGCTCCGCCGGCAGACGATTCAGTTCCACGCCGGCGAAGCGGATCGTGCCGGAGCGGATCGGCAGCAGGCCCATCAGGCACTTGAGCAAAGTGGTCTTGCCGACCCCGTTGCGGCCCATCAGGCTGATCACTGCCCCTTCCGGCACCTCCAGGCCGAGATCCCACAGGGTGTGCGATTCCCCGTAATACTGGTTCAGCCCTTCAATGGTAAGCATCGCCGGCTCCCAAATAGACTTCGATGACCGTGGGATCGACCTGCAACTCCTCCAGCCGACCTTCCGCCAGCACCCGCCCCTGATGCAGCACGGTGACCTGATCGGCGATGGAGCGGACGAAGCCCATGTCGTGTTCGACCACCACCACCGAGTGCGCGCCGGCCAGCGAGCGCAGCAGTTCGGCGGTACGGTCCATCTCCGCCGGAGTCATGCCGGCCACCGGCTCGTCCACCAGCAGCAGGCGCGGTTCCTGCATCAGCAACATGCCGATTTCCAGCCATTGCTTCTGGCCGTGCGCCAGAATGCCGGCCCGGCGCCCGCCGTGTTCGGACAGGCCGACCTGTTCCAACACCGCGCCGATGCGGTCGCGTTCCCCGCCGCTCAGCCGGGTGGACAGCAGCCCGCGCAACCGCCTGGCGCCCGACATCGCCAGCTCCAGGTTCTCCAGCACGGTCAGCGGTTCGATCACGGTCGGCTTCTGGAACTTGCGGCCGATGCCGATCCGGGCGATGGCCGGCTCGTCCAGCTTGAGCAAATCGATGGTCTGGCCGAAAAACACCCGGCCGCTGTCCGGCCGGGTTTTGCCGGTGATGATGTCCATCATGGTGGTCTTGCCGGCGCCGTTGGGACCGATGATGCAGCGCAGTTCGCCGTCGCCGATATACAGCGACAGCTTGTCGATGGCCTTGAAGCCGTCGAAGCTGACGCTGACGTCTTCCAGATACAGCAGGATGCCGTGGGTCGCATCGACCGGCCCGACCGGCGCGTGCATGCCCAGGGCGTCCAGTTCCGAAATCATCTCGCTCACGCCGTTGCCTCCCGCCGCCGCAATAAACCGATCAGCCCGCGCGGCAACAGCAGGGTCACCGCCACGAACAGCCCGCCCAGGGCGAACAGCCACACCTCCGGCAGCGCGCCGGTCAGCCAGGTCTTGGCGTAGTTGACCAACACCGCGCCGACCACCGCGCCGACCAGGGTGCCGCGCCCGCCGACCGCCACCCAGATCACCGCCTCGATGGAATTCAGCGGCGCGAATTCGCCGGGGTTGATAATGCCGACCTGCGGCACGTAGAGCGCCCCCGCCGCCCCGGCCAGCATCGCCGACAAGGCGAACACCAGCACCTTGACCTGTTCCACCCGGTAGCCGAGAAAGCGAGCGCGGTCCTCGGAATCGCGAATAGCCACCAGCACCCGGCCCATCCGGGTGGAAACCAACCAGCGACATAAAAGATAACCGCCGGCCAAGGCCAGGGCGGACAGCGCGAACAGCACGATGCGGGTTCCATCGGCATGCAGCGGGAAGCCGAGCACGTCCTTGAAGTCGGTCAGGCCGTTGTTGCCGCCGAAGCCCATCTCGTTGCGGAAGAAAGCCAGCATCAGCGCGTAGGTCAGGGCCTGGGTGATGATCGATAGATAGACCCCCGACACCCGCGAGCGGAAGGCGAACCAGCCGAACACGAAAGCCAGCAGGCCGGGCACGACCACGACCATCAGCGCGGCAAACCCGAAACTGTCGAAACCGTGCCAGTACCAGGGCAGTTCCTTCCAGTTCAGGAACACCATGAAGTCGGGCAATACCGGATCGCCGTAGACCCCGCGCGTTCCGATCTGGCGCATCAAATACATGCCGAAACAGTAGCCGCCGAGAGCGAAGAAAGCGGCGTGGCCGAGACTGAGAATACCCATGTAACCCCAGACCAGATCGATGGCCACCGCCAGCAGGGCGTAGCAGAGATATTTGCCGAGCACGGTCACGGTGTAGGCGGTCAAGTGCAGCGGGTGATCGGGGGGCGTCAGCAGATTGAGCACCGGCACGCCGATGCCGAGGACGGCCAGCACGGCCAGCAGAACCAGTCCAGCGCGGTCGGAGAGAAGCCAGGGGGGCAAACGCATGATGTCAGACCTCCGCCGCCCGCCCGCGCTGCGGGAACAGTCCGCGCGGGCGTTTCTGAATGAACAGGATCAGGAACACCAGCACCAGGATCTTGGCCAATACCGCGCCGGACCAAGGTTCCAGCAGTTTATTGGCGACGCCCAGCGACAGCCCGGCCACCATCGTGCCCCACAGGTTGCCGACCCCGCCAAACACCACCACCATGAAGGAGTCCACGATGTAGTTTTGGCCCAGGTTGGGGCCGACATTGGTCAGTTGCGACAGCGCGACTCCGGCGACCCCGGCGATGCCGCTGCCCAGGCCGAAGGTCAGCGCGTCCACTCGCGCCGAACGAACGCCCATCGCCCGCGCCATCGCCCGGTTCTGCGCCACCGCGCGTACCTCCAAGCCCAGCCGGGTGCGTTGCAGGGCCAGCCAGAGCAGGGCGAACACCGCGATGCAAAAGCCGACGATCACCAGCCGGTTGAGCGTCACTTCCAGCGGGCCGAGCAGCACGGTGCCGCTCATCCAGTCCGGGGTCGCCACCGAGCGGTTGAGCGGCGAGAAGATCGAACGCACCGCCTGTTGCAGGATCAGGCTGACGCCGAAGGTGGCCAGCAGGGTTTCCAGCGGACGGCCGTAGAGGAAGCGAATGATGCCGCGTTCGATGGCGATGCCGATCAGCGCCGCCACCAGAAAGGCCAGCGGCACCGCCACCGGCAGCGACCAGTTGACCGGCAGATATTGCTGCGTCAACCAGGTGGTGTAGGCGCCGAGCATCATCAGTTCGCCGTGCGCCATGTTGATGACGCCCATGACCCCGAAGGTCACGGCCAGGCCGATGGCGGCCAGGATCAGCACCGAGCCCAGCGACAGACCGAAGAATAGAGTTTCCGCCCAACCCAGCATTTGCAGGCGAAGTTCCGTTTTGGCCAGCGCGGTTTTGGCTGCTTCGCGCACGGCCGGGTCGCTATCCTCGGCGGCCACCCGCAGCAACGGGCCGCGGATCTCCGATTGCGTCCAGCCGCCCAGCGCCTTGGCGGCGCCAGCGCGCGCGGCGGCGTCGGGACTGGCCAGTTCCACCAGCGCCAGCGCTGCCGTCAATAATTCCTGGATTTTCTTGTCCGGTTCCATGGTCAGTCGCGCCCGCAAACGCGCGGTTCCCTCCACCTTGGGATCGCGCAGGAAAGCCTCGACCGCCATCTTGCGCTGTTGCGGGTCGGCGCTGGACAGTCCCAGACTGGCCAGTTGATTTTCGATCAGCGCCCGCAGGCGGTTGTTGGCGGTGATGCGTTCCAGATCGCGCTTGCCGATCGTTCCCAGCGCCTCGCCGGTTACCGCTTCCTCGATCGCCATCTCGCTCTCATCGTCGAGGCCGATCACCACCCGGCTGCCTTCTTCCTGATAGTAGAGGCGACTGGCGGCCAGCGCGTTCAGGATGGCGGCGACCCGGGGATGATCCAGCCCGACCAGGGTTTCCACCAGCGTGGCTTTTCCAGAAAAGTCGGCGTCGTGGAGTTGCGCCAAGACGTCGCGCAGCGTCGCGTCATCGGCGGCGTGGGCGAGCGGCGGCGCGAACAGCGCCAGCACCAGCAGGGCGAGACCGGTCAACCCGGCGCGAAACGGCGTGCGGGATACCATGCGGGGTGTCTCTCTTGGAAATGTTCGGATGGGGAACGCGATCCTCTCATTCCCGCTCGGGAGCGAAGGGACGCACTCCCCTCTCCCCGTGTGGGAGAGGGGATCGAGGGCTCATCAGCTCACTGGTAATTCTGCCCCGCGCACTTCTTGGTGACGGTGTTGTAGTTGCCGCATTTGATCTTGGGGTCGGCCCAGTCGGCGGTGATGTCCTTGCTGCCTGGCAGGTAGTCGGACCAGGCGTCGCCCGGCACCAGGCCCTTGGTCTTCCACACCACGTCGAACTGGCCGTCGGCCTGGATTTCGCCGATGAACACCGGCTTGGTCAGGTGATGGTTGGGCAGCATCTTGGCCATGCCGCCGGTCAGGTTGGGAAATTCGATGCCGACCATGGCGTCGATCACTTTGTCGGGATCGGTGCTCTTGGCCTTCTCCACCGCCTTCACCCACATGTTGAAGCCGATGTAATGGGCTTCCATCGGGTCGTTGGTGACGCGCTTCTTGTCCTTGATGAAGGCGTGCCACTCCTTGATGAAGGCATCGTTGGCCTTGTCCTTGATGCTCATGAAGTAGTTCCAGGCGGCGAGATGGCCCACCAGCGGCTTGGTGTCGATGCCGGACAGTTCTTCCTCACCGACCGAGAAGGCGACTACCGGAATATCGGTGGCGGAGATGCCCTGATTGCCCAGTTCCTTGTAGAACGGCACGTTGGCGTCGCCGTTGATGGTGGAAACCACGGCGGTCTTCTTGCCGGCGGAGCCAAATTTCTTGATGTCGGCGACGATGGACTGCCAGTCGGAATGGCCGAACGGGGTGTAGTTGATCATGATGTCTTCTTCCTTGACGCCCTTGGCCTTGAGGTAGGCTTCCAGAATCTTGTTGGTGGTGCGCGGGTAGACGTAGTCGGTCCCGGCCAGCACCCAGCGTTTCACGCCCAGATCCTTCATCAGGTAGTCCACCGCCGGAATGGCCTGCTGGTTGGGGGCGGCGCCGGTGTAGAACACGTTGCGCGACGACTCCTCGCCTTCATATTGCACCGGATAGAACAGAATGCCGTTCAGTTCCTCGAACACCGGCAACACCGACTTGCGCGATACCGAGGTCCAGCAGCCGAACACCACCGCCACCTTATCCTTTTGCAGCAGCTCGCGCGCCTTCTCGGCGAACAGCGGCCAGTTCGAGGCCGGGTCGACCACCACCGCTTCCAGTTTCTTGCCGAGCAGACCGCCCTTCTTATTCTGCTGATCGATCAGCATGAGCACGGTGTCCTTGAGCGTGGTTTCGCTGATCGCCATCGTTCCCGACAGCGAGTGCAGCACACCGACCTTGATGGTATCGGCGGCATGGGCCAGCGTGGCGCCCAGCGCCAGCGCGCCGGCCAGCAGCCCATGAGATAACTTCGACACTGTCTTTGTCATGCGCAGTCCTCGATATGGTGATGGACCGATCCGCCCGGATGCGGACCCGGAGTGTGCTTCATCAAATGCCGTGCCAAACGACAATATCAAGGATATTCAATTGATTGAATCGGACTGTGCGTTGCGGGCGAAACGGGTGCGCCTTATCATGGTGCGAGGCAAGGCATCAGCGCGGTAAAGTGGGGCGAAAGCGGGCGCAAGGGTCAAGACCGAGTTTCAAACGGGTGCATCCGACGAACGGAATGGGTGCGTGGCCACGGGAAAAGCGTGAGGAAGCGCAGGCGCAACGGCAATCGGACGATGTCACCCAAAAAGCCAAAACGCCACCCGCCGGCCCGTTCCAAAAAACGGCGTGGTCGCCCGCTGGAACACCATCAACGGATCAAGCCGCCTGGCCGCGTTCCGCGCCGAGCATCCCCCGCTCGACGATGAAGTCGAGCACCCGCTCCAGCCCCTGTCGGGTCTTAAGATTCGTGAAAACGAACGGCTTATCGCCGCGCATCCTGCTCGCATCGCGCTCCATGACCTCCAGCGACGCACCAACATGGGGCGCAAGATCGATTTTGTTGATCACCAGCAGGTCGGAGCGGGTGATGCCGGGACCACCCTTGCGCGGGATTTTGTCGCCGGCCGCCACGTCGATCACGTAGATCGTGAGGTCCGAAAGTTCCGGGCTGAAGGTGGCGCTCAGGTTGTCGCCGCCGGATTCGACCAGTACCAGATCCAGATCGGGAAAACGCTCGCACAACTGCGCCACCGCCGCCAGATTCATCGAGGCGTCCTCCCGAATCGCGGTGTGCGGGCAGCCGCCGGTTTCCACTCCGACGATCCGTTCCGGTTCCAGCGCCTGGGCGCGGGTGAGGAACTGGGCGTCTTCGTAGGTGTAAATGTCGTTGGTGACCACCGCGATTTGATAGCGGCCGCGCAGCGCCTTGCACAGGGCTTCGACCAGGGCGGTCTTGCCGGAGCCGACCGGGCCGCCGACGCCGACCCGCAGGGGTTGTGGGTTCATAAGTGGATGACCTGTCGAGGAGAGGGGATGTAGGGTCCGTGGGCAACGGACATGCTGGTCGGTTTGGCTGAATAGCCGAAGTTTACGTCGGAATGTCATGGTGAATTGCATGTATCTCCATGTAGGCGAGCTGGAGGGCTTCCACGGGATTGAATTGTGTGCCGATACTACTTGATCTTTCTTAATCGGTTCAAACCCTATTCAATCCTTTCAATGACTACTACAATTTTATTCAAACTCGCCACCGCTGGAGTTTGTCATGCAAGACCGCTGGTTGTCTGTCGATGAGATCGCCGAATATCTGGGCGTCAGCAAGGATACGGTGTACGCCTGGGTGAGCGGTAAGGGAATGCCCGGTCACAAGGTCGGACGGTTCTGGAAATTCAAGAAGGAAGACGTGGATGCCTGGGTCCGGGCCGGTGGCGCCGCCAGCGTCTCCGACGATGATTTGGAAGAGGTGCCGAGGGATGCGTGAGGGCGGAAGCGATCGCGAGGACGCTCAGGGCACGGTGAACGAGGGCGTTCGGGCCGGTTACTGGATCGATCGGACCGTGCCCGTTCGGCCTTCCCTGCGAACGAATACGCTGACACCCGCCGCCCGAAGCGAACGGATAAGCCGGATTCATGGAAAGAACACCAAGCCGGAACTCAAGGTTCGCCGCCTCGTGCAGGGTTTGGGTTATCGCTATCGCCTTCATCGCGAAAATCTCCCCGGCAAGCCCGATCGGGTTTTCTCCAAACGACGCAAGATCATTTTCGTGCATGGCTGCTTTTGGCACCGCTATGCGAGACCGTCTCCGACAACATGCCGCCCCCATCGAACAAGCTCATAATCTGGAACTGCAAGATTTTTACTATCGCTGCCTGATGGTTGACGATATCTGGATTCCATTGGGCGAAAACATGCTAATCGAAACCTTCAAGCCCATTTGGAACACTGTGGTCGACGGCTTCGGCAACAAAGACCCTGGCAATCGCCGGGCAACGCAGTACCAGTTCACGGCGCGTTAACCCCCAAAATCGGCCGCGAGCGTTTATGGTTATACCGAACCCCGCTCAACCCTTGGAGGTCGCGACCGATGAACCGAACCCCGTTGTTGTATCCGCTCGGCCTGCTGTTGCTGCTCGGCGCCGCGCCGGCGGACGTGCTGGCCCGCATCAAGCTCACCACGCTGCCGGTGCGCGAGCGGGTGGAAATCCAGCTCGATCACCCGCAAATCGCCCTGGTCGAGGAAGAGCGCATCGTGCCCCTGGTCAAGGGCGTCAATCAGGTGGATTTTTCCTGGGCCAACACCCGCATCGACCCCGATACCCTGGTGCTGCGCATCCTTGCCCCAACCGGCGAGCAGCCCTTGAGCGCCAAGGTGCTGTCGGTCAGCTATCCGCCCAACGAAACCGCCCTGGTGTGGTCGGTGGCCGCCAGCGCCTCCGGCGCGGCCCGCATGCGGATCAGCTACGTGCTGGGTGGGCTGAGCAAGGAATTCCACTACCGCGCCGTGGCCGACCACGATGAGAAGACCCTCAATCTGGCGCAATACCTGCGAGCGAACAACGCCGCCAACGAGGCCTACGACAACGCCCAGTTCTGGGCCGGCGTCGGCGAACGCTTCGAGAAGCCGCTGGGGCTGAACGAGACCAAGGAAGTGCTACTGGACCGCTTCGCCGCCGTGCCGGTGCGCAAGACCTATACTTGCGACCCCGTGCAATTCGGCTATCTGGACCGCGCCCAAGATAAGCTCAACGTGCCGATGCACTATGTCATCAAGAATGCCGGCGGCCCGCTGGGCCGGGAACCGCTGCCGGAAGGCAAGGCGCGCATCTTCCAGGATGACGGCAAGGGCGGCAGCGCCTTCCTCGGCGAGGATCGCGGCCGGTTTACCCCGCCCGACGACGAATGGGAACTCTATCTGGGCCTGGCCCGCGACATCGGCGTGCGGCGCACCGTGGATCGCAACGAGCGCCAGCGCATCGCCGGCAATCTGTATCGCCACGACGTGACGCTGAAATACGAGATCGAGAACTTCAAGGACACGCCCGTAGCCCTGGATATCGTCGAGAGCGTGCGCCAGATCCGCAACGATATTCGCGGCGACAGCGGCCGCGATCCGGAATGGCAACTGGGCGACGGCACTTTGCGCCAACCCGATCCCGAAAAGAGCGACGCCGACAAGCTGCTGTTCCATGTGGATTTGCCTGCCCGCGCCACCGACGGCCAGGCGCAAAAACAGATCCATACCCTGCGGCTGACTTTGAACAACGAGTGGTGAGCGCCATGATCCGTCATCTGACCCTCTATTCGCTGCTTTGCCTGTTCGGGTTACTGTCTCCGCTACGGGTTACCGCCGGCAACGTCGATTTGGCCACCGTGCCCGAGCGGCGCACCGTGCAACTGACCATCTACAACTCCGAGGATTTGACCCTGGTGCGGGAAAGCCGGGTGGTGACCTTCAAGCAGGGCGTCAACCCCTTGCAGTTCTCCTGGGCCAACACCCTGATCGATCCGACTTCGGTGGACCTGCGCTTCCGCGAACCCCGAACCGGACTGGACGTGCTCGACACCACCTTCCCGCACGACCGGCCGCAAACCCTGTACTGGAACGTGCAAAGCGACGCCGACCGCGAGGCGACCATCGAAATCAGCTACTTCACCTCCGGCATCACCTGGGCGGCGGACTACTTGGCGGTCGCCGATCCCGATGAACGGCATCTGCGGCTGGAAAGTTTCGTGCGGGTCCGCAATCAATCCGGCGAGGATTACGAAAACGCCCAGGTGCGGCTGGTGGTGGGCAGCATCAACCTGGTGGAGAAAATCGCCGAGCTGGCGAAAATGCCGGTCGGCCGGGTCAACGAACTCAAGCGCGAGGAATATCGCGATCTGCGCCAGAGAGCGGCCCGCAAGGCGATGGCGCCACCCGCGCCGGCGATGGAAATGGCTGGCGGCGCCATGGCGTATGACGCGGCCGTGATGGCGCCCAAGGAGATCGTCAAGGAAGGACTGAGCGAGTATTTCATCTACACCATCGAAGGCACGGAGACCGTGCCGAACGGCTGGGCCAAGCGCTTGCGCAGTTTCGAGGCGGACGCGGTGCCCGTGACGGTCCAGTACCGCTACCGGCCGCGCGAGTACGGGGATCAACTGGCGCGACTGTATCTGCTGAAAAACGATACGGCGTCAAAACTAGGCGGCACCCCGCTACCGGACGGCCTGATCCGGGTGTTTCGCGCCAACGGCCACGAGGGCTTGAGCTATCTGACCACCCAGAATCTCAGGTACGTGCCCATCGGCGACAAGATCGAACTGAATCTGGGCGTCGATCCGGCGGTGGTGTTCGAACTGGTCAAGCGGAAAGTCTACCGCGACAATTTCTGGTTGCAGGTCAAGGGCGGCAACCTCTACCGCAAACTGGGCGAGGATGGCCTGAAGCTGGAACTGGACAGCCAGGTGGCGGGCTGGGACGAGCACGCGGTTTACCGGCAACGCATCCGCAACTACAGCCGCAAGTCGATCGCGGTGCAAATCCGCCGCGACTATCCGGGTGACGTGGTGTTCCGCAGCCGGCTGAACCCCAGCCTGCACGATTTCCAGACCGTGCAGTTCGAGACCGAGATTCAGGCGGGTGAAAAAGCCGGGCTGGATTACGAGGTCATCGTCCGGCAAGGCTACAACCAGAAGCAGAACCGGGTGGAACTGCAAGCCGGGGCGCCGGGGCACTGAGCGTGGGGAACCGGGAGCGGCGGCAAACCGTTCCCGGTCACGCAGCTTAGCGCAGCATCAGCACCAACTCCTCCTGGCCGCGCTGCAAATTGAGCAGCAACCCATCGCGATCGATCATGAGTTGCTTCAATTCGGCGGTGCTGGAGATGGGACGGCGATTGACGCCGATGATGACGTCGTTTTTGCGCAGACCGGCGCGGGCGGCGGGACTGCCGGAATCGACGTCCGCGATCAGTACGCCCTGCACCTTTCCAGCCAGCGGCGAATTCGGCCCGATGTCCTCGAAAGTGGCTCCCGCCAGGCGCGGATGGAGCGCCTCGCCTTCCGCCTTGACCGGCACGTATTCGCCCACCTTGGCATCGAGGGCGAGCGGCTTGCCCTCCCGCAGGATTTCCAGCCGTACCGTCTCGCCCACTTCCAGCAGGCCGATGGCGTTGCGCAGGCCGCCGCCGTCGCGAATCGGTCGGTCGTTGACCCGCAGCACCACGTCGCCCTCCTTCAATCCGGCCTTGGCGGCGGTGGAACGGGGACTGACCTGGGCGATGACCGCGCCCTGACTGGCGGGCAGGTTGAAAGCCCGCGCCAGTTCTGGAGTCAGATCCTGCACCGACACCCCCAACTGACCGCGCCGCACCGAACCGTGGGCGATGATCTGCTCCATCAGCCGCGCCACCATGTTGGCCGGAATGGCGAAGCCGATCCCGACGTTGCCGCCGCCGGGCGCGATGATGGCGGTGTTGACTCCGATCAGCTCGCCGCGCAGGTTGACCAGCGCGCCGCCGGAATTGCCGGGGTTGATCGAGGCGTCGGTCTGGATGAAATCCTCGTAGCCCTGGATGCCCAGACCGGTGCGACCGAGGGCGCTGACGATGCCGGAAGTCACGGTCTGGCCCAGGCCGAACGGGTTGCCGATGGCCACCACGAAGTCGCCGACCCGCAGCCGGTCGGAATCGGCCAGCGGCAGGGCGGTGAGGTTGCGGGCGGGCACCTGGATCACCGCCACGTCGCTTTCCGAGTCGGAACCGATGACCTTGGCGTCGAGCTGACGGCCGTCGCGCAGGGTGACGGTGATGGTGTCGGCGCCGTCGACCACATGATGGTTGGTGATGACGTAGCCACGACGGGCGTCCACCACCACGCCGGAACCGACGCTCTGCGCCCGACGCTCGCGCGGCTGGTCGGGGATGTTGAAGAATCGGCGGAAAAACGGATCGTCGAGCAACGGGTTGCGGCGCAGTTGCACCCGGCTTTCGGTGGCGATGTTGACCACCGCCGGGGTGGCCTGTTCCAGCATCGGCGCCAGGGTCGGCAATGGCTGGCCATCCACCAGAGCGGGCAGGGCGGCTTGAACCGGCGGCGGCACGGCGGCGGCGAGGCCCAGCACCAGCAGGGCTGCCGACAAGAGATGGCGTTGGTTGTTCATGCGGCGAAAACTCTCCAACTGGAACGACATTCAGCGATTTTGGGCCAGGGAACGACCGTCGGCCCATCTGGCCAACGGCCGCGTCACGGCGTCACCGTCCCCAGTGAGCGCGCGGGTCGAACGAAAGTTCCCGCGCCATGCGCCGGAAGCTTTCGCGCGCCTCCTCGGTATCGGCCGGCGGGTTGACGATGCGCAGCACCGCCAGTTGATCGCCGGGCGGCTGGCCGGGCAGGCCGCGGCCGCGCAGCCGCAGCTTCTGGCCGTTGCGGGCGTTGGCGGCGATGTTCAGCGTCACCGGCCCGCCCAGCGTCGGCACTTCGACCTTGCAGCCCAGCGCCGCTTCCCAGGGCGTCAGCGGCAGTTCCAGGGTGATGTCGCGACCCTTCACCTGGTAGAGCGGATGCGGCCGGATCGTCACTTTCAAATAAAGATCGCCGCCGGGCCCGCCGCCGCCCTGGCCGGCCAGCCGGATTTTCTGGCCGGTGGTTATCCCGGCGGGAATCCGGACGTTCAGGGTGCGCGTCTGGGCGCCGACCCGGCCGCTGGCGTCCATCTCCGGCGCTTGTAATTGCAAGGAACGCTGGCCGCCGTGATACGCCTCTTCCAGGCTGATCTCCAGCGCCACGGTCCGGCCCTCGCCGCCGGACTGGAAACCGCGTCCGCCGCCGTGAAAGCCGCGCGCGCCGCCGAAGCCACCGAGCCCGCCCAGATTGCCGAACAGCGATTCGAAAAAGTCGCTGAAATCGCCGCCGCCGAACCCGCTGGCGGCGGCGGATGGCCGTCCACTCTGCCAGCCGGGCGGCGGCCGGAACTCCTGGCCGGCCCGCCAGTTGTTGCCGAGCTGGTCGTAGGCGGCGCGCTTTTGGGTGTCGCGCAACACCTCGTGGGCCTCGGCGACTTCCTTGAAGCGCTCCTCGGCGTTGGCTTCCTTGCTGACGTCCGGGTGATACTTGCGCGCCAGCCGGCGGTAGGCTTTCCGGATGTCCTCTTCCGAGGCATCGCGGGCCACACCGAGGATTTGGTAGTAGTCCTTGTATTTCATACCGGTTCCAGGCAGTTTGGGCGGCGGCCGGCGGGAGCGGTCCCGTCGGTCATCGGGTTCAACCTTCGACCTTGACGGTCCGCGACACGGTATGGGTCAGCTTGGGAATGCCGATTTCCAGCACGCCGTGCATGCTGCGGGCGGCGATCCGCGCTAGATCGGCGGTGTCCGGCAGGCTGAAGCGGCGGTAGAAGCTGCCACAGGGCCGCTCGACCCGGCTGTAGCCGGCGCGGGTTTCGCGGGTTTCGCCCGGACGATTGCCGCGAAGGGTCAGGATGCCATTTTCGGCGATAATTTCGATATCCTTCGGGTCCACGCCGGGGATATCGGCGCGCAGCACGTAGCGATCCTTCTCTTCCTTGATGTCCACGGCGGGAATCCAGTCGCAGGTGGCGATGCTGGATTGGTCGTTGCCGGCGTTGTAGGGTTCGAACAACCGGTCCAGTTCATTGCGCAGGTGGTGCATGTGCCGCCAAGGTTCAAAACGGGTCGGGTTCATGGTAGGAAGCCTCGCATGAGTGAGTGATCGATGTCTTTTAGATGTGGCCAGCCCGCCGGATTTCAAGCGGTTTCGGCTGTATTTTCTTCGAAACGGCCATGAGGGCCCGTCATGAACGAACGTGAATTTCTGCCGCTGGCGATTGCGGTGCTGACCGTATCCGATACCCGGACCCTGGCCGACGATGCGTCCGGTCAGACCCTGGCGGAGCGGTTGACCGCCGCCGGTCACCGGCTGGCCGACCGGACGCTGGTGCCCGACGATATCTACCGCATCCGGGCGGTGGTGTCGGGCTGGATCGCCGATCCGACGGTGCGGGTGGTGCTCGTCACCGGCGGCACCGGCATGACCGGCCGCGACAGTACGCCCGAGGCGATCCGGCCGCTGCTGGACAAGGAGATCGACGGCTTCGGCGAATTGTTCCGCATGCTGTCCTGGGAAGAGATTGGAACCTCCACCCTGCAATCGCGGGCGCTGGGCGGGCTGGCCAACGCCACGTTCATTTTCTGCCTGCCCGGCTCGACCGGAGCCTGTCGCACCGGTTGGGACCGTATTCTGCAAGCCCAGTTGGACGCCCGCACCCGGCCCTGCAATCTGGTCGAACTGCTGCCGCGACTGCGGGAGGGCCAGGGAGGCGGCGGTCATGCCGCCGCGTAAACCCCGGCTCGGCATCGCGCTCGGCAGCGGCTCGGCCCGTGGCTGGGCGCACATCGGCGTCCTGCGGGCGCTGGAACAGGCCGGCATCGTGCCGGAGGTGGTGGCCGGCACCTCGATCGGCGCGCTGGTCGGCGCGGCCTACGCCAGCGACCGGCTGGACCGGCTGGAAGAGTGGGTTTCGCAGATCGACTGGTGGGAGATCATCCGCTACATGGACGTGCGCCTCGGCGGGGTGGAGGGCGAACGGCTGATGCGCGCCTTCGGCGAGCGGGTCGAGGATGCGCCCATCGAGACCCTGCCCAAGCCGTTCGGGGCGGTGGCCACCGATCTCCAGACCGGCCGCGAGGTGTGGTTCCAGCGCGGCGCGCTGCTGGAGGCGGTGCGCGCTTCCATCGCCCTGCCGGGACTGTTCAGCCCGGTGCGGGTTCGGGAGCGCTGGCTGGTGGACGGCGGGCTGGTGGACCCGTTGCCGGTGTCGCTGTGCCGGGCGCTGGGCGCGGAGCAGGTGATCGCGGTGAATCTGAACGGCGATATCGTCGGCCGGCATCTGCCGGGCGGGCGCTGGGCGCGGCGAACCGCCGCCAGTCCTCTGCTGGCGCGGTTGAGCGCCGGCTGGCAGGCGGTGTTGGGAAACCGGCACGACCGGTTGTCGCCGGAGCCGGAGCCGGAGGAAAACGACGACGAGCCGCCCAGCCTGTTCGACGTGATGGCCGGGTCGATCCACATCATGCAGGACCGCATCACCCGGGCGCGGATGGCGGGCGATCCGCCGGACGTGGTGCTGGCGCCGAGGCTGGCGCATCTGGGGCTGATGGATTTCGACCGCGCCAGCGAGGCGATCGCCGCCGGCGCGGAGTGCGTGCGGCTGCATCTGCCGTTGTTGCGCGATGCCCTGGGTCCGACGGAAAAGCCGGGGTGACCGGCGACGATTTCCCCTACAATCCGCCCTTTTCCGCGCAACTCTGCCGAAATTTCCATGCCCATTCTTCGCTACATTCTGACCATTGCCTGCCCTGATCGGGTGGGGATCGTGGCCGCCGTGTCCGGCGTGCTGGCCGTCCATCGCGGTAACATCGTGGAATCCAGCCAGTTCAGCGACACCGAGTCCGGCCGGTTTTTCATGCGGCTGGTGTTCGACCTGGACGAAGCGACCGAAGCGGCGCTGCTGGAGCATTTCACCCCGCTGGCCGACCAGTTCGAGATGGACTGGCGTCTGTACGACCGGCGCCAGCCACCCCGGGTGATGATCCTGGTGTCCAGGGCCGAGCACTGCCTGAACGATCTGCTGTACCGGCATCGCACCGGGGCGCTGCCGATGGAGATCGCCGCCATCGTTTCCAACCATCGCGAGCTGGCGCATCTGGCCGACTGGCACGCGATTCCCTACCACCATCTGCCGGTGACGGCGGCGACCAAGCCGGAGCAGGAGCAGCGGATTCTGGACCTGGTCGAGCAGACCCGAACCGAACTGGTGGTGCTCGCCCGCTACATGCAAATTCTGTCGCCGGAACTGTGCCGGGCGCTGGCGGGGCGGGCGATCAACATCCACCATTCCTTTCTACCGGGCTTCAAGGGCGCCAAACCCTACCACCAGGCCTACAACCGTGGGGTAAAGCTGATCGGGGCCACCGCCCACTACGTCACCGCCAACCTGGACGAAGGGCCGATCATCGAACAGGAAGTGGAGCGCGTGGACCACGCGCACAGTCCGGAACACCTGGCGGCGGTCGGTCGCGACATCGAAAACATCGTGCTGGCCCGGGCGATTCATTATTACCTGGAGCGGCGGGTTTTCCTGAACGGCGGTAAAACCGTGGTGCTGCGCTAGGGGCGACGGGATGGCCATCGATCCTCCCTATCTGGCCGCGTTTCTGGTCGGCCTGAGCGGCGGCGCGCATTGTTTCGGCATGTGCGGCGGCATCGTCGGAGCGTTGACCCTGGGCCTGCCGCCCGCGCCGGGACATCCACTACGTGCCCGTCTGCCGTACCTGCTGGCCTACAACGGCGGGCGCGTCATCAGTTACATGGTCGCTGGCGCGCTGGCCGGCGGCGTGGGCGCCTGGGCGGCGCATCTGTTGTCCGTCCGTCATGCCCAGTTGGGACTGCAGCTGCTGGCCGGGCTGTTCATGATGTTGCTGGGCTTGTATCTGGCCGGCTGGTCGGCGGCGCTGAGTCGATTGGAACGGGCCGGCGGCGTGTTGTGGCGGCGGATCGAGCCGCTGGGCCGGCGCTGGCTACCGGTGCACACCCCGGCGCAAGCCTTGGGCATCGGCTTGGTGTGGGGTTGGCTGCCCTGCGGCCTGGTCTACAGCGTCTTGGTGTGGGCAATCGGCGCGGGTGGAGCGCTGGAAGGCGCGCTGCTGTTGCTGAGTTTCGGTTTGGGCACCCTGCCGGCGCTGCTGGCGCTGGGCACGGCGGCGGCGGCGCTGGCGGGATTCATGCGTCGACCCGCGATGCGCCGTCTGGCGGGAACGCTGGTCATGCTGTTCGGGGTGTACGAGATCGTGCTGGCGGCGCGGATGCTGTCGGGCTAACACCGCTGGGGTGACGCCTCCAGCATCTCTTATCCGGGTCCTCCCGCGCCGCGCCGCGATTCACCACGCGGCGCGAGCGAACACCGCTCCACAAACCCGGCTGAATTCTGATAGTCTCCAGCTTTTCAGCCGCCCCTACCCTTCCCAGCATCCGTTCCATGACTCCGATTCCCCGCACCCGCGTCAAGATCTGCGGCATCACCCGTCCCGAGGACGGCGTGGCGGCGGCCGAATTGGGCGCGGACGCCATTGGCCTGGTGTTCCATCCGCCCAGCCCTCGCTGGGTGAGCGCGGACGCGGCGCGGCGAATCAGCGCGGCCCTGCCGCCGTTCGTCACCACGGTCGGCCTGTTCATGAACGCCGAACTGGCGGCGGTTCGCGCCGTCTTATCCCAAGTCCCTCTGCACCTGCTGCAATTCCATGGCGACGAGGAGGCCGAATACTGCGCGGTTTTCGGCTTGCCCTACCTCAGGGCCGTACCGATGGGCGCAAACGCCGACCTGCGGGACTACGAACGGCGGTTCGCGAGCGCGGCCGGGTTGCTGCTGGACAGCCACGGCGGCGATAAGATGGGGGGTTCCGGCCAGGGTTTCGACTGGGTGAAAATTCCCATCGAACGCCGCAAGCCTCTGATTCTGGCCGGCGGCCTGCACCCCGGCAACGTCGCCGCCGCGATCCGCCAGGTCCGGCCGCAGGCGGTGGACGTCAGCAGCGGGGTAGAAAAAACCAGAGGTATCAAGGACGCCGAACTGATGCGCGCATTTTTTCGAGGTGTGAACGATTGTGAAAGCCGCACTGCATAACCCGGTCGATTTCAGCCAGTTTCCCGACTCCGACGGTCATTTCGGCCGCTACGGTGGCCGGTTCGTGGCCGAAACGCTGATGGAAGCCCTCCACGAACTGAACGAGGCTTGGCGGAACTGCCGCAACGATCCCGAATTCCTGGCGGAACTGGACGCCGATCTGGCCCATTACGTCGGCCGCCCCAGCCCGCTCTACCACGCCGAACGCTGGAGTCGGCAACTAGGCGGCGCACAGATCTACCTCAAGCGCGAAGACCTCAACCACACCGGCGCGCACAAGATCAACAACACCGTCGGCCAGGCGCTGCTGGCCAAGCGCATGGGCAAGACCCGGCTGATCGCCGAAACTGGCGCCGGCCAGCACGGCGTGGCCTCCGCCACCGTGGCCGCCCGGCTGGGGATGGAATGCGTGGTCTACATGGGCGCGGAAGACATCCAGCGGCAGGCGCTGAACGTCTTTCGCATGCGGCTGCTGGGCGCGACCGTGCATCCGGTGACCTCCGGATCGCGCACCCTGAAGGACGCGCTCAACGAAGCGTTGCGCGACTGGGTTGCCAACGTGGACAACACCTTTTACATGATCGGCACGGTGGCCGGGCCGCACCCCTATCCGCTGATGGTGCGCGAGTTCCAGGCGGTGATCGGTCGCGAGGCGCGCGAGCAGATGCTGACCGAACACAACGTGCTGCCGGACGCCCTGGTGGCCTGCGTGGGCGGTGGCTCCAACGCCATCGGTCTGTTTTATCCGTTTCTGAACGACAGCGAGGTGACGATCTACGGCGTCGAGGCCGCCGGCTCCGGCATCGATACCGGCCGCCACGCCGCCACGCTGTGCGCCGGCCAGCCCGGCGTGCTGCACGGCAACCGCACCTACCTGCTAAACGACGAGCACGGCCAAATCATCGAGACCCATTCGGTCTCCGCTGGACTGGATTACCCCGGCGTCGGCCCGGAGCACGCCTGGCTCAAGGATATCGGCCGGGTCCAGTACGTCGCCGTCACCGACGACGAGGCACTGCGAGGCTTCCACGATTTAACCCGCACCGAGGGCATCATCCCGGCGCTGGAAAGCAGCCACGCCCTGGCTTACGTCACGAAACTGGCCCCGACGATGCGCCCCGACCAGAGCATCGTGGTCAACCTGTCCGGCCGCGGCGATAAAGACATCCATACTGTCGCCACGCTGGAAGGCATCCAACTGTAAGAGTCTCACCCCATGAACCGAATCACCCGCCGTTTCCAGGAATTGCGCCGCGCCGGGCGCAAGGCCCTGATTCCGTACATCACCGCCGGCGACCCGCGCCCGGAACTGACCGTACCGATGCTGCACGCCCTGGTCGCGGCCGGCGCCGACCTCGTCGAACTGGGTGTGCCGTTTTCCGATCCGATGGCCGACGGTCCGGTCATCCAGAAAGCCTGCGAGCGAGCCCTGGCCCAGGGCATGACCCTGCGGCGGGTACTGGAGCTGGTGCGCGAATTCCGCCAAACCGACGCGCAGACCCCGCTGGTCCTGATGGGCTATCTCAACCCCATCGAGCGCATGGGTCACGGGGAATTCGTCGCCGCCGCCCGCGATGCCGGGGTGGACGGCGTGCTGACCGTGGACCTGCCGCCGGAAGAGGCGGTCGAACCGATCGAACTGATGAACGCCGCCGGGATCGCGCCCATCTTCCTTTTAGCCCCGACCAGTTCCGTCGAGCGCATCCGCCGCACCGCCCAACGGGCACAGGGCTATCTCTACTACGTCTCGCTCAAGGGCGTGACCGGCTCGGCCGCGCTCGACATTGCCGGGGTTACCGAGAAACTGGCCATGATCCGGACCTGCACCGATCTGCCGCTGGGCGTCGGTTTCGGCATCAAGGATCCGCCGACCGCCGCCGCCGTGGCCCGGATCGCCGACGCCGTGGTGGTGGGCAGCGCGCTGGTCGCCCGGATGGGCGAACTGGCCGACGACCCCGAGCGGATGCGCCGGGAAGTCGCCGCGCAGATCGCCGCCATGCGTCAGGCGATGGATCAAGCCCGCATGCCCGCCGTTCTCGCCGACTGAACGCCCCACCGCATTCGTTGCCCTCCAAGGCCCGCCCGGCAGCTTGGTCGCCGGAGGATCTCCTCAAACCCGGAACCCGTGGCATGAGCTGGTACGAAAAACTCGTTCCCTCCCGCATTCGCACCGACGGCCGCAACAAACACCAGATTCCCGAAGGCTTGTGGAGCAAGTGCGAGGAATGCGGCGCGGTGCTGTATCGGGTCGAACTGGAGCGCAATCTGCAAGTGTGCCCCAAGTGCGGCCATCATATGTACCTCGGCGCCCGCAAGCGCCTGCTCGGCTTCCTGGACGAAGCCGAACCGAGTGAAATCGGCGACGATATCGAACCGACCGATTTCCTCAAGTTCAAGGACAGCAGGAAATACAAGGACCGGCTGGCCCAGGCGCAGAAAGCCTGCGAGGAAAAGGATGCGCTGATCGCCATGCGCGGCCTGCTCAAGGGCATGCCGGTGGTGGCCGCCGCCTTCGAATTCCAGTTTATGGCCGGCTCGATGGGATCGGTGGTCGGCGAGCGCTTCGTCCGCGCCGCCCGGATCGCCCTGCAAGAACACATTCCCTTCGTCTGTTTTTGCGCCAGCGGCGGCGCGCGGATGCAGGAGGCGCTGGTCTCGCTGATGCAGATGGCCAAAACCAGCGCCGTGCTCGCCCGGCTGGCCGAGCACGGCATCCCCTACGTCTCGGTGCTGACCCATCCGACCACCGGCGGCGTCTCCGCCAGCCTGGCGCTGCTGGGCGACATCAACATCGCCGAACCCAAGGCCCTGATCGGTTTCGCCGGCCCGAGGGTGATCGAGCAAACCGTGCGGGAAAAATTACCGCCCGGCTTCCAGCGCAGCGAGTTCCTGCTGGAGCACGGCGCCATCGATCTGATCCTCGACCGCCGCGAGTTGCGCGACCGGCTGGCCAGCCTGCTGGCGATGCTGACCGGCCGCCCGGCCGTGGCAGCCTAGACGCGCGCATCGAGACACCGCCTCATGCCCGCCCCGCGGTTTGCGACCCTGGATGACTGGCTGCGCTGGCAGGAAACCCTGCACCCTCGAACCATCGAACTGGGTTTGGAGCGGGTGCGGACTGCGTTGCGCCGGCTGCAACCGAAACCGTCGTCCCACCTCGCGATCACGGTCGGTGGCACCAACGGCAAAGGCTCCTGCGTCGCCCTGCTGGAAGCGATACTGCGGGCCGCCGGTTACCGGGTCGGCGCCTATACCTCGCCGCACCTGTTGCGCTATAACGAGCGCATTCGCGTCGATGGCGCGGCAGCGAGCGACGACGCGCTCTGTCGGATTTTTGCCCGCATCGACGCGGCTCGCGGCGACGTTTCCCTGACCTACTTCGAATTTGGCACCCTGGCGGCGCTGGAGCTGTTTCGCGAAGCCGGCGTCGAGGTCGCGCTGCTGGAAGTCGGCCTCGGCGGACGGCTGGACGCGGTCAACGTCGTCGAGGCCGACGCCGCGTTGGTGGTCAGCGTCGGCCTCGATCACACCGACTGGTTGGGACCGGATCGCGACAGCATCGGCTACGAAAAAGCCGGCATCTACCGCGCCGGCCGGCCGGCCATCTGCGCCGATTTCGATCCGCCACGCCGGCTGGTCGAACACGCGCGCGACATCGGCGCGACTTACCTGCAAGCGGGTCGCGACTATGGCTTTGCCCGCACCGGCCAGACCTGGCGCTGGTGGTCGGACGCGCTGTGCTTCGACGACCTGCCGCTGCCGGGGCTGGCCGGCTCACACCAAACCGGCAACGCCGCCGCCGTGCTGATGACCCTGGCCAGCCTGCGTGGTCGGTTGCCGGTTTCCGCCGCCGCCCTTCGTACCGGATTGGCGCAAGCCGACTTGCCCGGTCGCTTTCAAAGCATCTCCGGCCCGGTTGAGTGGATTCTCGATGTTGCCCATAATCCGCATGGCGCCGCTGTCCTGGCCGCCAACCTGCGGGAGCGACCCTGCGCCGGGCAAACCCGGGCCATCCTCGGCCTGCTGGCCGACAAGGATGCGCCCGGTGTCATCGGGGCATTGACTGGCCTGATCGATGCTTGGCATCCGGTCACCCTGGCCGGACCGCGCGGCCGCTCCGGCGATGAACTGGCGCGCTTGCTGCGGATCGCCGGCGCGCGGACGACCGCCGCCGCCGACATTGCCGCCGCTTGCCGAATCGCCCGAACCGCCGCGCGACCCGGCGACCGCATCGTCGTGCTGGGTTCGTTCCAGACCGTCGCGCCCGTGCTGGTTGACCAGCCGTGGCTATCCGATTTCCCCCCGCCGCAATCCCGGGAGGCTTGATTTTGAACAACCGCTTAACCCAACGTCTGGTCGGCGCCGCCGTCATCACCGCGCTGGCCGTGATCTTCGTCCCGGAGTTGCTGGAAAAATCGCGCACTCCGCCCGGCGCGCATCCACCGGCCGCCCGCGCGCCGGACACTCCGCCGCCGCGCGAGCCGAAGCCGCCGGCGCTGACCATCTCCGCCCCGGCGCCGGCGGATACTCCCGCGCCGGTCGACACCACCCCAACGGTGGCCCAGCCCGCAGCTTCAGGTGAACCGACCTCGCCGGCTGACACCGCCCAGACCGCTCAAGAGGGAGCCGCGCGCGTCGCCAGGGACCAGGCCGAGGCCGAACGCATCACGGCGACCAAGGCCCGCGCCGAGGCCGCTCGCCGCCAGGAGCAGGCGGAAGCGGCGCAAACGCGCGCCCGCGCCGAAGAGGCTCGCGGCGTCGCCGCCACCCGCCAAGCCACTCGCCTGCAAGCCGCCCAGCAAGCCGCCCCACCGCCGCATTCGTCCGCTGCGGAAACTGCTTCCACTCAGGCCGAAACCAGCCGCGCCGCCGAAGCTGCCCGCCGGGAGGCCACCCGCGCCGAAGAAGCCCGTCGCAAGGCTCAGGCCGAGGCCACCCATCGCAAGGCTCAGGCCGAAATCGCCCGCCAGGAGGCCGCCCGCGCCGAAGAAGCCCGTCGCAAGGCCCAGGCCGAGGCTGCCCATCGCAAGGCCCAGGCCGAGGCCCAGGCCGCGCGCGCCAAACCGCCCGCCGCCCTGCCTCAAATCGAACTGGTCGCCAAATCCCGGGCGTCCGCTCCGAGTCCGCCGGCCCCCGCTCCAACCGGTGGCAGCGTCGTGGTGGCCAGTTTCGCTCTACAGGAAAATGCCTATGCCGTGCGCGACCGCTACCGGAGCCGCAATATTCGGGCGGCGGTCGAGCAGACCGCGGCCAATGGCCGGCCGCTGTTCCTGGTGCGTATCTGGCAGTGAACCGCCGATGGCCGCTGCGTTTCAGCCCAGCCGCGTTTTTGCTAAGATGCAAGCCCCCGAGCGACCGCAAGCGACTTTTCCCCTCATGATCCCTGCGCGCAAACGTTTCGGAGCGGGATACCGCAACCGATGAACTGGAACTGGGCGGATTACCTGATCATCGCCATCATCGCGCTCTCTATGCTGGTCGGACTCTGGCGCGGCCTGTTGCGCGAGGTGATTTCGCTGGCCACCTGGATCGCCGCCTTCGCTATCGCCTTCCTGTTCGCCGAACGCGGCGCCGCGTATTTGACCCCCTACCTGGATGTGCCATCGCTGCGCGCCGCGGTCGCTTTCGGCGGCCTGTTCCTCGTCACGCTGCTCATCGGCGGATTGATCGGCATCCTTGCGTCCTATCTGGTCCACTACACCGGCCTGACCGGCACCGACCGAGTCTTGGGCATGAGCTTCGGTTTGGCGCGCGGCGCGGCCGTCGTCGCCGTGCTGGTGCTGGCGGCGGGACTGACGCCGCTGCCCAAGGATCCCTGGTGGCAGCAGTCGCTGCTGCTGCGTCATTTTCAGGAAACCGCCCTCTGGCTGCGGGATTTTCTGCCGCCGGAGCTGGCCCAGAACTTTCGCTTCCCTGAAATCGTTCCCAAATGACGGCGGCAGCCGTCCAGCACGCGCGGGTGGTGGCAGATGTGCGGAATTATCGGTATTGCGGGGCGTGGCCCGGTCAATCAGAGCCTGTTCGACGGCCTCACCGTATTGCAGCACCGCGGCCAGGACGCGGCGGGCGTCGTCACCTGCGGTTTCGGCCGCCTGTTTTTGCGCAAGGACAACGGCTTGGTCCGCGATGTCGTCCGTACCCGCCACATGCGCAACCTGCACGGCAACATCGGGATCGGCCACGTTCGCTACCCGACCGCCGGCAGTTCCGATTCCGCCGAGGCCCAGCCGTTCTACGTCAACTCGCCGTTCGGCATCACCCTGGCCCATAACGGCAACCTGACCAACGCTACCCAACTCAAGGACGAGCTGTTCCGCTCCGACCTGCGCCACATCAACACCAATTCCGACTCGGAAATCCTGCTCAACGTGTTCGCCCACGAATTGCAGCAGCGCAGCAAGCTGTCGATCGACGCCGAGGATATCTTCGCGGCGGTGGCGGCGGTGCATCGGCGGGTGCGGGGCGCCTACGCCGCCGTGGCGCTGATCGTCGGTTTCGGCCTGGTGGCCTTTCGCGACCCGCACGGCATCCGGCCGCTGGTGTTCGGCCGGCGCGAGACCGAGAGCGGCATGGAGTACATGGCCGCCTCCGAAAGCGTGGCGCTGGACGCGCTGGACTTTCAGCGCATCCGCGACGTGGCGCCGGGCGAGGCGGTGCTGTTCGACCTCGACGGGCGCCTGCACGCCCGCCAGTGCGCCGACCACCCGAGCTATTCCCCTTGCATCTTCGAGTTCGTGTACCTGGCCCGGCCCGATTCGATCATGGATCAGGTCTCGGTGCACAAGGCCCGGCTGCGGATGGGCGAATACCTGGCCGAAAAAATCCTGCGGGTCTGGCCGGATCAGGACATCGACGTGGTGATTCCGATTCCCGACACCAGCCGCACCGCCGCCCTGCAAATGGCGTCGATTCTGGGCATCAAGTACCGGGAAGGCTTCATCAAGAATCGTTACATCGCTCGCACCTTCATCATGCCCGGCCAGAAGATCCGCAAGAAATCGGTGCGGCAGAAGCTGAACGCGATCGATCTGGAGTTTCGCGGCAAAAACGTGTTGCTGGTGGACGATTCCATCGTGCGCGGCACCACCTCCGAACAGATTATTTGCATGGCCCGCGAGGCCGGCGCCCGCCGCGTCTACTTCGCCTCGGCCGCGCCGCCGGTGCGCTACCCCAACGTCTACGGCATTGATATGCCGGCCGCTTACGAGTTGATCGCCCATGGCCGTTCCGAGGAAGAAGTGGCCCGCGCCATCGGCGCCGATCATCTGATCTTCCAGGATTTGCCCGATCTGGAGGAGGCGGTGCGCCGTGGCAACCGCGCCCTCAAAACTTTCGATGCCTCCTGTTTTACCGGCGAATACGTGACCGGCGATATCGACCGGGCCTATCTGGACTGTCTGGCCCGCGCGCGGTCCGACAGCGCCAAGGCCGGCTATGAATCCGCCGAAAACGCCGTCATCGACCTGTACAACGATGCCTGAGCGCGGTGCTCGGTCTTGTTGACGGCACGGGGCGAGTGTCCAGGCTTGATGCCCAACGCCGATTTGGATGCTCGGCTTGCAGGCGCTTGACACATTTCGCTAAAGCGGGTCGAACCTGCCCGGGCCGTCCCGCCAAGCGGGTTTTTTTATGTCCGCGCGGCCACCTTCCCGCGTCGTGGGCCACCGTCGCGCGGCGACGAAAATACACGCCCTCATCGCGCGTCTTGGAAAACGGCGCTATCCCATTGCCCTGATACAATCATCGCACAACCGTATTTATCGAGGGGGAGCGTTCCGCATGACCGCGTCATCGGAAGAAATTCATGCCCAGCCGGTCGAGGTGACCTGTCCGGGTTGTCTTCACCCACGCGAATGGGACGCGGTCGGGGTATGCCCGATCTGCCGGAAGCGCAAACGATCACGTAGTTACGGCACCCGCATCTGGTACGGCGGGTGAACTTCTTCGCGCTGAACGACACCGCCTATCTCATCGGGTTCCCACGCTCCGGCGTGGGAACCCGTTACCCCCGCTCAAAATCGCCGAGCGTTATCCCGAAGTGCTTCGGGAACTGGCGGAGACACCCGAAGCGGGTTGATCCCGGCAACGGCAAAAAAATCAACAGCCTTTTGGAGATCGGAGCGTGATGGAATTTTTGAGTGAATACGGGATGTTTCTGGCCAAGGCCGTCACCATCGTGGCGGCATTGCTGGTCATGGTCGGCGGTATCGTGGCGCTGGTGGCGCGCGGCGGCCAGCGGGGAGAGAGTCACGGGCGGCTGGACATCCGCCATCTCAACGAAAATTACGACAGCATGGCGCTGGCGCTCAAGTCCGCCACTCTGTCGAAAAAGCGGTTCAAGCAGGCCCAAAAGGAACGCAAGGCGCACGACAAACAGCGCGAGAAAACCGAGCGCCGGCGGGTGTTCGTGCTGAGCTTCCACGGCGACATTCGCGGCACGGCGGTGGCGTCCTTGCGCGAGGAGGTGACGGCGGTGCTGACCGTCGCCCAAGCGGAGGATGAAATCGTGCTGCGGCTGGAGAGCGCCGGCGGGTTGGTGCACGCCTACGGGCTGGCGGCGGCGCAACTGCTGCGCATCCGCGACCGGCGGGTGAAGCTGACCGTGGCGGTGGACAAGGTGGCGGCCAGCGGTGGCTACATGATGGCCTGCGTGGCCAATCGCGTCATCGCCGCGCCATTCGCCATACTCGGCTCGATCGGGGTCGTCGCCCAACTACCCAATTTCAACCGTCTGCTGAAGAAACACGAGGTCGATTACGAGCAGTTCACGGCCGGCGAATTCAAGCGCACGGTGACGATTTTCGGCGAGAACACCGATCAGGGCCGGCATAAGTTTCAGGAGGAAATCGAGGACGCGCACGCCCTGTTCAAGGACTTCGTCAAAGCGCATCGCCCACGGGTGGATCTGGCGCGGGTGGCGACCGGCGAACACTGGTACGGCGCCCGGGCGCTGGAGTGCCAATTGGTGGACGAGTTGCGCACCAGCGACGACTATTTGCTGGACGCTAGCGCCGGGGCGGATCTGTACGAAATCACCTATACCGGCAAGAAACCCTGGCTGGCCCGTCTGCTGGCGCAGACCGGCGAAGCGCTGGGGCGATTCTGAGCGTTCCGCGCCGGTTGCGTGGGTGGCAACCGGCCCGGGCGTTGTGATGCTTCGACCGGCTCAGAACGGGATATCATCGTCGAAGCTGTTATCCGCGTCCGGTTTTGGCGCGGGCGGAGTCCGCGCCGGACCCTGCGGCGCTCTCGATGCCGGAGCAGCATTTTCCTCCGACGCGCGCGGCTCGAACGAGGCCTCGCCGCCGGAATCGCCGCGCCCGCCCAGCATTTTCATTTCGTTGGCGACGATTTCGGTGGTGTAGCGGTCCTGACCGTCCTGCCCCTGCCACTTGCGGGTCTGAATGCGGCCTTCGATGTACACCGAGCGGCCTTTTTTCAGGTATTCGCCGGCGATTTTCGCCAGAGCGCCAAAGAAGACCACACGATGCCACTCGGTGCGCTCCTGCTTGACTCCCTCGCGGTCCTTGAAGGTTTCGGTGGTGGCGATGTTGATGTGGGTGATCGCGTCGCCGCTGGGCATGTAGCGCACTTCCGGATCCTTGCCCAGATTGCCGATCAGAATCGCTTTGTTGACGCTGGCCATGGCGCTTTACTCCTTATGATTCCACATGAATTTCAATTGGGTAGTCGGTGCGGACATCATGCCACATCAGCCCTCCACCGCATACATGCGCAGCGCCGCTTCATCGAGCGCGCGCCGGTCCACCTTGAGATAGGCCACTCTGTCGGCGGCGATGACCACCGCCTCCTCCACGCCCGGCACCTGCGTCAGCCGCGCCGCCAGATCCCAGGCTTGTCCCTCGTCCAGCGCGCCCACGTTCAGCAGGTAGCTGCTCAGATAGTTCGGGTTCCGCATGGTCCAGGCCACCAGCAGCCAGGCCAGCGCGGCCAGCGTCGCGAAAGCGAACACCCCCTGGAGGCCGACCCGCCCGTGCAGCAGGCCGCCCAGCGCCCCGCCGGCAAACGCCCCCAGGAACTGGCTGCTGGAATAGACGCCCATCGCCGTGCCCTTGGCGTCGGGTGGCGCCATTTTGGCGATCAGCGAAGGCAGCGTGGCTTCCAGCAGGTTGAAGCCAGTAAAGAACGCGAGCATCAGCAGGCTGATCTCCAGCACGCTATCGTGCAAGGTCAACAGGCCGAACTCGGTCAGTGCCAGCAGCAGAATCGCCCCCAGGAACACCGGTTTGAGCCGGCGTTGCTTCTCGGCGACAATGATGAACGGCGCCATCGCCGCTATCGAGAACAGCAGCGCCGGCAGATAGACTTCCCAGTGCTTCCCGCTGGCCAGACCGGCGTCGCGTAGCGCCAGCGGCACGGCGACGAAGGTAGCGGTCAGCAGCAGGTGCAGGGTGAAGATGCC
>JAPUDV010000070.1:0-17024 GCA_027492875.1 Candidatus Competibacteraceae bacterium | reverse complement strand
GCGGTGTTCCTCGCGGGTCAGATCGGCCGCCAGCGCCATCACCGCCGCCGACACCGCGCCGCCGCCCTGTAGCGCCCGGCCGAGGATCACCCCCCAGATGGAATCGGCCAGCGCCGCCGCCACGCTGCCCAGGGCGAAGATCAGCAGGCCCAGATAGATCATCCGCTTGCGGCCGTAGCGGTCGGAGAGGAAGCCGAAGGGAATCTGGAACAGCGCCTGGCTGAAACCGTAGACGCCGATGGCCAAACCCGCCAGCGCCGGCGTATTGCCGCGCAGGTGTTCGGCATACAACGCGAACACCGGCAGGATCATGAACAAGCCCAGCATTCGCAGCGAAAACACGCTCGCCAGCCAGAGTGCCGTCTGGCGTTCGTCGATGGTCATTCCGTCATGCACTAAACCGGCTGCCTTCATCCTGCTTCAAGTCTCCGTCTGTCTTCGGGTCAAGGTGTCCATAGTACTACCCTCGATCCTTGTCCGCATGGACAAGCGGGCTCGTTATCGAACCCTGGGGTTTTTGTGGCTTCCAGGCGGTCAGCCTGGCGCCGGACGGCCGTAATGCCAGCCTTGAGCCGCATCGCATCCCAGCGCGATCAGGCATTCGGCATGCGCGGCCGTTTCGACGCCCTCGGCCATGATGTTGAGGCCCAGGCTGTGTCCCAAGGCAATGACCGCGCGGACGATGGCTTCGTCGTTGGGATCGTCCAGCATGTCGCGGACGAAGCTTTGATCCACCTTGAGCAAATGCAGGGGCAGGCGCTTGAGATAGGCCAGCGAGGAATAGCCCGTACCGAAGTCGTCGATAGCGATCCGAACCCCGAGTTCTTTCAATTCGGTGAGTAAACCTATCGCGGCTTCCGGGTCGGCCATGACAAAGCTTTCGGTGATTTCCAGCTCCAGTTGGCCCGGTTCGATGCCGGATTCCGCCAGCGCGGCCCGCACCGAAGCGATGAGATCGCCGCGGGTCAGTTGTACCGCGGAGACATTGACCGCGACGTAGTGCAGCGTGGCGCCGGCGTCGAGCCATTTTCGCATCTGGCGACACGCCGTGATCAGCGCCCATTCGCCGAGGGCCACGATCAGGCCGGTTTCTTCCGCCAGGGGAATAAAGCGGGCGGGCGAGATCGTGCCAAAACGAGGATTGTTCCAGCGCGCCAGCGCTTCGACGCCGATGATATGGCCATCGCTCAAGCTCACCTGGGGCTGATAATGCAGTTCCAGTTGCTGGCTATCCAGCGCCTGGCGCAAAAGGGTTTCCAGCGCCATGCGCTCCTTGATCGTCTCGGCCAATTCATTAGCGAAGAAACGGTAAGTGCCACGGCCTTCGTTCTTGGCTTGGTAGAGAGCCGCGTCTGCGTTGCTTTGCAGGGTTTGGGTATCCTCACCATCGCCGGGATAGAGGGCAATACCGAGGCTGACCCCGATATAAAAGGTATTGCCGTCGATTTCGAACGGCTCGCTAATGGCGGCAATCAGCCGTTCTGCGACGACAGCCGCTTCCTGTACATCACTCAAGTGATCCAGGATGATGTTGAATTCATCGCCACCGATGCGGGCGACCAGGTCGATGTCACGCAACACCTTCTTGATGCGCAGGGCGACTTGCACCAAAAGATGGTCGCCCACCGCATGACCCAAGCTGTCATTGATGTTCTTGAAACGATCCAGATCCATGAACAGCAGAGCCATCTGGTCCCGTTCCCGACTGGCCCGTTGCATGGAGAGCTGTAATAGCTCCTGGAATAGTTGCCGGTTGGGCAGATTGGTAAGCGGGTCGTGATGCGCCAGAGTGTCAAGTTGTTCCTGGATGTTTTTAATCCCGCTGATATCGGTGAACACGCCCAGGTAGTTGACGACCTTGCCTCGAGAATCGCACACCACGCTGATGCTGAGTAGTTCGGGATATACCTCACCGTTTTTACGCCGGTTCCAGATTTCACCCTGCCAGTGACCGTTTACCTGGAGTGTGGCCCAGAGCGTTGCGTAGAACTCGTGGTGGTGCCGACCCGATTGGAGTAGCCGCGGGTTTTTCCCCAATACCTCCTCTTCGCAATAGCCGGTGATCCGGGTAAAAGCGGCGTTGACCCCGACGATACCGACATCCGCATCGGTGACCACCACGCCTTCATTGCCGTGCTGGAACACCGCCGCCGCCAAGCGCAAGCGCTCTTCGTCCGCTTTGCGTTGACTGATATCAATCACGACGCCACACATGCGCACCGGCGTTCCACTCTCGTCGTGGAGAAAGCGCCCTCGACCGGCGATCCAGTGTAGGGAGCCATCCGGCCAGATCACCCGGTACTCATGTTGATAGTCCAAGTGCTGCGTGCGAGCGGCCTCGACCTTGTCTTCAATGACCTGGATGTCGTCTGGATGCACGCAGCGCCGGAAAGTCGCATAGCGGCCATCGAACTGTTCCAGCGTCAACCCGAATATCTTGGCATGGGCATCGTTCCAGACAATGCGCCCACTGGACAGATTCCAATCCCAGATACCGGCGTTCGCCGCGTCCAGCGCCAGCGTGAGGCGTTCCTGGGTCAGCCATACGCGCTGCGATGTGGCCTCCAGTTGACTGATTTTCTGTTCCAGCTTGTGGATCAGGATGGCGTTGTATTCCTTGAGTACGATCGCTTCGTCAACCGACCGGACAGGCTGTTCCGAGGGCGCGCCGCGAGCCAGTTGGTCGTGGATCATGGCGAGAAAATCGCTCGGTTCCATGGGTTTAACGATAAATTTATCTGCGCCCAGGCTCAGGGCAAAGGCCTCATCCTTCAAGTCGGTGTAGGTGGCGGTGTAAAACACAAAGGGAATTTTCCGCAGCCGGGTATCGGTCTTCCACTCGCGGCAGAGCTGAAAACCATCCATAACCGGCATCAGGATATCGGTGACGATCAGATCGGGCGGTGTCCGCTGGGCGATGCTGAGCGCATCGGCCCCGTCATTGGCTTCATCCACCCGGTAGTCGTGGCCCTCGAACAGGGCGCGCAACAGATAACGGTTCTCTTCGTGGTCATCGACGACCAGGATGCGCGTCATGGCCCACCTCGCGACGATTTTTGTTGGAGAAAGCCGGCTATATCAGCGACGAAGGTTTCCGGATCGATCGGCTTCTCCAGATAGCCGTCGCAACCGGCGGCGAGGATCGCCTCACGGTCGCCGGCCATGGCATAAGAGGTCACCGCAACAATGGAGAGGTCGCGAGTAAGCGGGTTGGCGCGCAGCGCCCGCGCCACGGCATAACCATCCATGCCGGGCAACTGGATGTCGAGCAGGACGAGGTCGACCGGTTGCTTCTGAGCGAGAGTCAAGCCGTGCGGTCCGTCCGGTGCGGCCATCACGCTATAGCCGGATTTCTCCAGCAGGAAGGTGGTCAGATAGCGGTTTTCTGCGTTGTCTTCGATCAGCAGGACTGTTTCGTTCATAACAACGGCCTCCCATTCAAGGGCAGCATAAGGGTAAACACACTGCCCTTGCCATGGGTGCTTTCAGCATAAATCTGCCCCCCCATCAAGGCCAGCAAGCGATGGCTGATGGCCAGCCCCAGCCCGGTTCCGTCGTGGGAGCGGGTCAATCCATTCTCGACCTGATGAAAAGGTTGGAACAACTCGGTGATGTCCTCAGGTCGGATACCCCTGCCGGTGTCGCTCACCTGCAGGCGCACACCGGGCGTTGGCGCGGCCGCGCCGGGGGGCGATATATCGGCCACCCGCTCGGCGCTCAAGGTAATCCGACCGCTCTCGGTAAATTTGACCGCATTGTTGAGCACATTAATCAATATCTGCTCGACGCGCCGTGGATCGGCGACCAGTTCGCCAAGATCCGGGGCGATTTGGGTATGCAGCGCCAGCCCTTTCTGTTCCACCAGCGGCATGATCAGGGTGACAACCTTATGGATCGACTCGGTAAGCGGGAAGGGAATAGGGCTCACTTTGAGCTGATTAGCCTCGATTTTGGAAATATCAAGTATGTCGTTGACCAGCGCCAACAGATGGCGCGAACTGTCGCGCACCATACCCAGTTGTTTTTTTTGCTCGGTGTTCAGTGGGCCGGCCAGTTCTTGGAACAAGATACCGGAAAAGCCGATGATGGAATTGAGTGGCGTGCGCAATTCGTGCGACATGCTGGCGAGAAAAGCCGATTTGATACGATCCGCATGCTGTGCCTGTTTCGTGGCGACCTGCAATTGGGCATTGGCGTTTACCAGGGCTTCCTTCACCTGGTTACGACCGGCTATATCGCGGTGGATGATGACCAGCGCGACGGCGATGACCCCCACAGCCAGCAGGCTTCTAAGAACGATCAACAACCGGCTGAGCTTTGCAGATGCTTTTGCGTCGATTTCCCGGTGCATCAGCAAATCGCGCTCAGTTGCCTCGATTTCACCAATCCGATAGCGAATCTGGTCGTGCAGCGCCTTGCCGTGGCCGGATCGAATGGCTTGCGCGGCCACTTCGAAGCCCTGGCGGCGCAGCTCGATATTCTTCGTTATCTCGCTGGCCCGTGCCTCAAGCAGTGGCTGCAAGTTTGTCAGGCGTGCGTGCTGGAGTGGATGGTTTGCGGTCAGCCGGAGCAGGGCCTGGTATTCACCATCGGCTTTTACCCGATAGGTTTGATAAGGTTCAAGGTAGGTTTCATCGCCGGTGATAATGAATCCACGCTGGCCGGTCTCGCCGTCAGTGATGCTGGAGAGCAGGGCTTCAAGCCGCGCCAGTACTTCCTGCGTATGTTGCACCCAATCGGCTTCACGACTTTGTTGATCGTTGCTGCGCCAGGAAACGGCGCTGATTATCAGAGTCAACAGCAGGGCAACGCTAAAACCAGCGGTGACCTTGTTCTCCAGGGTGAAACTCATGCGGTCTCCATTTCGATCGAATTTCGAATACGCTTCGAGCGCCAGATGCCTTTTATGTCATTATTATAGGGCATTATTAATACGTCTGGTTTGTGTTGACCGCCTGAACAAAAGCCACTGATTTCTATAGATAAACGATGGATTCCGTTGATCGTTAAATGTGGGCATTCCGATTGCATCGTCCTTTTTGGCGTCGGCGCGCACGGGAGTTGGTTTGATTTATATGTAAATAATGTTATTAAAAACATAAAGTTATTTAATGCTTGAGAACTATTATCATTTGTAATATGATGTTTTCAACATGTAGAAATGCCGACAGTGTTGTGATCGGTCACCGATAGGGCTTCCTTCTCCGGCCAGCCGCAAGCACCCGTCTCCTCGCAACAATTAAGGGAAATAGCGATGACTCAAGCCTTCGATAAAGACGCCGCGATCCGGATACTCAACCGGGTTCTCGAACTGGAGTTGGCCGGGGTAGTGCGCTACACCCACTACGCGCTGATGGTGTACGGCTACAACCGCATCCCCATCGTCGGCTGGCTCAACGCGCAGGCCGATGAAAGCTTGCTGCACGCCCGCCAGGCCGGGGAATTGATTACCAGTCTGGGTGGTCATCCCTCGCTGGGCATCGGGCCGTTGCTGGAAACGCATCGACACGACATCGGCGATATTTTGCGGGAATCGCTGGCGCATGAGGGCGAGGCGCTCAAGGCCTACTACGAACTGCTGGATTGCACCCGGGACCGGGACGTGCGTCTGGAAGAGTACGCGCGCACCCAGATCGCCGAGGAGCAAACCCATCTGGATGAGGTAGACAAGATGCTGCGGGCGCCGGGTCAGACTCGGACGGCCACGGAGGGCGCCTGAATGAATACCTACGGTGAACGGAACCCCCAGGCATTTGCGTCGGGCCAAGCCGTGGGCTCGTGCTTCACCCAACCCCTGGGGCAGATGCGGCGGGGTAGTGTCGGCCGCATCCTGGCCGTGAGCGGTGGCGCGAGTGATCGCGATGTCGAACGCGGTCTGCTGGAAATGGGGTTTGTGGAAGGCGCGCGCGTCGAGGTGCTGCACCACGGTTTTCTGGGGCAGGACCCGCTGGCCGTGCGCATCAACCAGACCATGACCATCGCCTTGCGCCGTTGTGAAGCCAATGCCGTGCTGGTCGGGCCGCTACACGAATCGGCGATGGACGCCAAGCCGGAGCTGACTCTGGAGTATGCGTCATCATGACCGCGATCACCCTCGCCAACGGAGAGGTCCGATTGGCCCGGATCGCGTTGGTGGGTCCGCCCAACAGCGGCAAGACCACCCTGTTCAACACCTTGACCGGCGGTCGACAAAAGACCGGTAATTATCCCGGCGTGACCGTCGAGCGGAAAAGTGGCCGGTTGCGGACGCCGGTCGGCCACACGGTCGAACTCCTCGATCTGCCCGGCAGCTACAGCCTGCGCGCGCGCAGCCCCGACGAAGCCATCACCCGCGATGTCGTGCTGGGCCGGCAGGCGCGGGAGGCGTTGCCGGACGCCGTGGTCTGCGTGACCGACGCCACCAATCTGAGCCAGCATCTGCGGTTGCTGTTGGAACTCCGTCAGTTGGGGAGGCCGCTGATTCTGGCGCTTAACATGATGGATATCGCCCAGAAGCGCGGGTGTCAGATCAGCATCGAGGCGCTATCCCAACAGTTGGGCATTCCGGTGGTGAGCACCGTGGCGATGCACAAGAATGGGGTGCAAGACCTGCTCGGCCAGATCGATACGCTGTTGAGCCAGATTCCGGCCGCAAGCAGAGCGGCCGTGATCGATGCCTGGGTGGAACCCTCGCCGGAAGCGATTCGCGCCTACCACCGGGAAGTAGAGCGCCTGCTGCGGGAAGCGGTCATTCAGGAAGGGACGCCGGAGCGCCTTACCCGGCGACTCGACCAGATCCTGCTGCATCCGGTGGTCGGCCCGCTGATTCTGCTCGGCCTCCTGTTCCTGATGTTCCAGGCCGTGTTCAATTGGGCGGCGGCGCCGATGGACTGGATCGACGGTGGCATGGCCAGTCTGCAACAGTGGCTTTCCGCGCACATGACGGAGAGCCTGCTGAAGAGCCTGGTGATTGATGGCCTCATCGCCGGGGTCGGCGGCGTGGTGATCTTTCTGCCGCAAATCCTGATCCTGTTTCTGTTCATCCTGTTGTTGGAAGACTTTGGCTACATGGCCCGCGCCGCGTTCCTGATGGATCGCCTCATGAGCGCGGTCGGCTTGAATGGGCGCGCCTTTATTCCCTTGCTGTCCAGCTTCGCCTGCGCCATTCCCGGCATCATGGCGGCGCGCACCATCGCGCATCCGCTGGACCGGCTGACCACGATTTTGATTGCGCCGCTGATGACCTGCTCGGCGCGGCTGCCGGTGTACGTCCTGTTGATCTCGGCCTTTATTCCCAACACCACGGTCTGGGGTGGAATCGGCTTGCAGGGACTGGTCATGTTCGGCTTGTACGCGACCGGCATCGTCGGCGCGCTGGTCGTGGCGGGCGTGTTGCGGCTGACTCTGCTGCGCGGCAATCGGCAACCGTTGCTGATGGAGCTGCCCAGCTATAAATGGCCCAATCCCGCCAATGTGCTGCTGGGTTTGCTGGAGCGCGCTCGAATTTTTATGCGGCGGATCGGCACGATCATTCTGAGCGTGATGGTCGTGCTGTGGTTTCTGGCGTCCTTTCCTTCCGCGCCGCAAGGCGCTACGGAACCGGCCATCTATTACAGCTTTGCCGGCATGATCGGACATGGGTTGCAGCCCTTGTTGGCTCCCATTGGCTTCAACTGGCAGATCGCCATTGCCCTGGTGCCGGGGCTGGCGGCGCGCGAAGTGGCGGTGGCGGCGCTCGGCACCGTGTATGCCCTGAGCGGCGACGAAGGCGCGGTTAGCGATGCGCTGGCCACGACGCTGGCGCATGATTGGACGCTGGCCACGGCTTTGGCGTTGTTGGCCTGGTATGTGTTCGCTCCGCAGTGTCTGGCGACCTTGGCCGCCGCCCGGCGCGAGACCAATTCCTGGCGCTGGCCGACCTTCATGTTCGTCTACCTGATGATCCTGGCGTATCTCGCCGCTTTCATTACTTATCGGCTGGCGCTGGCGCTGGGAGGGGGTTGAGATGTGGCAGGATGGTTTGGCGCTGTTTATCGTGCTGATCGCCGTGCTGGCCGTGCTGCGCACTTATGCGCCTGCCGGGATGTTTCGGTTCGGCACGCGCCGGGGTAGTGACGGTCCCGTCAAGAACGCCACACCCGCCGCCGGCGGGTGTGGCGGCTGTGCCGCGGGATCGTCCTGCGCCGTAGCCGTTCACCCCCCCCGCCATGCACCTGAGCGATCACAGCCTGCGGCAGATCGATGACGCCTACGTCCAGTTCCTGGAGATGGAGGCGTTGCGCGGGTTGTCGGTGCGGTTGCTGGCGGATCTCGCCACGAAGCCGGCGCGGCGGTGGCGCCGACGGAAGAGGAACTCGTGCGGGCGGTCTTGAACAGTCATCTGCTGCACGCCGACGAAACCTCCTGGCCCGAACACGGCCAGACCCCGTGGCTGCGGGCGTTCCGGTCGTTGACGGTGACCCTGTACCACGTCGCCGGGCGCGCCCTGCGGCATCGGGTGATCGCGCGCAAGATCGGTCGGGGCGCCCGCGCACCCCGGTGGGCTCGCGGATCTTCGCCCTGCTCGCCAGCGGCATCGATGCCGGTCGCCAGCGCGGCCATGCCCCCTTGGCGCGCTCCCGAACGCGCTATCGTCGACCGCCGCGCCGGATCGCCTCTCGCCCCTTTACCCCAGTAGGGGATTGAACGGTTGCCCTTTGCCCTGATTTTGGCTTTTTCTGAAACGTTGCTTTGTATATAGCGTTCCTCCCTGAGTTGTGGAACCGCCGTTTCGAACCACCCCGGCGCTACGCGCCACCCCGCTTTGTCCAAGGCGGGGAAATTTCACAACTGATTTGGGAACGCTATAAAACTGAACGACTTTGGGTGTGAAACCCAAACCACTACATCTTGTGGCTTCTGCGGGAAATCTCATGGAGCCACCTCGGTTCAAATGACCCTGGAAAACCGCTGTTGCCGCTGTGCGCGCAAATATCGGTCGAACACCATGCAGATATTGCGGATCAGCAGCCGGCCCGGCGGCAGCACCCGGAGGCCGGTTTCCGACCGTTCCAGCAGCCCGTCCGCCTCCAGGTCGGCCAGTTCCACCAGCTCCGCCGCGAAATAATCCTGGAATCCGACGTGATACCGCTGCTCGATGGCGGCAAACTCCAGGTTGAAGTGACAAATCAACTCGGTAATCACCGTCCGCCGCACGCGGTCGTCGGCGTCCAGCCGCACTCCCCGGAACACCGCCAGCCGCCCCTCGTCGAGCCGCGCGTAATACGCTTCCAGCGTCTTGTGGTTCTGGCTATAGCTGTCGCCGACCATGCTGATCGAGGTCGCGCCCAGACCGATCAGGTCGCAATCGGCGTGGGTGCTGTAACCCTGGAAATTGCGGTACAGCGTGCCCGCCCGCTGCGCCCGCGCCAGTTCGTCGTCCGGCTTGGCGAAATGATCCATGCCGATGTAAACGTAGCCCGCCGAGGTGAGCCGCTCGATGGTGGTTCCGAGAATCTCCAGCTTCTCCGCCGGCGGCGGCAGGGCGTCGGCGTCGATCTGGCGCTGAGTTTTGAACAGCTCCGGCAAATGGGCGTAGTTGAACACCGACAGCCGGTCGGGACTCCGGGCGACGATCTCGTCCACGGTGCGGCCGAAGCGGGCGGCGTTCTGGTGCGGCAGGCCGTAGATCAGATCCACGCTGATCGACTTGAAGCCCTCGCGTCGGGCGGCGTCCATCACCGCGAAAGTGATCTCCCGCGACTGAAGCCGGTTGACCGCCCGCTGTACCTGCGGGTCGAAATCCTGCACCCCCAAGCTCAGCCGGTTGAAGCCCAGCTCGCGCAGTAGGGCGATGGTGCGATCATCGGTCTCGCGCGGGTCCACCTCGATGGAATATTCGCCGCTGTCGTCGTCCAGCAAGCGGAAATGCTCGCCCGTGACCCGCATCAATTCCCGCATCTCGGCGGCGCTGATAAAGGTGGGCGTACCGCCGCCCCAGTGCAATTGAGTCACCGGCCGGGCGCGGTCGAACAGTGCGCCCTGCAGGGCAATTTCCCGGTGGAGATGGTCGAGATAGGGCGCGGTGTGGCGGCGGTTTTTGGTGACGATCTTGTTGCAGGCGCAGTAGAAACAGACCGTGTCGCAAAACGGAATATGCAGATACAGCGACAACGGCCGGTTGCTGGCGTTGCTGGCAACAGCCTGTCTGCGGTACTCCGCTTCGCCGAAGCCCTCGTGAAACTGCACGGCGGTCGGGTAGGAGGTGTAGCGCGGCCCGGCCTGATCGTATTTGCGGATCAATGCGGGGTCGAAAATGATGGCGGCGTTCAAGCGGCTTAACTCCACGGCGCGGGCTGACCGAAAAAATAGCCCTGCGCATAGTCCACGCCCAGTTCGTGCAAACGCGCGATGATTTCCTGGCTGTGGGCGAATTCGGCGATGGTTTCGATGCCCAGGGCGTGGCTCATTTGGTTGATGGCGGCGACCAGGGCGTCATCGCTGGCGTTTTCGATCATATCCTTGACGAAGCCGCCGTCGATCTTCAGGTAATCGACCGGCAAGGTCTTGAGATAGTGGAACGAGGACAAGCCGCTGCCAAAATCATCCAGGGCCAGTTGGCTGCCGCGGTGCTTGAGCGCCGCTAGCAACTTAAGGGCTTGGCGCAGGTTCTGAATGGCGGCGGTTTCGGTGATCTCGAAACACACCTGCGCTGGCGGAAAAGCGTGCTCGGCGAACTGGGCCTCGATGAAGTCGAGCAGGGTCTCGTCGTTGAGGGAATCGGCGGATAAATTGATGGCGATCTTGGCGCTGGTCTGGCCGATGCCATCCGCATAATCGCGGAACGCCGTCTGGATCACCCAGCGGTCGATGGCGCTCATGAGCCCATAGCGTTCGGCCACCGGAATGAAGGCCGCCGGCAGCACCAGTTCGCTGCTTTCGTCCGGGTTATCTTTATAGGCGACGCGAAGCAGCGCCTCGTAGCGGATCGCTCGGTGGTCTGGCGCGTTCAGGGGCATGATGGGCTGATAGTGCAACCGAAACCGGCCCTGTTCCAGGGCGTCCCGCAAGCCGGCCGCGCCCAGGATTTCACTGTGACGCCGTAGGGTTTCGCTGTCCCCGTGTCGGTAGACATGGATGCGGTTACGCCCCATTTCCTTGGCGGTGTAGCAGGCGACATCGGCTTGGGTGAGGAGTTGGGCGGTGTCGCGCGCTTCCTTCGTGATGGGCACCAATCCGATGCTGACCCCGATCTGGTAGCCGCGACCTTTCCAGTCGAATCGATGGTCGCGGATATTGTCGACCACGGTCTGGGCGATGGCTTGCGCGCGATCCAGCGGACAATTATCCAGCAGCAGACCGAATTCGTCGCCGCCGATCCGCGCCAAGCTATCGCGGTCGCGGAACATGCCCGATAGCATGACATTGATTTGTCCGAGCAATTTGTCTCCCGCCGCATGACCGGCGGTGTCGTTGACGATTTTGAACTGATCCAGGTCCAGATAACACAGCGCATGATGGGCGCCGTACTGCTGTGCGCTGGTCAGCGCCCGTTGCAGCCGCCGCTCGAATTCCGCCCGGTTGATCAGGCCGGTGAGGGCGTCGTGGGTGGCGTCGTGCATCAACTGGCGGGCCAGCCGGCGATTTTCGCCGACATCGCGAAAAATCAACACCGCGCCCAATACCTGGCCGTCCCGCCCCCGGATCGGCGCCGCCGTATCGTCGATGTCGTATTCTTTCCCGTCGCGGCCGATCAGCACGGAGTGATTGACCGAACTGACGGTTCTTCCTTCCTGGAAACAGCGCGTCACCGGGTCCAGAACCGGCTGGCGACTTTGTTCGTCAACGAGCTGGAATACCTCGGCCGATCGCCGTCCCCGAGCCTCGGCCATGGTCCACCCCGTCAGGGTCTCCGCCATCGGGTTCAGGTAGTCCACGACGGCGCGTGCATTGGTGGTAATCACCGCATCGCCAATGGAGTGCAGGGTGACCTGCGCCCGTTCCTTCTGTTCGAATAAGGCGTCCTCGGCGCGCTTGCGCTCGGTGGTGTCGTAAATCAGGGCGAGTACGTGCACCGAATCGGCGGCGTCTTCCACCACGGAGGTGGAGATGGACACGATGCGTTTTGCGCCGGTGGCATGGGTGATTTCCCATTCCTCGCCCATGAGATTATCGCCATCGCGCATGCGGGCCATGCGGGCCTGCGCGCGATCCCGGACTTCCGGATCCGGGTAAAGCGACTGATACCAGCCCCAGCGATTGATTTCTTCCAGGGTGTAGCCGGTGATTTCCTCCATGCGTGAATTCCAGACGGTGAACTCGACGTAGGGAAACTCCGGGGTGTTGTGACAAACACACAGGCCCTCGGCGGCGCATTCGATAATCGCGCGCCGAAACTGGGATTCCCTGATCAGCATCTCCTCCGCCTTTTTGCGCTCGGTGATCTCGACGCCGACCGATTGAAAATCCACGGCTTGACCTTGCGGGTCAAAAAACGCGAAGTCGCGCCATAAATGCCAGCGCGGAACGCCGTCAGCCTTCTGTGTCTTGTGCTCGTATTGCCGTGCCGGCATCGTCGGCGTGCAGGCCGCCAGGCGAGCCCATGCCTCCGCCTGCTCCTCCGGGCCGAGGAACTCGATAAAGCGTTTGCCGATCAGTTTTTCCGGCTGGTTACCGAGGAAACGGGCGTAAGCCGCGTTGACGAAGGTGAGCGTGGTATCCGGCAAAAACCGGCAGATCGGATCGGGCTGGTTCTCGACCAGTTGGCGGTAATGCGCCTCGGCCTCCCGCAAGGCCGCCTCGGTTTGCGCGCGTTCGTCGATCTGTTGGCGCAGTCTGGCGTTGGCTTGCAACAACTCCGCGTTGCGCGAGGCTACCTTGCGCTCCGACTCGACGGTGGCCTGTTCCCGCGCCTGTTGCAGGCGCCGATAGTCGCTCACGTCGCGAATGGCAATCAGGATGTGGGCGCCCGCCGGGGTTTGCAGGGGGGTGAGGCTGACCTCCACCGGGAATTCGGTGTCATCCCGCCGCAAGCCCCATAAGGCCAGGTTGGAACCCATCGACCGGTGGGGGGGATTGCGGAAATGCCCGAGCAAGTGCCGGTAGTACGGGGTCCGCAAGCGTTCGGGAATGAGCATATCCACGGGCTGGCCCGCAAGCGTTCCTGGCGGATAGCCAAATAAGCGTTCGGCCAAGACGTTGGCTTGAATAATCCGACCGGACCGATCCACCGCGATCATGGCGTCCGGTGCTATTTGCAGCAACTGGCGCTCGACCAGGGCGGCTTCTATTTCCGTCGGCATAACGCTTGCCTTGATGCTCGGTTATTGGCGCGCAAGTGCCATTGGGGGGCGGTGACATACATCCTTCCGGTTCGGACGAGCCGACCGACTCCGTGTCATGGATAGTGTCATGAGGCTACCCAGCGGAGGCTACGACGACGATCCGGGCACGGTCAGGCATTGCCTTACGACCCGTGGTCGGGATCGTTTCGTGATTGCAACCATGCCACGAGCTGGTCGGCGGGCATGGGTCGGGCGTACAGATAGCCCTGGGCGACCGCGCACCCCAGACCGCGTAGAAAATCCACTTGTTCCAGGGTTTCCACGCCCTCCGCGACCGAGGTCACCCGCAGTTTCTTGCTCAAGTCCATAATGGTTTCGGCGAATAGGCCGCCCTTGCCGTTATGGATTTTCTGGACAAAACTCTTGTCGATTTTGAGGCAGTCAATAGGTAGAGAACGCAACTGGCTCAACGAGGAGTAGCCGGTGCCAAAATCGTCGATGGCGATCAGGATACCGAGTTGCCTGAGTGCATCCAGCCTTTGCAACATCACTTTTGGCTCATCCATGGCAATGCTTTCCGTGATCTCCAGTTCCAGCATCTGAGGCGGCATTTGATAGTGTGCCAGGATAGTCGCCATATTTTCGACGAAGTCCGCCTTGCGGAATTGCGGCATACTGACGTTGACCGCCATTTTCAAGTGGGCGAATCCCAATTGCCCGAGCTTGGCGTGTTGAGCGCACGCCTGCGCCAGAACCCAAGCGCCGATTTGGACGATCAATCCCGAGTACTCGGCGAGCGGAATAAAAATATCGGGGGGCTGAATAAAACCCCGCTCGCCCGGCCAGCGCAACAGCGCCTCCATGCCAACGACCCTGCCGGTATCCAGGGCAATTTGTGGTTGATACCAGAGTTGAAGCTGGCGCGCGTCGAACGCCCGCCGCAACTGATGGGTGATTTCCAGTCGCCAGCGGGTGCTGTCTTCCATCTCCGCCAGGTAATACTCATGGTGGGAATGAAGGCTTTTCTTGGCGCGATTCAGGGCGATGTTGGCGCGTTTGAGCAAGGCGATGCCCGAACTGGCGTTTTCCAGATCGCGGCAAAAGCCGATGGCGACGGTGACGGGCAATTGGTGTTCGTCCACCAGAAAAGATGGCCGGAACAGCGCCAATAAAGTGGTTGGGTTGACGATGGATTCCGGCCCGATCACGCCAAACATGTCGGCCCCGAGGCGGGCGAGCCTGCACTCGGGCTCCAGCGTGGTCCGAAGGCGCTCGGTCACGGCGACCAGCAGCGCATTGCCCATGTCTTGGCCAAGGCCGTCGTTGAAATCGGCGAAGTGTTCGATATCCAGCAGAGCCACCACGGTATCGATCCGCTCGCGGGCGATGTCGTCGAGATCGGCGATAAACCGCAGGCGGTTGGGCAGTCGGGTCAGGGGATCGTGATAGGCGACATGATTGAGCCGCTCAACCAGCTTGGCATTTCGAAAACAGGCCGCGATGTTCGAGGCGAATACTTCGAGGAGCAGATGATCCAGCGTGGCCAGCGCACGACCGGCGTCGAGGAAAACGGCGGCGTCCTGCTGGGAAGAAAGTTTCAGGTACAACACGGTGTAGTCTTCGCCAAAGGAGTGTCGACCTTGCGCGATGCTGCGCAGAATGACGGAGATCATTCGTTTGTCCGGCAATGCCTCCAGCGGTTGGGCGGTATAAGCGGTATAAGAGCCGATGGCGCTGACCACGCAACAGCGCTTGCCCGCGCCATCGGGAAAGCTTTTATGGGTGCATACGATGCCATCCAGTGGCAGCTTGAGCAGCGCGACCAGTTGGGCGAGCACCCCTTCGGCCAGGTTGGAGACGGTGTGCTGTTCTATCAGGTCGGTGGTGGCGCGCACGATCAACCCCAAACCACGCCGGTTTTGCTCGATGGCGCGAAACTGCTCGTAGGCGCGCAGAGCCGTGCTGACCATGGTGATCAATCGGGTATGCGTCAGTTCGGCCTTGGTGCGATAGTCGTTGATGTCGTATTCGTTGATGACGGTCAATTCCGGCGCATAACCCGGTTGGCCGGTGCGCAGGATGATGCGGCATTCCGCAAGACCCAGCTCATTGCGGATATAGCCCACCAGTTTGAGCCCCGCCTGCTCGGTTTCCATCACCACATCCAGAATCGCCACGGCAATATCGCGATGACGCTGTAATTGCTCGCGCGCTTCTCTGGCGCTGCCGGCGTGCAACAAGCATAGCGGCCGCCCGAGAATGACGAGATCCCGCATTACAAACCGGGTGGCATTGTGTACTTCCTCGTCATCGTCCACGACCAACAGCTTCCAGGGCGGGACATCGGGGTGTTGCTGGGGCGCGTCCGTTTCATCCGCGTCATCCACCAGCTTGATGAATTCGTCAATCGTCAGTTCGTCAATCACGTGCGCCTCCCAAGGGCTATGGCCGGTTGGGAGCCATGCGGGGCAAGGTCAGCTCGAACGTCGCGCCTTGGCCGAGGACGCTGTGAACCTGTATGCCGCCGCCCAACACACCGGTGATGAGAGTATAGGTAATATACAGCCCCAAGCCACTGCCGCCACTGCCTAATTTGGTGGTAAAAAACGGATCAAATACATGCTTGAGGATATTTTCAGACATGCCAATTCCATTATCCGAGTAATCGAGTCGGATAATGGCGGCGTCTGGCGGCACGGCGCGGATACGGATCACGCCCATGGCAATACCGTCGAAGCCGTGGGTCAGGGAGTTGTTGATCAAATTGGTGATCACTTGTTCGAGGGGGCCGGGATAACTATCCAGCGTCAGGTCTTGGGGGATATCCAATTCGACCCGATGAGCGGTGTGCTTGAATAACGGTTGTAGGGTGACGAGCACCTCCTCCAGGGTTTGACGCAAGGGGAACAAGCGGCGGCGGACGCTGGTTTGATCGACCGCGACCTGTTTGAAGCTACCGATCAAATCGCTGGCGCGGGCGGTGTTTTTCTCCAACAGATCGACGGCTTGGCGAGCACGGTCCAGGAATGCCGCCAACTGAGAGCGGCGCAGGGCGCCGGTATCGACGGCCTCGGCGAACTCGCGCAGCGATTCGCCCAGCGCGCTGGCGACGGTGCGGGTGTTGCCCAGCGGGGTATTGAGTTCGTGGGCCACCCCGGCGACCAGGTTGCCCAGCGCGGCCAGTTTTTCCGATTGCACCAGATGATCCATGGCTTGGCGCAATTCGGCGTTGGCGCGTTGCAGGGCGGCGGTGCGCTCGGTCACCAGATCCTCCAGGTGTTCGCGGTAGCGCCGCAGCTCTTCCTCGGCCTGCTTGCGCTCGGTGATGTCCTCGTAAACACCCATGATGCCGCTGATCCGGCCAGCCTCGTCCCGCAGTGGAATCTTGCTGGCCCGCAACCAGACCAAACCGCGGTTCTGGGTGTTCCGCAGCTCCTCGTAGTTGAACTTCGGTACGCCGGTTGCGATGACGTGGCGGTCATCGGCGCGGTAGCGTTCGGCCTGCTCGGCCCAGATTTGCGAAAGATCGTCGGTGCCGACGATCCTTTCTGGATTATCCAGCCCGGCATCCTGGGCAAACGGGCGGTTGCAACCCAGATAATTCGAATCGAGGTCTTTCCAGAACACCCGGACCGGGATCGTGTCCAGGACCACCCGCAACATCTGCCGCGATTCGCGCAACGCGATCTCCGCCTGTTTGCGGGCGATGATGTCATTCTGGGTTTTATGGATCTCCACCATCTTGTCGGAAGCTTCGAGCGCTTGGCCCAGGGTCTGGATGCC
>JAPUDV010000069.1 GCA_027492875.1 Candidatus Competibacteraceae bacterium | reverse complement strand
TTCTCTTTGGAAATACCCATCCCCCTTCAGACTCATACCATGTTGGAAAAGACTCCGCCTTGTCACTTCGTCACGCCGAGGAGTATGCTATTTTTCCATTCGATTCAGGTTCCCGACCGCATCGCCGTGCGGCCGGGTGAAACGGGAAGTCCGGTGACGCTGGCGTCTTGCGAAGCCAGCCAGTCCGGCGCAGCCCCCGCTGCTGTAAGCCTGACAAATCCACCGCTAGGCCACTGCGCGTCCGCGCGCGGGAAGGTTGGTGGACGCGGAAGACGGCTAGCCAGAAGACCGGCCCGATCGATTTGCTTGGCGCGACCCCGGGGTGCGGGTTCGACCGGTCATCAGGTGCGTGCGAAGGTTGCCTCCGGCGGCCGATCACCACCCGATTTATCCGCTGTCGTGGTGTCCCTCCCTCCGCCGTTGGCTTCGGATTCATCAGCCCGTTCAATCCAGGGAGCTTTCATGCACATCGAACCCGGTTTCGTTTCCGCCGCCGCGCGGTTCCTCTTCGCCCCCCTTACGGTGTAAGTCATCATGCCCGGCAAGGTTTGGTTCGTCGGGGCGGGTCCTGGCGACCCCGATCTGATCACCGTCAAGGGACGCGCCCTGCTCGAACGGGCGGGCGCGATCCTGTTCGCCGGTTCGCTGGTCGATGTCGCGGCCACCTTGTACGCGCCCGAAGGCTGCGAGATCCGCGACTCGAAGGACATGACGCTGGAGGAAATGACGGTCTGGCTGCTCGCCGCCGCCGCCCGCCATGACACCGTGGTCCGCCTGCAAACCGGCGATCCCAGCCTCTACGGCGCGCTGGTCGAGATGACGCGGCCGCTCGACGCGGTGGGCATCGCCTGGGCCGTGGTGCCCGGCGTTTCCTCGGCACTGGCCTCGGCCGCCGCCGCTGGCGAAACCCTGACCCTGCCGGAAGTGACGCAAACCGTCATTCTCACCCGCGTGGCCGGTCGCACGCCGATGCCGGCGGGCGAGGAACTGGAAGCGCTGGCCGCGCACCACAGTACGCTCTGCATCTTCCTGTCGATCACTCTGCTTCACGACGTGCAACGCGCCTTGCGCGCCGCCGGCTGGGCCGAGGACGCGCCGATTCTGGTGGTGCAAAAAGCCTCCTGGCCGGGCGCGGAAAAAATCGTTCGCGGCACCCTCGCTGACATCAAGCGCAAATGCCAGGCCGAGAAGATCGGCGCCCAGGCCATGATCATCGCCAGCCCGGCGCTGGGGGCGCGCGACTGGCCCAATCTCGTCCGCTCCAAGCTCTATGATCCGACCTTCGCTCACCGCTTCCGCCCGGCGACCGCCCGTCCCTCTGGAGACTCCAGCCATGAATGACACCCTGCTGCTCGTCGGTCACGGCTCGCGCCGCCCCGGCAGTAACGACGAAATCGAGGCATTCGTTCAGCTTTGGCGGCAACGTCACCCGGACTGGCGCATCGAACTGTGTTTCATCGAACTGGCCCAGATGTTGCTCGACGCGGGACTCGATCGTGCCGCCGCTCACGGCCGGCGCGTGGTGGTGCTGCCGCTGATCCTCAACGCCGCCAGCCACGTCAAGATGGACATCCCGGCTGCCATCGCCGCCGCGCGCATCCGCCATCCGACGATCGAATTCGCCTGCGCGCCACACCTGGGGTTGGGCCGCGAGATCTTCGCCATCGTCATGCGCCGGCTCGACGGCCTGCTGCGGGAAATGGCCATGCCCGACCCGCGCACCACCGGCGTCATCCTGCTGGGTCGCGGCTCGTCCGACGCCAGCGCCAACGGCGGCATGGCGCGCCTTGCCCGTTGGGTGTACGAGGCCAGCGATCACGAACTGGTGGACATCGCCTTTACCGACGTCACCCACCCGCGCCTGGAATCGGTGGTGCAACGCCAGGTTCGGCTCGGCATGAGTCAAATCCTGGTGCAACCGGTCTACCTGTTCAGCGGGGTGTTGATCGAGCGCATCGGCGCACAGATGGCGCGCTTGCGACCGGTCTATCCCCAGGCGAGTTTCGCGCTGGGTTCCTACTTCGGTTGCGACGAAGGGCTATTCGCGCTGCTCGACGAGCGCGCCACGGCGGCGGCGACTGACGACACGCTGCTCGATTGCGATGGTTGCGCCTTCCGGCAAGCCGCCGCCGAACGCGTCCACTCCCATGGTCATGACGCAGGGCACGGCTCCGCGCCCGACCATCACCACCCCCATCACCACCACCATGCCGCGCCACCCGTTCCGACCCACGGTGGCGGTCCCCTCCATCATGCCTGAGCCGACCATGAACACTGCCGTTACCGAGCAACTGACCGCCGCTGGCCAGGCCATCGAGCACGAATCCTTCGCCGTGATCGATGCCGAGGTCGGACAGCACGCCTATAGCGCCGAGCAATGGGTGATCGTTCGCCGCATGATCCACGCCACGGCCGATTTCGAATTCAACGGGCTCACCGCGTTTCATCCCCAGGCCGTGGCCGCCGGGCGGGCGGCGATCTTGAAGGGTGCGACGCCCATCGTCGCCGATGTCGAGATGATCGCGGTCGGTCTCTCGGCGCCCCGGCTCCGACACTTTGGCCTGACGACTCACCAGTTCATCGCCGATCCCGACGTGATCGAGCGCGCCCGCGCCGAGGGGAGCACCCGCGCCGTGCAGGCCATGCGGGTGGCCTGGCGGCGGGGTTTGCTGGACGGCGCGCTGGTCGGCGTCGGCAACGCGCCGACGGCCCTGCTCGAAGTCATCCGTCTGGTGCGCGAGGAGGGCGTGCGCCCGGCGCTCATCGTCGGTATGCCGGTGGGCTTCGTGTCGGCGGCCGAATCGAAGGAGCAATTGGCCATGCTGAGCGAGGTGCCTTGGATCCTCTGTCGGGGCCGCAAGGGCGGATCGACCCTGGTGGTCGCCGCCCTGCATGGTCTGCTGGCGCTGGCCGAAACCCAAGCACATGCCGCCGCCTGAGCGTCGCGCGCATGACCGTTCCGACGAGAAGATCCGCAAGGCTACGCCGCGCCGTGCGCGCGGTAACCGCAGCGGCTTCACCACCGGCGCCTGCTCGGCGGCGGCGGCGCGAGCGGCCACCCTGGGCCTGATCTCCGGCGCCGTGCCGGACACGGTCGAATGCCTCCTGCCCAACGGTCGATGGGTCCGTTTCGCCGTCGAGGACGGTTGCGTCGCGGCGGATACCGCTCATGCCGTGGTGGTCAAGGATGCCGGCGACGACCCGGACGCCACGCACGGCGCGCGACTCACGGCCGACGTGCGCCTGCTGGCCGGGCAAGCCGATTGCCTGGTTCTCAAGGGGGGACCCGGTGTCGGCACGGTGACGAAGGAAGGGCTCGGGCTGGAGGTGGGCGGCCCAGCCATCAACCCGGTGCCGCGCCGGAACATCGCCGACAACGTGCGCGCCGCCGCCGGTGACCTGCTCGACCATGCCGGCCTCGAAGTAACGATTTCGGTGCCCGGCGGCGAAGCGATGGCCAGAAAGACTCTCAATCCCCGGCTGGGCATTCTCGGCGGCATTTCCATTCTGGGCATCAGCGGCATCGTTCATCCCTATTCGACGGCGGCGTTCCGGGCCAGCGTGGTGCAGGCGGTGCAAGTCGCCGCCGCGCAGCGGCAGCCAGCCGTGGTGTTCACCACCGGCGGTCGCACCGAAAAGCGCGCCATGCGGCAATATCCCGAGTGGCCCGAAGCCTGTTTCGTGCAGATGGGCGATTTCGTCAAGGCCGCGTTCGACACCGCGCGGGATTGCGGTTTTCGGCGCGTCATCCTGGGCTGCATGGTCGGCAAGTTGACCAAGATCGCTCAGGGACTCCCCGTCACCCACGCCTGGCGGCAGGCCATCGACCGCGACCTGTTGGCCGAGGTCGCCGCCGAAGTAGGCGCGCCACAGGACTTGGTGACGGCCATCCGCGCCGCCGAAACCGGGCGCTTCGCCGCCGAAAAGCTGGTCGAACTCGGCTTGACCGTGGCCTTCCACCACGCGCTCGCCCTGCGTGCCTGGGCCAGCCTCAACCGGCGCTATCCGGGCTGTTTCGAACTCGATGTGCTGGTCTGCGATACCGAGGGCCGGACCCTGCTCATTCTGTCGCACGCCGAGGCCCTGAACCGGTTTGGAGGCGAATCGCCATGAAGCCCTGTCAGGTCATCGGCGTTCATGACGACGGCGCGGCGGGCCTCACGGCGCACGCACAGGAACTCCTGCGCGCGGCCGATCTGATCATCGGCGCACCCCATCAGTTGCGCGCCGTCGCGTCGCTGCTACCGGAACAGGCGGAACGGCGCGACGCGAACGGTCGCGTCGCCACCGTGGCGGCCTGGGTCGAGGAGGCCCTGCGCGCCGGGCGGCGAGCGGTGGTGCTCGCCACCGGCGATCCGCTCTATTTTGGCATTGCCGCCGGTTTGATCGCCGCGCTGGGGCGCGAGCACATCCAGGTCGTGCCGACCTTTTCCAGCGTGCAACTGGCGGCGGCCCGCCTGGGCCTGCCCTGGCAGGACGCCAAGCTGGTTTCGGTCCATGCCGCCGACGCCGGCGAATGGGCGCCCGGCGCCCGTCACGATCACGGCTTGGCGCCGCTGGCGCGGGCGGTTGCCCGGCATGACCTGCTGTTTTGCCTGACCTCGCCGGCCAACGACCCGGCGCGCATCGCTCGCCTGCTGCTGGCGGCCGGCTTGGGCGAGGCGTTTCGCCTCGACGTGGCGACGCGCCTCAACGCGCCCGACGAAGCACTGTTCGCCGACCTCACGCCGGCGGCGGTGGCGGAACGAACCTTTCCCACGCCCAACGTGCTGGTCCTGCGCCGCATCGCGCTGCGCCCGCCGCGCCCGGCGTTTGGGGTCGAAGATGGGAACTACTTGCAGCGCCAGCCGGAAAAGGGTTTGCTGACCAAGCTCGAAGTGCGCGCCGTTTCGCTCGCCAAGCTGCGCCTCGATCCCGCCGCCCTGGTGTGGGACATCGGCGCCGGTGCCGGCACGGTCGGTCTCGAAGCGGCGATGCTGTGCCCGGACGGTCATGTCTACGCCATCGAAAAAAACCCGGCCGACAGCGCCAACGCCCGCGCCAACGCCCGCCGTTTCGGCATCCTCAACTACACCCTGGTCACGGATCGGGCACCGGCGCAACTGGAAACCTGGCCCGATCCCGACGCGGTATTCATCGGCGGTTCGAGCGGCGAGTTGCCCGCTCTGATTACACGATGCCTCGCCCGTCTCAAGATCGATGGCCGGCTGGTGATCAACATCGTGACCTTCGAAAATCTCGCCCGCGCCACCATCGCCGTACAGGCCACCGGCCTGCCGTGGGAGGTGCTGCAACTTTCGGCGGCGCGCAGCCAGCCCATTCTCCAACTGCACCGCTTGGCCGCGCAAAATCCGGTGTGGATCGTCGTCGTCACCAAGGAGCACTCATGAATCAAGTACTGGGTCGCCTGATCGGCGTTTCCATGGGGCCGGGCGATCCCGATCTGATCACCCGGCGGGCTTGGGCGGCGCTGTCCGGCCCGGCGCGATGGACCTATCCGGTCAAGAAGGAGGGGGAACCGTCCTTTGTGCTCGATATCGCCCAACGCGGCGGATTGGCGGTGCCGGCCGATGCGTTGCCGCTGGTGTTTCCGATGACCACTCAGGCCGAGTTGCTGGCCCGCGCCTGGCTGCGCGCGGCCACGCTGACGATCGAACTGCTGGCCGACGGGCGGGACGTGCTCTTCCTGGTCGAAGGCGATGCCTCGACCTATTCCACGTTCGGTCACCTGGCCCGCGCCGTGCGTCAGTTGCAGCCGGCGATCGCGGTCGAAGTGATCCCCGGCGTCAGCTCCTACTGCGCCAGCGCGGCCCGCATCGCTCAGCCAATGGTCGAGGCCGACGAGGCGCTGGCGGTGCTGCCCGCTTCCTACGGCGTCGAGGTCGTCGATCGCATGCTCGACCAATTCGATAGTCTGGTCCTGCTCAAGATCAAGCCGATGCTCGGTGAGCTGCTGGATCTCCTGGAGCGGCGCGGTATCGTCCAACACGCGGTGTATGTCGAAAAGGTCGGCACCCCCGAGGAGCGCGTGGTGCGGAACGTGCTGTCGCTGCGCGATGAAACCGTGCCTTATCTGTCGCTATTGCTGGTTAGGAACCCCCTGCGCTCCAAGCAACCGATCCCGCGCGGTTGCCGCCCCCGGCGGGTCCGCGAGCTCGCCTCGTGAAGCATCACCTGCCGTTTGGTTCGGAGCGGGTGGCGGTGGTGAGCCTCACCCGCTCCGGGATCGCCCAGGCCGGCCGCGTGATCGCGGTTCTACCCGGCGCCCGGCTGTTTGCTCCGGAAAAATTCCGCGCCGAGGCCGAAGCCGCCGCTCCCGGCGCCGTCACCTGTTTTGCCGGCAAGACCGCCGACCAGATGCCGACGCTGTTCGCGCGCTTCGACGGCATCGTCGCCATCGTCGCGCTGGGGATCGTGGTGCGGCTGATCGCGCCGCACCTGCGCGACAAGGCGCGCGATCCCGGCATCGTCGTGCTCGACGAGGGCGGCCGTTTCGCCGTTCCCGTGCTCTCTGGCCACATCGGCGGCGCCAACGCGCTGGCCGCGCTGCTGGCCGAGCGGATCGGGGCCACGCCCGTATTCACCACGGCTTCCGACAGTCGCGCCAGCCTGGCGGTCGATCTGCTCGGCCGCGAGTTCGGCTGGCGCATCGAGGCGTCCAAGGACAACGTCACCCGCGCCAGCGCCGCCGTGGTCAACGATGAGCCGGTGGCCCTGGTGCAGGAGGCCGGCGCCCGTCACTGGTGGACGCGCGCGGCGCCGCTGCCGGCCAATCTGCGGCTCTTCGCTGCGCTTGAAGAGGTCGATCCGGCGGCTTTCGCGGCCGTATTGTGGATCAGCCGGCGCATCGTGTCGGACTTGCCGGCGGCGTTGGCCGCTAAACTGGTGACCTACCGCCCACCGGAGGACGCGGAATGAACGCGCTCCCTCTTCGCCTCGCCCTCGGTCTCGGTTGCGACCGTGGCACGCCGATGGCTACCTTGGCGCGAGCCGTCGAAGAGGCGCTGGCCGAGGTCGCGCGGCACGCGAGCGCACCCCTGGAAATCGTCGCCGCTGCCAGTATCGACCTCAAGGCGGACGAGGTGGGTCTGCTGGAACTGGCTCGCGCCCGTGGCTGGCCACTATGCTTTCATCCGGCCGCGCGGCTGGCCGCCGTACCGGTGCCCCATCCCTCGGAAACCGTGCGGCGCCATACCGGCACGCCCTCGGTGTCGGAAGCGGCCGCGCTGCTGGCCGCTGGAACGCGCGAGCCAGCCGCCATGAGTCGGTTGCTGGTCGCAAAACACCGCGTGCGCGGCCCCGATGGTCGTAGCGCCACCGTCTCGATCGCAAGGATCATCCCCTGATGACGACCCCATGTCCCACCGGCAGGATTTCCCTCGTCGGCATCGGTCCGGGCAGCCTGGACCACATGACGCCGGCGGCGCGCCAGGCGATCATCGAGGCCGACACCGTGATCGGCTACGCCACCTACATCAAGCTGATCAAGCCCTTGCTCGATGGCAAGGAAGTGATCAAGAAAGCGATGACCGAAGAGATCGACCGCGCCCTTGAAGCCCTGGATCGTGCCCGCCAGGGCCGGCGAGTGGCGCTGGTGTGCTCCGGTGACGCCGGCGTGTACGGCATGGCCGGGCCGACCTACGAAGTGCTGTTCGAAGCGGGCTGGACGCCGGGGTCGAACATCGAGGTCGAGGTGATTCCCGGCGCCTCGGCGCTCAACACCTGCGCCGCGCGGGTCGGCGCGCCGCTGACGCACGATTTCTGCGCCATTTCGCTGTCCGACCTGCTGACGCCGTGGCCGGTGATCGCGCGCCGCCTCCAGGCCGCCGCCGTCGCCGACTTCGTCGTAGCCCTCTACAACCCGAAGAGCGGGCGGCGCGGCGAGCAGATCGTTCATGCCCAAACGATCTTGCTTGCCCATCGCGACTCGCAAACGCCGGTCGCCATCGTCAAGTCCGCTTATCGCGCCAAACAGCAGGTGGATCTCGCCACGCTCGCTGATCTCGCGGAATGCGAGATCGGCATGTCGTCCACCGTGCTCATCGGCAACAGCCACACCTTTGTCCGCGACGGCCTGATGGTCACGCCGCGCGGTTATGCCAACAAGTACGACGTCACCAGCGGTGAACCCAGGGAAGGCGAGCGGCGCGGCCGCTCGCTGTCCACCGGTCTGGCGGGTTGGCGCACAGCCCTGCGCGAGAATACGGCAACGCCCGAGGCATTGGCCGTGCAGTTCGGCTTGCCCGTGGCTTACCTGCGGTACGTGCTGAGCGAACCCACAGCCGCTTGAGCCGTTTGTTTCAGGGGTATCCATACCTTGACGTATTGCGGCCGGGCATGGTTGCGGCCGTGGATCTCCCGGATGCCCATGTCCCTCTCAGGCGCGAAGCTGACAGGCGCTGCACGCGGTTTATGCGTCCAGCGCATGCGGCGCGTACCCCCTCCTTCGGGCATACATCGAGCGTGTGCATTCATGCATTCATGCGAAGCGAGGCGGGGCGATACGGATAAACAGGGGCTCCAGGCGCTGTGCGGACCATCCGTTTTGCATTTGGCGACGGGCATGAGTACAATTTACTATTTTCCGAATCGTCCAACTTTAGCTTTTTTTCGCTCAAGACCATGAATGAGGTGATGGTTTAATGCCTGCCGTGAAAGTCAAAGATAACGAGCCGTTCGACGTCGCGCTGCGCCGATTCAAGCGTTCCTGCGAAAAAGCCGGCGTACTGTCCGAAGTGCGCCGCCGCGAGTTTTACGAAAAGCCCACCCAGGAACGCAAACGCAAGCGAGCCGCTGCGGTTAAGCGCCACTTGAAAAAGCTTTCCCGGGAAGTCGCCCGTCGCACCCGCCTCTTCTGAACGGGCCATTTTCCCCCCTCCCGTTCGCGAGCCCGCCGTCATGTCCCTCAAAGACCGCATTCAGGACGACATGAAAACCGCCATGCGCGCCAAGGATAAGGAACGCCTCGGCGCAATCCGTTTGATTCTGGCCGCCATCAAGCAGCGCGAGGTGGACGAGCGCATCGAGCTGCAAGACACTCAAGTGCTCGGCGTGTTGGAAAAAATGATCAAGCAGCGCCGGGAATCGCTGGTCCACTACCAAAACGCCAGCCGCGAGGATCTGGCTGCCAGGGAATTTTTCGAAATTGAGGTGATCCAATCTTACCTGCCAGCGCCACTGAGCGAAGCCGACATCGACACTCTGGTCGCCAACGCCATCGCCGTGACCGGAGCCCAATCGGTGCGCGACATGGGCAAGGTCATGGCTCTGATCAAGGATCAGGCGCAGGGCCGGGCCGATATGGCTGAGGTCAGCGCTCGGGTCAAGACCCGGTTTGCCACCTGAGCAGAACCGGTTTCGCGCCGGCGCGCTTCAACCCACCATTCTTTTCCTTGTGTCCGACCGCTGACGGCCGGGCGTCGGTCCGCTAGGCTCTACGGATATGGCTGGCCGCATACCTCAGGAATTCGTCGATCAAGTGCTCGGCCGGGTGGATCTCGTCGAGATCGTCAACGCCCGGCTGCCGCTCCGTCGGACAGGCCATGAGTTCGTGGCCTGTTGTCCGTTTCACGCCGAAAAAACCCCGTCGTTCACGGTTAGCCCGCGCAAGCAGTTCTACCACTGCTTCGGCTGTGGCGCCCACGGCACCGCCATCGGCTTCCTGATGGCTTACGAGCGACTGGAATTTCCGGACGCGGTTGAAGATCTGGCCCGCCTGGCCGGGCTGGAAGTGCCAAAAACCGGGGGTCAGAGCAGTTCGCCCCGGCCTCTGTTGGACTGGCTGGCCCAGGCCGACCGTTTTTTCCGCCAGCAGTTGCGCGAACATCCGGCCCGGCAACGGGCGGTGGACTACTTGCGCCAGCGCGGGCTGACCGGCCAGATCGCCGCCGCGTTCGGGATCGGTTACGCCCCGCCCGGTTGGGACAAGCTGAGCCGGGCGCTGCGTGAAGCCGGCGCTGCGATTCAGGATCTCATCGATGCCGGCCTGGTCAGTCGCGACGAACAGGGCCGCCCACGCGACCGCTTCCGCGACCGCATCACTTTCCCGATCCGCGACCGCCGCGGTCGGGTCATCGCCTTCGGCGGGCGGGCGCTGGACGGCGATACCGTCCCCAAGTACCTCAACTCCCCGGAAACTTCGGTATTTCACAAGGGCGCAGAACTGTATGGCCTGCACGAGGCCCGCACCCATGTCCGGCGCTTGCGGCGGCTGGTGGTGGTCGAAGGCTACATGGACGTGGTGGCCTTGGCCCAGCACGACATTCCCTATGCCGTCGCCACGCTGGGCACGGCCACGACCCCCGAGCACGTCGAACGGCTGTTTCGCACGGTCAGCGACTTGGTGTTCTGCTTCGACGGCGACCGCGCCGGGCGGGCGGCAGCTTGGCGGGCGCTGGAAGTCGCGCTGCCATTCCTGCGCGACGGCCGGCAGATCGGCTTTCTGCTGCTGCCCGAAGGCGAAGACCCGGACACACTGATCCGCAGGGAGGGTCGGACGGCGTTCGAACGGCGGCAGGAACAGGCCGTGTCGCTGGCCGATTACCTGTTCGCCGAACTGCACGCCCAGGCCGATCCCAACACGCTGGCCGGACGCGCCCGCCTAGCCGAGCTGGCCCGGCCGCTGTTGGAGAAACTGCCCGAAGGTCATTTCCGGGATCTGATGGCGGAACGCCTGCGCCAGGAAGCGCAACTCATGCATACCCGTTTGCGGCCTCCGGCGGTCGGAACCGTTAACCGCGCCCGGTACAACCAGCAACTGACCCGCACCCCGTTGCGCAAGGCTATCGCCCTGCTGCTTTACCGGCCCGAACTGGCGCGGGCGGTGGCGGCGGATGATCCTGCCCTGCGGGGCGGCGAACCGGGCGTGAAGCTGTTGGCCGAACTGATCGGCGTTTTGCGCGCCAGCCCCGATCCAAGCATCGCCGCGCTGCTGGAGCGCTATCGCGATACCCGCGAAGGCGCGATTCTGGAACGGTTGGCCCAGTGGCGGTTGGAAGTGCCGGAAGAAGAATATCGGTTCGAACAGGAATTCAGCGATATCCTCACCTCCTTGGGACGGCGTGATGATCTGCGCGAACGCTTGCCTGAAATGTTGATGCGTCGGGGTACGCCACGCGCGCTCAGTGCCGAGGAACGGGAGGAGTTACGGAACTTGGGCAAGCCACAAAAAATCTAAATTCGAATTTCCGCAATTATTAAACCGATTTTTGTGATAGCCTTATTTGTTTAACTTTATTATTCATCCCGGTATGTGAACAGGTTATGAGCGAGCAGCAACAGTCGCAATTAAAGAAGTTGATCGCCCGCGGCAAGGAAAAAGGTTTTCTGACCTATGCCGAGGTGAACGACCATCTGCCCGATGACATCGTCGATCCCGAACAGATCGAAGACATCATCGCGATGATCAATGACATGGGCATCGAAGTTCACGAATTCGTGCCTGACACCGAGACCTTGTTGCTCAATGAGAACCCGGCCAGCGCCGACGACGACGTGGTTGCCGAGGAAGCCGCCGCCGCTCTGGCCGCCGTGGACAGCGAGTTCGGCCGAACCACCGATCCGGTGCGGATGTACATGCGCGAGATGGGCACGGTCGAACTGCTCACCCGCGAGGGCGAAATCCAGATCGCCAAGCGCATCGAGGAAGGGATGGGTCAAGTGCTGTCGGCGCTGGCCAACTATCCGCCGACGGTCGGCGAACTGCTGCGAATTTATGACTCGATCAGCGACAACGGCACCCGGCTGACCGATGTGATCAGCGGCTTCCAGGATGTTGAAGAGACCACGCCGCCGATACCGGACGTGGACACACTGCTTGTCGCGGAGGATCCGGACGCGGTGGTCGGCGAGGATGAGGGGGTGGACGAGGACGAAGGCGAGGAGGAGGACGACGGGCAAAGCGTGGTCGAAAACGGCCCCGACCCCGAGGAAACCGCCCGCCGCTTCGAGGAGTTACGCACGCTCTACCACCAGACGCAGGCCAGCGCGGACGAACTCGGTTTGCAGCACCCTCAAAACCAGGCGCTACGCCAGCAGCTCGGCGAGCGCTTCCTGCAATTTCGGCTGGTGCCGAAGACGCTCGACCAGTTGATCGCCAGCCTGCACGAAATGGCCGAGCGCATCCGCACCCGCGAAAAGGAAGTCATGCATATCTGCGTCGGTAAAGCCCAGATGCCGCGCAAGACCTTTATCACCTCATTCCCGCAGAGCGAGACCCGGCTGGATTGGGTGGGCGAACAGATTCAGGCCGGCAAGAAATATTCGCCCTTACTGGCGGCGCAGCGCGAGGACGTGCTGGCGGCGCAGCGGCGGTTGCAAGTGATCGAAGCGGAAGCGCGGTTGTCGATCCACGAAATCAAGGATATCAACCGCCACATGTCGATCGGGGAAGCCAAGGCCCGCCGTGCTAAAAAGGAGATGGTCGAGGCCAACCTGCGGCTGGTGATTTCCATCGCCAAGAAGTACACCAACCGCGGCTTGCAGTTCCTGGATCTGATCCAGGAAGGGAACATCGGGCTGATGAAGGCGGTGGACAAATTCGAATACCGGCGCGGCTACAAGTTTTCGACCTACGCCACCTGGTGGATCCGGCAGGCGATCACCCGCTCGATCGCCGATCAGGCCCGAACCATCCGTATTCCGGTGCATATGATTGAAACCATCAACAAGCTGAATCGGATTTCCCGGCAGATGTTGCAAGAGATGGGCCGCGAGCCGACTCCAGAGGAACTGGCCAAGCGCATGGAGATGCCGGAGGACAAGGTTCGCAAGGTGCTGAAAATTGCCAAGGAACCGATTTCGATGGAGACGCCGATCGGCGACGACGAGGATTCACACTTGGGTGACTTCATCGAGGATCTCATGGTCATGTCGCCGGTGGAGGCGGCCACGGTCGAGGGGCTGCGCGAATCCACTCGCGAAGTGCTGGCGACGCTGACCCCGCGCGAAGCCAAGGTGCTGCGGATGCGGTTTGGCATCGACATGCCGACCGATCATACTCTGGAGGAAGTCGGCAAGCAGTTCGACGTGACCCGCGAGCGCATCCGCCAGATTGAAGCCAAGGCCCTGCGCAAGCTGCGGCATCCAAATCGCTCCGAGCAACTGCGCAGCTTTCTGGATCTGGACTGAATCACTGGCGGGCACTTCGCGAGCTGGGTAAAATTTCACGGTAACGGGCCCTTAGCTCAACGGTCAGAGCAGGGGACTCATAATCCCTTGGTTGTAGGTTCGAATCCTACAGGGCCCACCAG
>JAPUDV010000068.1:52698-70199 GCA_027492875.1 Candidatus Competibacteraceae bacterium | reverse complement strand
GGCCTCCGGTTCGTTTTACCATTAGACCGGATACACGGTTAACACGAACACAACCAGTGACGATCAGCCGGTTGATCCAGCGCCTCAAGGGGAAAAGCGCCTATCTCCTGTTGCGGGAGTTTGCGACGATCCGGCAACGCTACCGGGGACGGCACGGGTGGGCGCGCGGCTATTTTTGCCGCAGCAGCGGCAACGTCACCGATGAGGTCATCAAGGCGTACATCGAGAACCAATGTCATGACCACGATGCGACCTTCTCCATTGAAGGGGAGGCTTCCCCGGACGGGGAGTCCCCTTCGTCTTGAGCCGGCTTCAGCGGGGGCGGGCTCGGCTTGAGCCGAAATCGCCGGCTTGAGCCGTCCTCCGAAACCACCGCCTTCCAGGCGGTGGTCGTTCATTGGAACGGTCTACAGGTTTTTATGGCTGTGTTGCCAGCCTTTGTAATAACCTAGCGTTATTTTCCGCAGAAAAATCAATGAGTGAATTGCCCTTAGGCGTCGAATATTCAAGATATAAATTAACATCTGTTGATTGCAACCATTTTAGTTCAGGATCAAGTTTTTTCATGATGCGATCAACCCCAGAAGGAGAAAGTAACAGACTTTCTTCAAGCATCTGTACGGATGCCTTATAATTCGCCGGATAGACGCCAAGCTTTGCCTTTGCCTCAGAGTTATTCAACGTAGCAGGCGAATTGGATGCTACGATAATGCCTTGTCCCCCTGAAAAATAGACCCAGACATATTTGAATTCGGAACGGACAGAGCCAAGAATATATAATAGGTCCATTGGGCGCATATGATGTAATTGTACCCACTGCTGCAAAACACCTTGGTCCTTGAGGCGTTTTCTAGCCAATGCATAAAATTCCTTATTATATAAATTGGCGGCGCCCGCAAACCAGATACTGGAAATTTCCATGCTGATCAAGTCATATCGACGATCTTGAGTCAGTAGAAAGTTTCGCCCATCTGTATAATACATTTGCACGCTAGGATTCTTTGACACTAAGCCATTAATACTGAAAAAATGCTTGTCCGCCATATCCACAATATCTTTGGAGAGTTCGGCAATGTCGAAATGCCTATATCCTTCTTCATATAAGACGTGCGCTGACATTCCGGTCCCATAACCAATGACGAGAACATCATCGCGCCGCTCCGTGTGCAGCAAAGGTATGAGTGCAAAAGAAGCTTGTGCCACCATTTCGCCTCCTTTGGCATTGTTTCCTTGAAATTTGCCATTTGTCAGCAAAGTAAGTAAACCATCTTGTCCGTCAGGCGCTTCTTGGATGGCTACTGTGGTTAGTCCTCCTTCTACGCTTTCGGCACTGTCAATCACACGACCCCAGTTTTGAAAATTAAAATACACATTGCCGCCTCGGGAAAGGGCCGTGTAATCCCAATGTTCTGGAAAAAAAGATAATAACAGTACAGTCAACCCAATAGGCGCTAGCTGCCGCCATTCCCAACGATACCAGAAAGCCCGCCTCGGCACAGACTGCCTATTTTTCGCGTTTGCCAGCCACATAAGCAATGCGAGAAAAATAGCAACGCCGATCAGCCCCAGATAGACAGTGCGCGATCCATAAGATGGCAATAACCAGAAGGCTACCAATATTACTCCAGTGATGTTACCCAACGTGTTTAGTCCACTCGCTATTCCTAAACCTTTAGTCGCCTTGCCTTTACCCAGCCAGTCAGCAGCCATGCCCATTGCTGCTGGATAACTCATACCAATGAAAAAGGCGGGTGGGATCATGGCAATAGCACAAACAATGCCGCGAATGATTTCACGCCCGGCAAATCCAATGTGAACATGGTAATATTGATAAGAGAATCCAAAGCTGCCTAAATAATCTGCCAAGCCATCCCACACAAAAGCCGTCAATAGAATGGCAACCGCCACGCCCGATTGCGCCCAAATTACTACTGCGGCACGTTCTATACGATGAAGTAAATATTCTCCGACTGCCGAACCAGCTCCCAGTCCAAGCAAAAATGTCGCTAGCATTAGGCCAAAAGCATAGACACTATTGCCTGCCACGACCGCCAGCATGTGCATGTTCAGTACTTCCAATGCCAACGTAACTGTGCCGCCGATCATCAGCACAGCCACGGATGCCCACCCCAATTGGCGCGAAATATTTGAGATTTGAACTTCCGTTGTAGCCATTCCTGGCTGCACTGCTAGATTGTTTGCGTCTAGCACAGGTTGAGTTTTCAGTTTATCTATCACGTACAGCGCTACCAACAGGCTGATCAACGCTGCCATATAGGTGGCGCTATTGCGCCCCAAGAGGGGTAGCAAGACGTAGCCCCCGGCTAGCGCACCAGTGGCCGCACCCAGCACGTTCGCACTATATAGCGGGGCAATGGCTCGCTCGCTCGCCATACCCATTTGCTTAAGTTTTTTGAACACGAGCGGCAGGGTGGCGCCCATCAATACAGTAGGCACACCCAGTACTGCCACGCCAAGCGCCACGCGCAGGGCTGTCAGCCAGGAAGAGTCAGGCGGCTCATTTAGCGCAATCGCCACGTATGCATTCTGAACCCAGTGGAAAAATGACGGTGTCAGCAGAGCGTAAAATCCAATGGTGGCCTCGCAGATGGCGTAAAGCCACAAGGGGCGCGTGCTGCGCTCGGCTAATAGGCCTCCCATCCATGCGCCCAAGGCCATGCCACCCATATAGGTTGCCAATACTGTATTGGAGGCCAGCGCAGTGCCGCCGAAAGTAACACCAAGCGCCTTGGCATAAACGACCTCATACACTAATCCGGCAAATCCGGACACAAAAAAGATTCCAATCAACCAGCCGCCAGCGGCGCGCAACTCCTGAGGTAACAAAAGATGGAATCCCCAAGCGGTCTGGGTTACAAACGCGCTCGGGGCCACGATCTCCTGATGTCCTAGGACGTCCTTTTCGCGCCAGACCATCCGTATATAGATGCTAAAAAGCACCAGCGCAATCAATAGGCTCCAGATGGAAAATAACTGGATAAACCACAAATGGGTATAGAGCCACTCGGTGGCCAAACGCATCAGCCCCATCCAGACAAAAAACGTACCTCCACATAAATAAAAAACCACCTGTTGTATCTTCGTTCGCCGTGCCCAAAGCGGTGGGGAAATTAAAAGAACCCCCAGCCACATCACGAAAGGTAGTGCCACAATTAGATCCAGAAAATAATGTTCACCGGTTGCCAAGGTAGCATATGCGGTCATTCCAGCAAATACACATAGTGCGGCAAAAATCAATTTATTTTTCAAGCCGGCTGACAACATGACAAATAGTAAGGCGGCTGATAGATGCATGGACGGCATAGCATTGCGTGCTGCGGGTATGACAATCGAGAAAGCGGTGGGAATGTGGTCTAGTGAAGGTAAATCGTATGGGAAAGGGAGTTTATTAAAAACATAAATGGGTCCAGCAGCGGGCAGCCAGGAATAACACAGCCACGCAACTCCATAAGGAATAACCATAATTCGCCAGACATTGAGTGGCTTCATTTTTGATTCACGCATCAAAACTCCCATCACGAGTAGCTGCACTATGGAAATTAAATTGTAAACAGATTCAACGGCAGTCTGCCAAACCGGCCAAGCCGTATCGCTCCATTTTGCCAGCGATATCGCCAGCCCACCATAAGCAGCATCCATATGAAAAATATAATAATCAAATGTTGCCGGAAAAATCACATCTCCGATCCTCAGCATATTCCATGTGGTTTCTCCAACAAGAATAACAAATAAAGCGAACCAAGAGAGCTCATAAATCCATTGTGGAACGGGCTGTTTTCGGTATTTGGCAATAGCTACGCCAAAAAATAACCTGACCAGCGCAACGGCGCCGAATGGAGCCGATATGACGAGCAGGTTGAAATGCTGCGCACGCATTTGTCCAGGGTAGACGTGGTAATAAGAGAATAACAAAACGAGGCCTGCACCCAGGCAAGCACAGGCGGCGCGCATGCTCAAGTTATATTTTTTGCCGATCCAGAAAATGAAAGAGGGTAAACCCGCATAGGCTCCGATAAACAGCGTTACGCCGATTACGCTGATGAAAGATGACAAAAATACGGTGCTCGCGTAAGTCCCCCCACGGATGCTGAAAAGCATGATTTCAGCAATGATGGCAACGAACATTACCAATACAGTCCAGTTGCGCATCTGCATATCGGTTTCCAATCGATTCATGTCAAGCCCTTTTTAAAATCCATCTACTGAGGCATAACCTACAATTGCTGCTCGATCATTAAGGAGCACAATCCAGCCATCCAGTATTTTCTGGCTAGTCAGTGGCAGGTAATATAGCCGATCCAGCGGTAGGCTAATGTTGTGCGCGGCGGCATCGATGACGATCTGCGCTTCGGTTGGGCGCTGGGCGCGTAGGTCGCTCAGCTTTTTCATGCGGGTTTGCACCTCGGTCTCGTTTTTCTCATAGGTCTGCCACCAACCGGGGCGCGCGCTCGGTTCCACGCCTTGTAGCGACTGATCGATGCTGGCGACCATTTCTCGGTTGTCTTTGGGGGTGCGCGTGCCGATCAACCGTGGCCCCTGCCAGGACAGACGCTGCAAGTCTGGCGGCGCCTGCGGTAATTGTGCCGGGTCGATCTGCGCGGCGGACACTACCACAAAGCGGTCCGTTTCAAATGCCAGCACCACCGGGCGTGCCAGCGCCATGCTATGCAGGCCGTAGGTCAGCGCGCCTAGTTGCAACAGGGCCACCAGCGACAAGTCCAACAGCAGAGCGCGGCGTGACTTGTAGGGGTCATATAAAATAGCGGTTAGAAGCGGACCGCACACCACGATTACCCCTATTGTCAGCCCTAACAGGCGACCACCGCCGGCCAGACTGCGAAAGGGAAAGGGGTACCACACGCCCAACACCACGCTTGCCGCCAGCGCGGCAAGACTGGCGCTGATTCCCAAATGCACCGCGCCAGTCTTACAGGCTGCATAGAGTCTGGTTTTGTCCATTTTTTCAAAAAGCATCGAAATTATGCCTCTCTGCCGACGGCAGAAGAAGCATCAACGGCACTGGGCAGGGGCGTACTTGGTCAGCAGCGTTGCGCTGCCGAGTACCGCGATGCCACTGGCGGAGGCCGTGGCGTGGGTTGCGGACGCGCAGCCCCAGTCCACCGCGCCCGTGTCGCCAGCGGTGATGGCGCTCTTTAATGGTTGGCCGGAGCCCGCCGCGCCATTGCGCACCCATGGGGTCAGGGTAAGAGTATTCGCGGCCGCTGCCACGCCCACGGTCGTGGCGCTGTACGTGATGGTGATAAAGCCTGCGCTGCCGTCTATCAGCACCGAGTCGACGAATTTGGAGTTGGCGCCCGTGCCGCTGGCCTGCGCGTTCCAAGCCGTGGCGACGAGTTGCAAATCGGTGCGGGCAGCGGACTCTCCTGCAATCGCCAGCTTGGCGGGTTCGGCCAGGACCAGCCCCTCGGTGACACGGGTGCGAATGGTATAATCTTGATACGCCGGAATGGCGATAGCGGCTAGGATGCCGATGATCGTCACGACGATCATCAATTCAATAAGGGTAAATCCTTTTTGTATGGGTGCGTTCATCTCGAAAACCTCTCCGCGCGAACGGGTTGATTCACCGGGAACTCATCAATTGCCGATCCATAAAAAAGGGCACCGAAGTGCCCTTTTTGGACCGTACTACGCGCGCATCAGCGGCACTGGGCGGGGGCGTACTTGGCCTGCAGCGTTCCGGCGGAGGCCACCGTGATGCCATTGGCGGAGGCCGTGACGTTGGTCGCGGACGCGCAGCCCCAGTCCAGCACGCCGGTGCTGCCAGCGGCGATGGCGGTGGCCAGCGCTTGCCCGCCGCCCGCCGCCGCATCGCGCACCCATGGGGTCAGGGTAAGAGTATCCGAACCCGCTGCCACGCCCACGGTCGTGGCGCTGTACGTGATGGTGATCAGGCCTGAGCTGCTGTTTAGCAACACCGAGTTGACGAATTTGGAGTTGGCGCCCGTGTTGTTGGCCTGCGCGTTCCAAGTCGTGGCGGTGCGAGTTAGATCAGCAGCGGAAGCAGAACCCTCGGTGGCGATGGCCAGTTTGGCGGGTTCGGACAGGCCCAAGCCTTCAGTGACGCGGGCACGAATGGTGTAATCCTGATACGCCGGAATGGCGATGGCGGCCAAGATGCCGATGATCGCCACGACGATCATCAGTTCGATCAAGGTAAAACCGCGTTGGAACTTGTTCATGGGATGCTCCTGACTGCACTGGGATGAAAACCCGCTGGGGGCTGGGAGTTTTCGGGGATCGCCGTTCGGTCCCGTCGTGTGCTTGTTGTGCAGAAGATATGCCAATGAGTGGAACGACGATCAGGGTTTTTCTAAGTCATTATGAATCAAGAGATAAAGAGCACGGCGCCCTCCGATGCGGCGCGGGCAGTCCGGATCAAGCGGAAATCTGACATCTGTCAAGGTGACGATGAGCGGCGTCGGTTGACAAAAATGGTCAGATTTACACCACGCCTTGGCCCCGGAGCGTCAGCAGCTCCGCCGCGCTCAAGCCCAACAGCCCGCCGAACACCTCCGCGTTGTGGCTGCCGATCTCCGGCCCCGGCCAGTCGGTCGCGCCCGGCGTGGCCGCCAGCTTGGGCAGAATGGCGGGGATTTTCAGCGGCCTACCATCGATCTCCACCGTCTCGAACAGGCCGCGCGCCTGAAAATGCGGGTCGGCGACCATATCCGCCACGCTGTAAATCGGCCCCGCTGGCACGTCCGCCGCCTCCAGCCGGGCCAGCACCTCCCGGCTGTCCAACGTCGTCGTCCAGGCCGCAATCGCCGCGTCGATTTCCGCCTGGTGCTCGACCCGGCCGGCGTTGTGGGCCAGTCGCGGGTCTTCGGCCAGATCCGCCCGCCCGGCCGCTCGCATCAACCGCTTGTAGATCGAATCGCCGTTGCCGCCGATGATCGCATGCGCGCCGTCCCGGCAACGGTAGGTGCCGGTCGGTACGATGCCGGTCACCGTCGAACCGGACGGCTCGCGGATCGCGCCGGCGCCGTCGTATTCCGGCACCACTGCCTCCAGCAGATTGAACACCGACTCGTACAGCGCCACATCCACGGTCTGGCCGGCGTGCGGGGCACGGCGCTGGCGGTCGAGCAGCGCCAGCAGCACGCCGAAGGCCGCGTGCAGGCCGGCAAACGTGTCGCCGAGGCTGAGATTGGGCCGCACCGGCGGCTCGCCGGGCACCCCGTTGACGTAGCGCAGTCCGCCGATTCCCTCGCACACCGAGGCGTAGCCGGGCCGGGCGGCGTAGGGGCCATCCTGCCCGTAACCGGAAATCCGCGCGAAGATCAACCCCGGATTGGCCGGCTTCAAATCGTCCGGCCCCAACCCCCAGCTTTCCAGGGCGCCGGGACGGAAATTCTCGATCAGCACATCGCAGCGCTCCGCCAGCCGCCGGGCCAGCGCGCGGCCGGCGGGATCGCGCAGATTCAGGGTCACGCACTTCTTGTTACGGCCCAGACTGCGCCACCACAACGACGCGCCATCGCGGACAATGCGCCATTGTCGGATCGGATCGCCGCCGGGCGGCTCGACCTTGATCACCTCGGCGCCGAAATAGGCCAGCAAGGTGCCGGCGAACGGTCCGGCCAGCAACTGACCGAGTTCGAGCACGCGGATCCCGTCCAGCGGACGGGGAGCGGTAGTGGGGGCGACGGGCATGATGTGGTGACTCCATGCTGATATTGCGTTGTGGTATCTGATATAGCGCTCCCAGACTGGTTGTGGACTCTCCCCTCCTTGGACAAGGAGGGGTGGCGCGCAGCGCCGGGGTGGTTCGAAACGGTGACTCCACAAGTCAGACAGGAACGCTATACCAAGGCGATTTCCAAAATGATCCAATCCGAAATGATAGAGATGAGGCCGCAATCATGAATGAGGCAGCACGCAAAATCCCGCTTTCGCCAGCGGACTATCTGGCGGGCGAGCAACTGACCGAGCTGCGACACGAGTACGTGGATGGCGCGGTGTACGCCATGGCAGGGGCTCGTAAAACGCACAATCTGGTGACGGGCAATCTGGCCCGTGCTCTGCACGCCCATCTCAGGGCTACGCCCTGCCAGGTGTTTACCAGCGACATCAAGGTGCATGTCGCTTGGGATTGGCGCGAGCGTTATTACTACCCGGACGTGGTGGTAGCCTGCGAACCCGACGACGCCGACCCGTATGTGATCGAGAAACCCAAACTGATCGTCGAGGTGTTGTCGGAATCGACCGAGCGCAAGGATCGGGCGGACAAATTCTATGCCTATCGTCGCCTCGACAGTCTTCAGGAATATGTGTTGGTGGCTCAGGACGCCGCGCGGGTCGAGGTGTATCGGCGCGATACCGGCTGGGATTTGGAGATTTATGACGTGATCGAAGCCCTGATCGAACTGCGAAGCATCGGCTTGAACCTGACTGTGCGGGAGGTTTACGAGGGCCTGCCCGAACTGTTAGGTGAAAAAAAGTTATAAATTTATGGTTAAAAAATGCTTTATGGGCATATGGCGGCGATGGTAGTGTCTTGGCATAGTCGCCCAAGGTCGATTTTGCCGGGGCGCGATCAGCGGATTCTCAGCGGGGAGCGACGAGATGTACCAGTATGACCAAATCGATCAGACGCTCGTGGACGAGCGGGTCGCCCAATACCGGGGCCAGGTCCGGCGCTATCTGGCCGGCGAATTGAGCGACGACGAATTTCGGCCGCTGCGGCTGATGAACGGCCTTTACCTCCAGCGTCACGCGCCAATGCTGCGGGTCGCCATTCCCTACGGTCTGGTGTCGTCCGGTCAGTTGCGGGTGCTGGCCCACATCGCCCGCCGCTACGACCGAGGCTATGGCCATTTCACCACCCGCCAGAACATTCAGTACAACTGGCCCAAGCTGGAAGAGACCCCGGACATCCTCGCCGAGCTGGCCCAGGTCCAGATGCACGCCATTCAGACCAGCGGCAATTGTATCCGCAACGTCACCGCCGACCATCTGGCCGGAGTCGCCCCGGACGAAATCGAGGACCCGCGCCTCTACTGCGAAATCATCCGCCAGTGGTCGACCTTCCACCCGGAATTTTCCTACCTGCCGCGCAAATTCAAAATCGCCGTCACCGGCGCCCGCCACGACCGCGCCGCCGCCCAGGTCCACGACATCGGCCTGAATCTGGCGCGCGACGAGCGGGGCGAAATCGGCTTTCGGGTGCTGGTCGGCGGCGGGCTGGGCCGCACCCCGCTGATCGGCCACGTCATCCGCGAGTTCCTGCCGCAGCGCGACCTGCTGTCCTATCTGGAGGCGATCCTGCGGGTTTACAACCAGCACGGCCGGCGCGACAACCTCTACAAGGCTCGCATCAAGATTCTGGTCAAGGCGCTGGGGCCGGAGACATTTCGCCAGCAGGTCGAGACGGAATGGGAACAGATCAAGGATTCCGGGCTGGTGCTGGATCAAGCCGAGGTCGAGCGGGTGCGCCGCTTTTTCGCGCCGCCGCCCTACGAGGCGGAGGCTGCCCACGATCCCAGCTTCGGGCAGTGGCTGAAGGCCGACCAAGCCTTTGCCACCTGGGTGCGCCACAACGTCGCCGAGCACAAAGTGGCGGGCTACCGCAACGTGTTCGTCGCCCTGAAGGAACCGGGTGCGCCGCCGGGCGACATCGACGCCGCTCGGATGGAGGCGGTGGCCGATCTCGCCGACCGCTACAGTTTCGGCCAGATTCGCGCCACCCACCACCAGAACCTGCTGCTGGCCGACGTGCGTCAGACCGATCTTTACCCGTTGTGGCACGCGCTCAAGGTGCAAAAACTGGCCGCGCCGGTGATCGGCACCCTGGCCGACATGATTTGCTGCCCCGGTCTGGACTTTTGCAGCCTGGCCAACGCCAGTTCGATCGCCATCGCCCAGCAGATCAACGAAAAATTCGACCGGCTCGACTATCTCTACGATCTGGGCGAGATCCGCCTCAATATGTCGGGTTGCATGAACGCCTGCGGTCATCATCACGTCGGCCACATCGGCATTCTCGGCGTCGATAAGAAAGGCGAGGAGTGGTACCAGATTTCCCTGGGCGGCTCTTCGGAAAGCGATGCCTCGCTCGGCGATATTCTCGGTCCGTCCGTGCGCAAAACCGAAGTCGCCAACACCCTGGAGCGTATTCTGCGGGTCTATGTGGAGCAGCGCGCGGAGGGCGAGCGCTTCCTCGATACGTTTCGGCGGATCGGGCTGGAGCCATTTCGGGTTCGAGCTTACGCACCGGGTAGCAAAGAGGCCAAGCAGGAGGAAAAGCGTTATGCCGTCGGTTATTAAAAACCGCCAGATCGTCGAGGACCGCTGGCAGCCGATCGGCGACGAGGACGCACTGCCGGTCGGAGCGGTCATCGTGTCGCTGGCGCGCTGGCAGCGGGAGCGGGCCGAACTGCTGGCGCGGGGTGGGCCACTGGGGGTGCGCCTGCCGAACACCGCCGACCTGGCCGAACTCGTCGCCGATCTGCCGTTGCTGGAGGTGGTGGCGCTGGAGTTTCCCAAGTTCAGCGACGGCCGCGCCTATTCGCAGGCCCGGCTGCTGCGGGAGCGTCACGGCTATCGCGGCGAGATCCGGGCGGTGGGCGACGTGCTGCGCGATCAGTTGTTTTTTATGGCTCGCTGCGGTTTCGACGCCTTCGAACCACGGGCCGACCGCAGCCTGGAGGACGCACTAATGGCGTTCGGCGAATTCAGCGCCAGCTACCAGCCGGCCGCCGACCAGCCGCTGCCCCCGTACCGGCGCGGGCGCTGAGCGACACCTCCCCCGCGTCCCGGCCAACAAAAACACCCCTCTCCCGGCGGGAGAGGGGCTGAGGGTGAAGGGTCCGTCGCTCAATCCAGATACCAGTCCGGCGGAATCGGATTGCCGGCCGTTGCCGAGCCCGTCTCCTCGACGGCTTCCGCCGGATCGGCGTCGATGTTGACCACCACGGTGGTCACGTTGTCGCTGGCGTCCCGCATCAGCGCCAGATGGATGAACGCCTTGACCGCTTCCTGACAGTCGTGGTCGCTGTGGATCAGCAGGTGACCGATTTCCTCGTCGCTCACGGTCTTGTTGAGACCGTCGCTGCACAGCAGGAACATATCGCCAGGGCACAGCGGGTAGATCGCTTCGTCGACCAGCATCTCCTCGGCCGAGCCGACCGCCCGGGTGATCACGTTGGCCAGCGGGTGGCGGTGGGCGTCCTCGGGGGCGATCAGCCCCTGGTCGACCAGTTCCTGGACGTGGCTGTGATCGCGCGTGATCTGCTGGAGTTGGTCGTCCCGCAGCCGATAGATGCGGCTGTCCCCCACCCACAGACAGGCGCATTGCGTCTCGTAGGCCAGAAGCACCACCACCGTGCTGCCGATGGTGCGGTTCTGGTAGCGCTGGGCCGACTCCAGCCGCAGGCGCTGGTTCACCTCTTGCAGCCGTTGCCGCACCGACTCCAGGAAATCCTGCCAGTCGAGCGGCGTCGGCGTCTGTTGCAGGCTCTCGACCAGCATCTGGCTGGCGATGTCGCCGGCTTCGTGCCCGCCCATGCCGTCGGCGACCACCCAGAGGCCCAGTTCGGGCATCACCAGGCAGGCGTCCTCGTTGATCGCCCGGACCATGCCGACGTGGCTGCGGCCGGCGGACGACCATTTAAAAGTTTGTTTCTGGGTCATGACTCTTCCTCATCGGCGGCGGGCGACTCGCCCGGTCGGCGGGCGGCGCCGGCGGACGCTTTCTCGTTCCAACCCCATTGTTGCCAGTTTCCGGCCAACAGCGCCGCAAAACCGTCGGTCGGCGGCAGGTCCTTGCACACCAGCAGGCAGCGGGCGATCCAGTCGGAGCCGTCGGTCCACCACAGACTGTGCAGGGGAAAGCCCTGCCGCAGCAGGTCGCTGGCCAGAAACGGTGAGATCCCGGCCGCTTCCAGCGCGTGCGGCAGCGGGCAATACCAGGCATTGCCGCTCGCCGGTCCCGCCGCCGGAAGACCGGCGGCGGGCGGCGCGCCCAACTCCGCCACCTGTTGGCTGAAGCGGTCCAGGTCCAGTTCGTCGCGCTCGAGCACCGCCAGCGCCAGCCGTTCGGCGCGGCGAAACCACGCCTCGCCGTCGGCCGGCAGTGCGAACAACGGCCAGTCCGGCGCCAGCGCCGCAGCGATTGCCAGCGGGTAGTAGCGTCCCACCCGGTCCATGCTGGGCATCAGGATGCCGGCATAGGCGGCGGACCCGCACAGCCCAGGGCCGAGCGCAAAGCGCCAGACCGGGCTGGTGCAGTAGTACTCCTGCCAGTTTTCGCCCAACTGGCCGCGGCTGTGGGCGATGGCGGCCTGCAGCCAGTTATCCCAGGGGCCGACGAAGCTTTTGGGCAGATGGCGGCCGATGAAATCACCCCGGCCAGGCAGTTTGCCGAAAAAACCGACCGCCGGTCGTTCCAGCATGGGGGTCACAGTTGTTCCGGGCACTGGAACCCTACCATTTCTTGCAGGCTGAAGGGGTTGGAGGAGTTGCCGGGGGTCCGCATCTGGTAGATGGCCTGCAAGCCGCCCGACTGAAACGTGACCTGGAACTGGCCGGCGCCCAACGGCCGGATCTGGGCCTGGTCGAGCAGCTTGAACCAGGCCCATGGACCGGTTTCGCTCAATTGCGTCGGGTTGCCGCCGGACGGCGACAATTCAACGCGCGCCTGGCCGGCGGTCCCGGTCCATTGCAGATCGGCGCCCCGCCCAGCCTGGCCGGCGCCGTAGGTGAGGGTTTGGCCGTCCAGGCTGATCGCGGCCTGATTCACGCCGGGGCCAAGCTGAAGGGGGATCATCTGAAAGCGGATCGTGGGGTTCTGGCCGCCGCCGAACAGGGCATCGCGCACCGCGGCGGCGCGCTGGAAGGCTTGCAGCGCCTCCGGAGCGATGCTCTGCTCCGGTCCGGCGGGGCCGCGCCAGCGCCAGCCGCCCGGCGAGGTATCGACGTGCGGTTGCAGGTACTGTTTGAAAAAGTGGTCCATCAGGCCGTTCGGGCCGAAGAAGCGGCCGAAGGCGGCCAAGGTGGCGTCGGGCGGTCCCGCCAGCGAGCGGGCCGGGCCAGTTCCAGGACCTTGATCGACCCATTGAATCGAATTAAGCGGGACGGCGGGACCCTGCGCGCCACCCGTCCCTGCGCCACTCCATTGGATGGAGCTGCGGACCAGGGGGTAGCGGCCGCGCAGGTTGTCCTGAAAAAAAGGGGCGACTTGCGCCGCCTTCCACTGAGCGTTCAAGCGGTCGCGCAGGCTGCGCACGATATCGGCGCTGTCCCGGGCCAGCTTATCCAGCAGGAGGTTGAAGGGCGGTGGCTTGCGGGCGGCGTCCACCTGCAACTGGTTGACCACAGCGCCGAACTGGTCCTTGAGGTTTTGCGGCACGGCGCCGTCGGGGCTGGACTCCCGGGCGCGGGCGATGGCGTTCATGTGGCCGTACAGGTCGTTGAGCGCGGACAGGGTTTTGTCGAAAGGCGGGATGGCGCCGCCGACGCCGTCGATTTCCCGGCGGTACTGGGTGTCGAAGCCGGTCAGCCGAGGGTCGAGACCACAAGGCTGCAACAGCGGATCGGCGGCGGCGTCGCTCTTGCCCAGAATCCCGGCGATCTTATCGGTCAGCGACCGGTCGGCGGCGGGTTTGCCGGCCTCCGGCGGCGCGGGCGGTTGGTCCAGCGCGGTTTCGCGGGCCACGGTTTCGATCAGGGTCCGCAGTGGCGAGGCCGGTCCCGATAGCACTTGCAGGATGTCGAGCGCCTCTTGCGGGTTGTCGAACGTCTTGATCTTGACATCGCCGAGCAAGTCCTGCCACTGCTTCAGATAATCGCCCAGATACAGGCGGCAGACCCCTTCGGCGATGCGCCGGCGGTCGGCCGGGTCGCTGGAAATTTGCAGGGTTTGGCCCAAAATCCAGCTTTCGTCGGCCAAGTGGGCCACCAGTTTGGGGTTTTCGTCCAGAAAAAACTGGTAGTAGCCCTTGTAGGTGTACAGACCGGAAACCCCGCTGTTCAGCGCCTGGCCGCTTCCGCGATCGAACACCCGGGGCGTGTCGGGGCCGGCGGCCAGGGTCAGGCCGATGTCGGGCGGCGTGCCGGCGCTGCGCTGGCGCTGCTTGAGCTGTTCGTAGATGCGCTGAGACAGAGGCACTTGGTTCAACCGGTTCCGGCTGCCCTGGATCAGGGCGTTGTCCAGCGCGATGGGCGATTGCAGCGGCGCCAGCTCCAGCAGGGCGTCCAGGTGGGCCGACAATTGTTCGCGCTGCTCGCGGGTAAAGCCGCGCGGCAGGTTGGCCTGCCACTCCCGCTCCATCCAGTCCTTGACGGTTTTGGCGTCGAAATGTGCCGCGTCGTCCAGCATCAGATAGGCCTTGAGCGTGTCGTACAGCGTGCTGGTATTATCGGTGTTCTGGCGCAGCCGCTCCTCCATGCGCAGTACGATGCGGGGCAGCAACGCCCGTTCCAGCAGTCGCCGGTAGATCGCTTGGGCCTCGCCGCCGAGCTTGTCGCCCTGATAGAGGCCGAAGCCCATCAGCCAGGGCGTGCCGGCGTTGCGGTCGTCGTAGCCGCCGGGGATGGCGCGGGCGGCAGTCAGCAGGGACAGGGCGGCGGCGGGATCGGTCTGATCGGGCGAGAGCGCCTGAATCTGTTGCTCCACCGCCAACCGCTGTTTTTCCACCGCCCGCACGTAGATTTCGTTGCGGGCGTAGCTGGTCAGCCACAGCAGGGCGGCGGTCACGGTGACCAGCAGGGCAGCGGCGTAGGCGCCGCGCTGGATCCAGGCGCGCCAGCGCTCCACCTTGAGATTGGCGCCGGCGATCTCCGCTTCCGGGAAGACGACCTCGCGCAGCAGCCGGGTGATGAAGTAGCTGCGGCCCTTGCCGGAGAAGGTGCTCAGCGTCTGTCGGTGCAGGCCGAAGGTGGTGGCCAGAGAACTCATCAGCCGGTCGATCGGCGTCCCTTCCTGGGTGCCGCTGGTGAAGTACACCCCACGCAGCAGCACCCGCTCTTCGTAGCGGCTGGGCCGGAACGCTTCCTTGAGAAAGCGGTCGGCGACCTGCTTCAGGGAGGCAAACTGTTGGGGCAGGGTGTAGATCAGATCGCGCCGCTGGGGGTCGCGCTCTTCCTGCAGGCGCTGCACCAGCCGGTCGTTCAGCCGCTGCTCCAGCAGTTCGAACTCGGTGGTGAACTGTTCGACCACACCTTCCGGGCTACCGGGGTCGTCCAGCGGGAAGGTCAGGCCCCAGACCTGAGCCCGCTCTTCCTGGCCCATATCGCCGAAGAATTCGATGAAGCCGGCGACTAGGTCGGCCTTGGTGAACTGGACGTAGATGGGGAAGCGGATGCCGAAATGCTCGTGCAGCTCCTGCACCCGCTGCTTGATGGCCAGCGCTTGGGCCGAGCGTTCCTCCTCGCTCTGCTGCATCAGGTCGGCCAGGCTGATGGCGATGAAGGCGCCGTTGATCGGGCGGCGGCGGCGATGCTTCTTCAGCAGGTCCAGAAATCCGCGCCAGGCGGCCCGGTCCACTTCCTCGTGGCTATCCTGGGTGGTGTAGCGGCCGGCGGTGTCCAGCAGCACGGCCTCGTCGGTAAACCACCAGTCGCAGTTGCGGGTGCCGCCCACCCCGCGCACCTTGCCGGCGCCCAGCGGGAAGCGCAGGCCGGAGTTGATCAACGCCGTGGTTTTGCCGGAGCCGGGCGGGCCGATGATGATGTACCAGGGCAACTGGTAGAGATACTGGGTGCGGCCGGTCTTGCCGCCCAGCTTGGCCCGCTTGAGGACCGACAGCGCCTCGTCCAGCCCCTGTTTGAGCGTGGAGATTTCCTCGGCCGAGGCCGATTCTTCCTCTTTTTTCCTCTGACGCTCGCGGGCGGCTTGCTCGCTGTCGCTGATCGCGCCCTGATCGGCCGCTCCACCCGTTCCGCCCGTTCCACCCGTTCCGCCCGTTCCGATCCCGGCTTGACCGGCCAGATCGGCCAGCATGTTGCGGTTTCGTTTCAGGGTATCGATGTAGTACAGAAGCTGGTACAGGCCGTACATGCCGCCCACGGTCATGATGCTGCCGATGCGGCCCAGGTCCGAGGCCAGCGGGGTCTGGCCGGCGACGGCGATCAGGGGCCCCAGGTACCAGATCAAACCGGCGACGGCCAGGAAACCGGTGATGCCGATAAACCAGCGGCTCTTGAAGAAATTCAGGATCTTGTTCATGGTCCCCGCCTAATTGACTCGCGCCAGCAGGACGATGTCGACGCGCCGGTTGAGCGCGCGGTTCTGCGGGGTGTTGTTGGGGGCAACTGGTTCGTTGTCGGCGCGGGCCTCGCTGATGAAACGGCCGGGCTTGTTGCTGACGGCGGCCAGCAACTGGACCACGCTGTCGGCGCGGGCCTTGGACAGATGCCAGTTGGAGGGGAATTGCAGGGTATGGATCGGAATGCTGTCCGAATGGCCGGTGACCAGCACCCGGCCCTGGACCGTGTCGAGTTCCTTGCCGATCTGCGCCAGCAGCGGCAGGAAAGCCGGTTTGACGTTGGCGCTGCCCGAATCGAACAGTCCATCGCCGCGAATGCGGACCGTGGTTTTGTCGGCGTCCTCGATGACGTCGACCAGGCCCTGCCGGATCTGGGGGTCGAGAAAACTGCGCAGCTCGCGCGATACCCGATTGAGATCGTTGGAGGCTTGCGGTTTGGGCGCTGCGGGCGCCGCCACCGCGCCGCCGCGGCGGACCATGGTCACGGTGTCGTCGCGGATGCCGCCGAGCGCGGTGAACACCGGGTCGGAGGCGCTGTTCAGCAGCCAGTTGAACAGCGCGTAGGCGATCAGCAGAAGGGCGGCCGCGACCGCCGCCACCACCCAGAGCGGCACATGGCGGATCAGCGGATTGCGCTGGTTGAGGACACCGCGCCAGTGCGGGGATAGCTCCCGCTCGAACTCGCCGCGGGCGGTGCGAATGGCGTTGTAAGTGCGCTCCCGTTGTTCGTCCAGCCGGCTGCGGCCGTTATCCAACAGCCGGTAGCGGCCCTGAAAGCCGAAGGCCAGACACAGATACATCAGCTCCAGCAGGTGGAGATGCTTGCGCGGGTCGGGAAGGAGGGCGTCCAGCAGCTCGAAGAATTTTTCGCCGCCCCAGGTTTCGTTGTGAAAGGTGATCAGCAGGCTGCTCTCGCTCCATTCGCTGGCCCGACCCCAAGGCGTGTTCAGCACCACTTCGTCCAGCGTGGTGCACAGCACGTAGCGGGCCCGGAACACGGTTTTTTCGTGGACGCCGGCGTTGCGGGCGTTGGTGGTAAACGCCTTCATTTCCTCGATCATGCGCAGCCGCAAGCGCTCGGGGTCGGGATGCGAATGGGTGTTCTTCAGGCGCATGATCAGGCTGAGCAGCGGCGCGGCGGCGGCTTCCAGCGGGTTCAGACCGACTCCGGCCGATACCGGGGCGGATTCGGTCACCGCCGGGCGGCGTGGCGCGGACGGGGGCGGCGCGGACGGGGGCGGCGCGGACGGG
>JAPUDV010000068.1:0-52598 GCA_027492875.1 Candidatus Competibacteraceae bacterium | reverse complement strand
GGCGCGGACGGGGGCGGCGCGGACGGGGGCGGCGCGGACGGGTCAGCACGCCGGCCGCCAGGCGCTGGCCGGATGATGGTGCGGTCGCCTTCGTCCCCGTCGGCGGCAAACGGATCGTCGATGGTCACGTTTCGTTACTCGCTGACTCTTTGATAGCCCAAAATGCCATTTCCAGGCCCGGAAACTCGCCGCCGACATGGAAGGCGAAACCGCCCGAGTTGAGCACTTGCTTCCAGAATTCGCTGCTGCGGTCGAGCCGGAAGTAGATGAAATCGGCCTGATAGGGGATTTCGCGCGGCGCCACCGGCAGCGCGCTGACCCCGATGCCGGGCAAGTGGTGGTTGACGAACTGGGCGATGCGCTCGACCGGGCCGATCTTGACCTGGGTCGGGAAGCGGGCGCGCAGCAGGTCGGTCGCCATGTCGGCGCGGACCGCCAGAATGAAGGTGGCCTTGGTCAGCAGCGGGCGTTCGCGGTCGGTGATGATGGCCACCCGGATGCCGTACTGACGTTCCTCGATCGGAATCCGGATCGCCGCCTGCTCCTCGACCAGGCTGAGCGAACGGCGCAGTTCGCCGATCAGCGCGCCGAAGGTTTTTTGCAGGTCGTCGTGGTCGTAGGCGGGGAATGGCGGCGGCCGACGCTTGGTTTTACCGGTGAAGGTAGACATCTCGCCGGCCAGTTGCAGGGCGATCTGGTAGAACGTCTCCGGATGCAGCCCCTGCATGGACGCCAGGTGGGCGAACAGCGGTTCGAAGCGGTTGACGGTTTGCAGGCGCAGGAACTGGGCGATGTCCACGCCCGCTCCGCGCGCCGTGCCCGCCCCCGCCACCCGTTCGGCCAGGGCGTCGCCGCGCTGGTGCAGCAGCCCGAGCAGCTCGGTGGCGAAGCCGTTCAGCACCGGTACGCCGCGGCAGTCCAGGCAGGGCGGCAGGTAGTCGGGGTTCAGCACCACCGTCTGATCGGGTCGCTTTTCCAGCACCCGGGCGATGCCGATGCTGGTGTGCTCGCTGGAATCGCGGGTGTCGAGGAACAGCCGCAACCGGCGTTCGCCGGTTTCGACGAAGGCGCTGTTGTTGGCGGTATCGACGTTGTTGTCCCGCACCTCGCGAGCCACGGCCCGGTAGCGGGCGGCGGTGTCCTGCTGCTCGCCGCGTTCCACGTCGGCCATGCCGGTCCGCCGCAGGGGCAGGGCCAGCATGATGCGGGTGTCGCGCACGTCGGCGTCGATCGCCAGGGGTGCGGGCGGCGGATCGTGGTCGGGAATGCTGAACGGCGTGCCGTCGGGCAGCAGGCCGGAGGCGGTGGTAATGGCGATTTTGCCCAGGGCCAGCGCTTCCCGATCCAGGGCCAGATCGGCGACGCCCCAGTTGTAGGGGCGCAGATGACGGCAGGATTGCCGGGCCAGGGCCTCGAAATAACGGTCCTGTTGTTGGAAGTGCTGGGGGCGCAGGAACATCCCCTCGGACCACACAACTTTACTGTACCAGCTCATGGCGGAGTCGCTCGTTGTATCGCTTCATAGAGAGTGGGGGGCACCGCTTCTAAATCCTAGCATCCAAACCGCATAACGGCAGCGGCTGCCGGATCGGGATCGCGAAGATCAGTGTTCGCGCAAGCGCTCTTCGTAGGCACGGGCGAATTCGTCGCCAAACAGCTCGTTGAAATCGTCCTCGGCCTCTCGGGCGATAGTCCGGTATTCGGTGGTGAACAGATCCCAGTATTTGGCTTTACGGTTGCCCGGCCAGAGGTTATCGAGCACGCTCTGCTCGAGCCGGGTTTCCAGGTTGCCCGGATCGAACCGTTCGAGCAGGCGGGTCAGTGCCGCCTGAATCCCCGCCATGACCGCCAGTTGGTGGGCCTTGATGTCGTTGAAACCCTCGCGCACCGCCTGCACGGGCGACATGTAGGCATCTTTCTGCCGGACCAGCAGCAGGGCCATCACCTGTTCGGGGCTGAGCGGAGGTTGGCCCGGCGACGTCTTGAGCGGGTTGTTTTCGACGGGACCGATGGTGGTGCGATGCAAGCGGAACTCGCCTTTGACGTCGCCGCGGGCGAGCAGAATTTCCACCAGACCCCGCACGGTCTCGCGGAAGATCTCGCCGAGCGTGTTCATGCACTCGGGCAATTGTTCGGCCGTCAGCGGTAGGCGTGGCAGGCCGGCACCCTCCAGAAAGGCTCGAATCAGGGTATCGACATCCGGCCCGGACGGTCGGGCGGGGGCCGGAACAGGACCGGATTCGGGTCGTGCCGCCGGCCGGACGGGCGGAGTCGGCGCCGGCGTTTCCGGAACGGGCCGGCGGGGTTCGGCGGGTGGCGGCGCGCTCGGTGGTGGCGGCGCGGGTTGGGCGACTGCGGGCGGCGCGGCCCACCAGTCTTCGGGGATTAGCGGCGCGGTGCTTTCCGCCGGGCGTTCGTCCGGAGCGGGTGACGCTTCCGGCAGCGCTTCGAGAATATCGGGAGACGGTTGGTCTGGAGATTCCAGGTCGGCCCGCGCCGCGAACGGTTCGTCCTTTGGCGTCGGTTCGGATTCGAGCGGCGCCGGCGGTGTTTCGGGGATCGGCGCCGGCGGTGTTTCGGGGATCGGCGCCGGCGGTGTTTCGGGGATCAGCGCCGGCGGTTCGAAGGAAGCCCGTTCCGGCTCCATTAAATCGGAGGGCGGCTCGGTGACCACCGCCCCCTTGCCCGGTTTCCCGGAGGGCTGGCGCAGGCCCAGGCCATCCCGGCCCTCAGCCATGATATCGCTAAAGGATGGCTTGATCATGCTGTCGGGGCCGCCACCCAGCTCCATGGCGCCAGAGGCGGGCAGCAGGTTCGGAATCGGCACGGCCTCGGTGATCGGTCCTTCCGCCTGGATTTCCGCCGGTTCTGCGCCCTCGGACAGCACGGTGATCGCGATCTCGTATTCGCCCAGAACGAAATGATCGCCATCCTTGAGCCTGACCATCTGGTTGCGGCCGACGCGCTGTTCGGAATCGTTGAGGTAGACGCCGTTGGTGCTGGTGTCGGTCAGGAAGTAACCACCGTCCTGATAGTGAAGGGTGCAATGCCGGCCCGACAGGATGCGTTCCGGGTCTTGCAGGATCCAGTCGCTTTGCGCCGCCCGGCCGATGCTGATCGACCCGCGGTCGAGCGTCTTGGTGGTTTCCTGACCGGGAGAGAGCCGCTGAAAGCTGGTGATGGTCAATCGCAAGGGCATAACGCAATTTCCGTTGGCAGGGAGGTCCGCTTGGGTCGCCTGGGCGGAGTTCATCAAACCAATCGCATAAGCTCGTTGGATTTCAGTCTATACCGCCCAGGTAATCGCGCCAAGCAGGGCTATACTCAAAAGCTAACAATCGGAAGAGGCGCACGACCGATGAGCGTGATTGAAGTCGAAGAATTGCTGGGCGAGGTCGCCGCCGGCGCGCCGTGCGGCGAGGATCTCGAATACGACCCCGGATTTGCCGAGATGGAAAGACTGGCGCAGGAGATGCCCGAGCGCCAGTACGGCGACACCATTATCCCGGCCGAGCCGCCCGACTGGCGCGGCGTCAGGAAGACCGCCTTGGCCCTGTTGAAACGCACCCGGGATTTACGGGTGGGGGTCTACCTCGCCAGAGCCCTGTTGCAGACCGACGGCCTCTTGGGCTTCGCCGAGGGTCTGACCCTGGTGGAGGGTCTGATCGAGCGCTACTGGGAGGGCGTTTATCCGCTGCTCGACCCGGACGACGACAACGATCCGACCCTGCGGATCAACACTATCGTGGCGCTGTGCGATTCGGAAACCACCCTGCGCGACCTGCGGGAGACGCCGCTGGTCAGCTCGCGCACCTTGGGGCGATTCAGTCTGCGCGATGTCCAGGTCGCCACGGGCGTGCTGACGCCGGTGGCGGGCGGCGACGAGGAGTTGCCGACCCAAAGCCGGATCGACGCCGCGTTCCAGGATGCCGATCTGGAGGCGTTGCAGGTCACCGCTGGAGCGGTCGCCGATGCCTTCGGCCGGGTCGAGCGCATCGAGGCGCTGCTGACCGATCAGGTCGGGGTGACCCAAGCGCCGGATATGAGCGATCTGACCGGGGTTCTGAAGGAAATTCGGCAGGTATTGACGGAGCAACTGCGGCGGCGGGGGGCGGGTCTGTCCGGCGAGACCGCGGAGCAGGCCGAATCGGGGGAAGGGGTTGCAGCCGCCGCCGCGGCGACAGGCCAGCGCTTGGTGGTGGGCGATATTGCCAGCCGCGAGGACGTGATTCGCATGTTGGACAAGATTTGCGACTATTTCTCGCGTTACGAACCGTCCAGCCCCGTACCCTTTCTGTTAAAACGTGCTAAGAATTTAGTCACGAAGGATTTCATGGAGCTTATGCTCGATCTTGCGCCGGGAGGGGCCGAACAGGCCAATTTGATTTTCGGCCTGCGGGGCGAGGGTTCCAGCGAATACGGCTGACGGGCCGGATCGCCGCTGGGTAAGGTGATAGACCACACGCTTTCGAATCCAGAGAGGTAATTTTCCGATGGCGATGAGCAGCCAGAAATTTATCGCCCGTAACCGGGCGCCGCGCGTACAGATCGAGTACGACGTCGAGGTATACGGCTCGCAGAAAAAGGTGCAACTGCCGTTCGTGATGGGCGTGATGGCCGATCTGTCCGGCAAGCCGGTCGATCCGCTGGCGCCGGTGGCCGAGCGCAAGTTCCTCGAAATCGATATCGATAATTTCGACAGCCGCATGAAGGCCATGAAGCCACGCGCGGCGTTCCGGGTTCCCAATTCGCTGACCGGCGAAGGCGAGTTGAGCGTGGATCTGACCTTTGAAAGCATGGACGATTTTTCCCCGGCTGCCGTGGCGCGCAAGGTCGATGCCCTGAATCAGTTGCTGCAAGCGCGCCAGCAACTCACCAACTTGATGACCTACATGGACGGCAAGACCGGCGCCGAGGATCTGATCGCCAAGGTGCTGAACGATCCGACCCTGCTGCAAGCCTTGGCGTCCGCGCCCAAACCCGAGGGCAAAGCGCCCGCCGTCGAGGAGTGATGAACCATGGCCGAAACCGATACGAATACCCAGGCCCGGCCCGAAGCCCAAACCGAAACGGTGGAAGCCAGCGAGTTTGGCTCGCTGTTGCAGCGGGAATTCAAGCCCAAGTCCGATCAGGCCAAGGAGGCGGTCGAGAATGCCGTCCGCACGCTGGCCGAGCAAGCTCTGCAGCATACGACGCTGATTTCCAGGGACGTGCTCAAGTCCATCGAGTCGATGATCGCCGCCATCGACCGCAAGTTGAGCGAGCAGATCAATCTGATCATGCACCATCCGGAGTTCCAGCAGTTGGAGGGCGCTTGGCGTGGGTTGAACTACCTGGTTTACAACACCGAAACCGACGAGATGTTGAAAATTCGGGTCATGAACATCTCCAAGAAGGAACTGGCAAAGAATCTGAAGAAATTTAAGGGAGTCGCCTGGGATCAGAGCCCGCTGTTCAAGAAGGTCTACGAAGAAGAGTACGGCCAGTTCGGCGGCGAGCCGTTCGGTTGCCTGGTGGGCGACTACTATTTCGACCATAGCCCGCCGGACGTGGAATTGTTGCGGGGGATGTCGCAGATCGCCGCCTCCTCGCACACGCCGTTCATCGCCGCCGCCGCGCCCGCGACCATGCAGATGGATTCCTGGCAGGAGCTGAGCAATCCGCGCGATCTCACCAAGATCTTCCAGACGCCGGAATACGCCGCCTGGCGGTCGCTGCGCGAGTCGGAGGATTCCCGCTACATCGGCTTGGCCATGCCGCGGTTTCTGGCCCGGCAGCCTTACGGCGCGAAATCCGACCCGGTCGAGGAGTTCGATTTCGAGGAGGACGTGGAGGGCGCCGACCACAACAAATATACCTGGGCCAACTCCGCCTATGCGATGGCCACCAATATCACCCGGGCGTTCAAGTTGTATGGCTGGTGTACCCGGATTCGCGGCATCGAATCCGGCGGCGCGGTGGAGAACCTGCCGACCCATACCTTCCCGACGGACGACGGCGGTGTGGACATGAAGTGTCCTACCGAAATCGCCATCAGCGACCGACGCGAGGCGGAGTTGGCCAAGAACGGTTTCATGCCGCTGATCCACAAGAAAAATAGCGACTTCGCGGCTTTCATCGGCGCGCAGTCGCTGCAGAAGCCGACCGAGTACGACGATCCGGACGCCACCGCCAACGCCAATCTGTCGGCCCGCCTGCCCTATCTGTTCGCGGTCTGCCGGTTCGCGCACTACCTGAAATGCATGGTGCGCGACAAGATCGGCTCGTTTAAGGAACGCGATCAGTTGCAGCTCTGGCTGCAGGAATGGATTTACAACTACGTGGACGGCAATCCCGCCATTTCCAGCGACGAGACCAAGGCCATGAAACCCTTGGCGGCCGCCGAGGTGGTGGTCGAGGAGGTGGAAGGCAATCCAGGCTATTACACCTCGAAGTTCTTTCTGCGCCCCCACTATCAGTTGGAAGGACTGACCGTATCGTTGCGCCTGGTGTCCAAGCTGCCTTCGATCAAGGGAGGTTGAGAGGGCTCGGAGTCTGGACGGGTCAGAGTGGTCTCCAGGGGGTTCGTTCTGAGCCGTTCACAGGAAAGTAAATTAGAATAAGCCTTTAAAACAATCGGTTGTGTTTTGGCATACAAGGTGCAATATCTAAATCGACGACGGAACTTCCAGCCTTTCACGCCCAAGGTCGGGTGGGGGAGGCTCCGTTGCTCGCAGGGGCGGGGCGACCCGCCGGCAGTTTCCAAACCCACATTGAGAGGATACGACCATGTCTGATGCATTTTTGAAAATTGGCGACGTGAAGGGCGAATGCAAGGACCACGAGTTCAAGGAATGGATCGAGGTGTTGAGCTGGAGTTGGGGCGCGAGCCAGATGGGCACCGCCGGGCACGGTACCGGCCTGGGCGCCAGTAAGGTGCAGATGCAGGATTTCAGCTACACCATGCACTTTTGCGCCGCCTCGCCCGAACTGTTGCTGTCGTGCTGCTCGGGCCACCACTACCCCGAGGCTACCCTGGTGATGCGCAAGCCCACCGGCAAGGACGGCGGGCAGAAGAAGTTCCTGGAGTTCAAGTTCAAGGACGTTCTGGTCAGCAGTTATCAGACTGGTGGCAGCGAAGGCTCCGGTCTGCCGATCGAGAGCTTGTCGCTGAACTTCACCAACATGACTCAGGAATACTTCACCCAGGATGAGAAGGGCGCGACCAAGTCGGCCGGCAAGGCCGGTTGGGATGTCAAGACCAACAAGAAGGTCTGACGACAAGGCGCATTCGTTTCGGGGCCAAGACGCGGATTCCGCGCATTCGGACACTCCTTCAGTCCGGGTGCGCGGTGTTTTTCATTCCCAAGCAGCGGGACACACCATTTATGCAAGCCGAGCAAAGTGTACGCGAAGGCCGTTTGCAGGAAGCCCTGGCCGAATTGCAGGCGCAGGTGCGCAAGGAGCCCGCCAACGCCAGATACCGCATCTTTCTGTTTCAGTTGCTGGCGGTGCTGGGCCAATGGGAACGGGCGTCGAACCAGTTGAACGTGCTGGAGGAAATGGATGCCGAATCCCTGCCGATGGTGCAGACCTACCGCGAAGCCATCCGCTGCGAGCTGTTGCGCGCGGAGGTGTTCGCCGGCCGCCGTTCGCCGCTGATCTTCGGCGACCCCGAGCCTTGGATGGCCCTGTTGCTGGAAGCGCTGCAACTGACCGCCGGCGGCCATCACGCCCAGGCCCAGGCGGCGCGCGACCAGGCGTTCGAGGGCGCGACGGCGACGGCGGGAGCGCTGGACGGCCAGCCGTTCGAATGGCTGGCCGACGCCGACCCGCGGCTGGGGCCGATGCTTGAAGCCGTGATCAACGGCCGCTACTACTGGATCCCCTGGCAGCGTATCCGCACGCTCGCGCTCGAACAGCCCAGCGACCTGCGCGACTACGTCTGGATGCCCGCCGGCTTTACCTGGGCCAACGGCGGCGAAGCCGTGGGTCTGATTCCGTCGCGCTATCCCGGCTCGCCGGCCAGCGCCGATCCACGGGTGCAACTGGGCCGCAAGACCGAATGGCTGGAGCAGGAGAGCGGGATCCATCTGGGCGTCGGACAGCGCATGCTGGCCACTGAGCAAGGTGAATATCCGCTGCTCGATATTCGGCGGATCGATCTGAACACCCTGGAAACCCCGCCGCAAGCGACCGGTTCCGGCGATGGCTGAACTCACGCCCAGGGAGCGCTTGCAACCTTCGCTGTTGGATCGCCTGACCGACCAGGAGCCGGAAAAGCCGCAGGAGTCGCGCGACAAGCGGGTGCTGTCGATGAGTCGACTGCGCGAGTGCGTGCTGCGCGATCTGGCCTGGCTGTTCAACGCCAGCCGGATGCCGGACGACAGCGAAATCGAGCGTTATCCCTTCGCCGCCCGGTCGACCCTCAATTTTGGCCTGCCGCCGCTGGCCGGGGTGACCGCTCGCAGCTTGGACGTGAATGGACTGGAGCTGATCCTGCGTCAGGTGATCATGGATTTCGAACCGCGTATCCTGCGCAACTCGTTGCGGGTGCGCGCGTCGTTTACCGAGGAGCGCATGAGCCATAACGCCCTGACTTTCGAGATCGAAGGGGAGCTATGGGGGCAGCCCATGCCCCTGCAATTGTACTGGAAAACCGAGATCGATTTGGAAAGCGGTCAGGTCAGGGTCGAGGAAGCCGGTCGGACGAGGGAACACTGATGGACCCTCGCCTGCTCGAATATTACAACCGGGAACTCCAGCACCTGCGTGAGTTGGGCGGAGAATTCGCCCGCGAGTTTCCGAAGATCGCCGGGCGGCTGGGGCTGGAGGGATTCGAGTGCGCCGACCCTTACGTCGAGCGGCTGTTAGAGGGCTTCAGCTTCCTGGCGGGTCGGGTGCAGCTCAAGATGGACGCCGAGTTCCCACGGTTTACCCAGCACCTGCTGGAGATCGTCTACCCGCACTATCTGGCGCCGACACCGTCGATGTTGGTGGCCCGGTTCCAGCCGGACCCGACCGAAGGCGCGCTCGAACAGGGATTCCTGATCCCCCGTGACAGCCAATTGCGCAGCCAGCTCGGCAAGGGCGATCAGACGCCCTGCGAGTACCGGACCGCCCATGACGTGACCCTGTGGCCGCTGGAGTTAACCGAGGCGCAGTATTTCGCTGGCAGGGAACCGGTGGCGCAGCTTGATCTGCCGGATCTGGCCAAGGTCCGCGCCGGTATCCGCTTGCGTCTGCGCACCACCCTGCCGGGCCTGCCCTTCAGCAAGCTGGCCCTGACCCGCTTGCCGCTGTACCTACACGGCGGCGAAGCCTTGCCGGCCCGGTTGTACGAGCAATTGCTGGCCAACGCGGTGGTGGTGGTGGCGCGGCCCGGCCAGCGGCCGGCGCCCTGGCATGAAGTGGTGGCCCAGCACGAGATCCGGCGGATCGGATTCGAGGATGAGCAGGCGCTGCTGCCCCGCACGCCACCCTCATTCCAGGGCTATCGGCTGCTGCATGAGTATTTCTCGTTCCCGCAGCGCTATCTATTCGTCGAACTGGGTGGCTTGGGGCCGGCGGTGCGCCGCTGCGCGGATCGCGAACTGGAAGTGTTGATCCTGCTTAACCGGGCTGATCCAGCGCTGGAAAACGTGGTGGCGGCAGAAAATTTCGCCCTGTTCTGCGCGCCTGCGGTCAATCTGTTTCCCAAGCGGGCCGACCGCATTCACTTGAGCGATCAGGTGGCCGAACACCACTTGGTGCCGGACCGCACCCGGCCGATGGATTTCGAGGTCTACCAGGTCAACGGGGTCAACGGGATCGGCCCCGAAGGTGAAGAGCAGGAATTTCTGCCGTTCTATGCCAGCCACGATCAAATCGATCAGCGTCAGCGGCGCTCCTACTACACCCTGCACCGGTTGCCGCGACTGCTATCCAGGCAGCAGCGGCGCGATGGGTCGCGCTCGAGTTATGTGGGCAGCGAAGTTTTTTTGTCGCTGGTGGATGCCGACGAGGCGCCCTATCGCGGCAACCTGCGGCAACTGGCGGTTACCGCATGGTGCACCAATCGCGATCTGCCGTTGCACATGCCGGTCGGACGTGGCGACACCGATTTCACCCTGGCCTCCGGGGCGCCGGTCGGCGCCGTGCGCTGTCTGGCCGGACCCACCCGGCCGTGGCCTTCCCACGCTCACGGCGACACGGCTTGGCGGCTGATCAGCCATCTGTCCCTGAACTATCTGTCGTTGGCCGATACCGACGCCCGTCAGGGCGCCGTGGCGCTGCGGGAGTTGCTGGCGCTGTATGGTAGCTTGGCGGAGATGTCCGTTCGCCGGCAGGTCGATGGGGTCTGCTCGGTGCAGGCCACGCCGGTGACCCGGCGCGCGCCGATTCCCGGTCCGATCGCCTTCGCCCGTGGTCTGGAAGTCACCGTGACGCTGGATGACGCCGCCTTCGAAGGGGTGGGCATCCTGCTGTTGGGCGCGGTGCTGGAGCAGTTTTTCGCCAAGTACGCTTCCATCAATTCCTTCACCGAAACGGTCGTTCGCTCGACCGAACGGGGCGAGATCATTCGATGGCCAGCCCGGATCGGACGCAGGCATACGCTGTAGCTCTGTTCGAGGCGCTACAGCGCGAGCCGTATACCTTCCATTTCTTCCAGGCGCTACGGCGGCTGGAGTGTCTGTACCACGATAAGCCCCGATTGGGCAAGGCAACTCGGCTGAGCGACGATCCCGTGCGTCTGGCGCAGGAGCCATCTCTGGCCTTTGCGCCGGCCACGCTGGCGGCCTTCGATCCGGGCGGCGACGGCAAGCCTCCGCGCCTGTTCGAATATTTTCTGGGGCTATTTGGCCCGCACGGACCGTTGCCGCTGCACCTGACCGAGTATGCCCGCGACCGGTCGCGTAATTTCGACGACCGGACCTTCGCCTGGTTTGCCGATATCTTTCACCACCGGATGCTGAGCCTGTTTTACCGGGCCTGGGCGGATACCCAACCGACCGTCAGCTTCGACCGTCCGGAAACCGACCGATTCAACGTCTATGTCGGCGCCCTGTGCGGCTTGGGCATGCCGTCGCTGTGGAATCGGGACGCGGTGCCGGATCTGGCCAAATTTCATTACGCCGGCCGCTTGGTCGGACAGACCCGCAATCCCGAGGGTTTGCAAGCGATCCTGGCGGATTTTTTCAAGCTGCCGGTGATGATCGAAAGCTTCGTCGGGCACTGGCTGCCGCTGTCCGAGGCCAGCCGTTGCCGGCTGGGGGAAACGCCGGCCACCGGCATGCTGGGAGCGACGGCGGTGATCGGCGAGCGGGTGTGGGACTGTCAGTATAAGTTCCGGGTCGTCATGGGGCCGATGGGCTTGGCGGAATTTCAGCGCTTTTTGCCCGGCAGCGCCAGCCTGCGGCGGTTGGTCGACTGGGTGCGCAACTACGCCGGCAACGAACTGTTGTGGGACGTCAATCTGATTCTCCGCAAGGAGGAAGTGCCGCCGCTGCGATTGGGCGAGGGATCGCAGTTGGGCTGGACCACTTGGCTGACCAGCCAGCCGCCGGATCGCGACGCCGACGATCTCAAGCTGGACGCCGTTATCTACTGCACCTGACTTCGTCATTATTCAATAACGCCTTACAACGCCACTGGAGTCTAAATTCATGGCCGAAATCAGTCGCGTCACCGCATTCGGTAAGCTGAACAGTCTGGGCTATAAAGCCATCGAAAGCGCCACCGTGTTCTGCAAGCTGCGCGGTAACCCTTATGTGGAACTGGTGCATTGGCTGCATCAAATCCTGCAATTGCAGGATTCGGATCTGCATCGGATCATCCAGCACTTCGGTTTGAATCCGTCGCGACTGGCCAAGGATTTTACCGAGGCGCTGGACCGGTTGCCGCGCGGTTCGACTTCGATTTCCGACCTGTCCTCCCACGTTGATGCGGCGGTGGAAAGCGGCTGGGTGTGCGCAACCCTGATGTTCAAGGACGCCCAGGTGCGCACCGGTCATCTGCTGGTCGGGATGCTGCGGACACCGGACCTGCGCAACGTGCTGCTGGCCATCTCGCGCGAATTCGACAAGATCAAGCTGGACGAACTGGGTGACCGGTTTGGCGATATCGTTGCCGCCTCGCCGGAAACCGGGTTGCGCGCCTCGGATGGTTCTCAGGTCGGCGGCGGCGCGGCGCCCGGCGAGGCCAGCGAAGCCGTGGCGCCAGCGCAGATGGGCAAACAGGAAGCCTTGCAACGCTTTTCGGTGGATCTGACCGAACGGGCGCGCAAGGGCGAACTGGACCCCATCGTCGGTCGTGACGAGGAAATCCGCCAGATCGTCGATATTCTGATGCGCCGTCGCCAGAACAACCCGATCCTGACCGGCGAGGCTGGGGTGGGCAAGACGGCGGTGGTGGAGGGTTTCGCTCAGCGCATCGCGTCCGGGGACGTGCCTCCGCCGCTGAAGGACGTGACGTTGCGGGTGCTGGATGTGGGTCTGCTGCAAGCCGGCGCCAGCATGAAAGGCGAGTTCGAGAACCGGCTGCGGCAGGTGATCGACGAAGTGCAATCCTCGCCCAAGCCGATCATCCTGTTCATCGACGAGGCCCATACTCTGATCGGCGCCGGCGGCGCGGCCGGCACCGGCGATGCCGCCAACCTGCTCAAGCCGGCGCTGGCGCGCGGTAAATTGCGCACCATCGCCGCCACCACCTGGGCCGAATACAAGAAGCACATCGAAAAAGATCCCGCGCTGACCCGCCGCTTTCAGGTGGTGCAGGTCGGCGAGCCCAGCGAGGAGAAAACCATCCTGATGATGCGCGGCATGGCCTCGACCATGGAGCAGCATCACCGGGTGCAGATTCTCGACGAGGCGCTGGAGGCGGCGGTCAAGCTGTCGCATCGCTACATCCCGGCCCGGCAGTTGCCGGACAAGGCGGTCAGCCTGCTGGACACCGCCAGCGCCCGGGTGGCGATCAGCCTGCACGCGGTGCCGGCCGAGGTCGAGGACTGCCGCCGTCGCATCGAAGGGCTGAACACCGAGCTGGAGATCATCGGCCGCGAGACGGCGGTCGGCATCGACACCGCCCAGCGTCAGACCGACGCCACCGAGAAGTTGCAAGCCGAGCAGGTGCGACTGGGGGAACTGGAGGCCCGTTGGCAGGAAGAAAAAGGCTTGGTGGACCAGATTCTGGAACTGCGCGCCAAGCTGCGCGGTGACGGTGGCGCGGTCGATGCGTCCACCGTGACCGAACCCGACCCGCAACGGCAGACCTGGCTGGCGGAATTGAAGGATCTCCAGACCCGACTGCACGCATTGCAGGGCGAGACGCCGCTGATTCTGCCCAGCGTGGACGCGCAGGCGGTGGCCTCGGTGGTCGCCGACTGGACCGGCATTCCGGTCGGGCGCATGGTCAAGAACGAAATCGAAACCGTGCTCAAGCTGGCCGACATCATCAACCGCCGCATCATCGGTCAACGCCATGCTTTGGACATGATCGCCCGGCGGATTCAGACTTCGCGCGCCGCGCTGGACAACCCCAGCAAGCCGATCGGCGTGTTCATGCTGGCAGGCCCGTCCGGAGTGGGCAAGACCGAGACGGCGCTGGCGCTGGCCGAGGCGCTGTACGGTGGCGAGCAGAACGTCATCACCATCAACATGAGCGAGTTCCAGGAAGCACATACCGTTTCCACGCTCAAGGGCGCGCCGCCGGGCTATGTCGGTTACGGCGAGGGCGGCGTGTTGACCGAGGCGGTGCGCCGCCGTCCCTACAGCGTGGTGCTGCTGGATGAGGTGGAAAAGGCGCATCACGATGTGCATGAAATCTTCTTCCAGGTGTTCGACAAGGGGTGGATGGAAGACGGCGAGGGGCGGCACATCGATTTCAAGAACACGCTGATTCTGCTGACCACCAACGTCGGTACCGATTTGATCATGGGCATGTGCAAGGACCCGGATTTGTTGCCCGACCCCGATGGCTTGGCTAAGGCGCTGCGGGAACCTTTGCTCAAGGTTTTTCCGCCGGCGCTGCTGGGCCGATTGGTGACGATTCCCTATTACCCGCTCAGCGACGAGATGATCGGCGATATCGTGCGCCTGCAACTGGGACGGATTCAGAAACGGGTTTTGGAGAACCACAAGGTTCCATTCGGCTATGACGATGAGGTGGTGAAGTTGATCGTCAGTCGTTGCACGGAGCTTGATAGTGGTGGCCGGATGGTGGACGCCATTTTGACCAACACCGTGTTACCGGCGATCAGTCAGGAATTTCTGAATCGAATGGTGGAAGGCCAGCCGGTTTCGCGGGTGCAGATTAAGGTGATAGATGGGGAGTTTGGTTTCGAGTTCGAGTGAAAGGATCGTTGGGCTGAAATGAACCGGTCCAGAATGAACCGGGAATGGTTATTTTGGATCGGTTCCGCAATATATTAATCGTTAATTGTAACGAAGTTACCAGTATGTGGTTGGTTTTTCTGGGTTGGCACGAAAAATGTTTATGCTGAAATGAGGGCGTATTTTCTTTACGAGCAAGCAACTAAATTGAATTTGAAGATCAGTTAGGTTTTACTGGTTTTTCAATTGAAAGGAGTATTAAAATGGGATTAAATGTGGCGACAATGTCAAATACGGATCGCCTTGCAGAGGTGCTTAGGCGGTCAAAGAAAAATTTCGGGCCTGACGTTGGTCAAATGATTGATCAGTTGCTTTCCCCTACCAATCTGGCAATTATGGCAGGAACACTGGTTTTATGGGCAGGAGCGCATTTTTTTGGTGTCGGGGAAATTATCGATGTGGTGTTACTTGCCGTTGGCGCTTTTGCAATCGGATGGTCGATAGTAGATGTCGCGAAAGATTTGTATACGTTCGCTGACCGTACCATTAATGCCAAGACAGAGGATGACCTTGAGAAGGCAGCACAAGCTTTCAGCCATGCAGTTGTCTTGGCGGGTATCACTGTCATCATGGCGATCCTTCTTCGCCGCAGTGTAAAGCAGATACAGGCCACGCGCGGAGTAAATGTTATGGATGCGATGCGACCGCGCAACCCGGGTTTACCAAAATTTGGTACCGACCCCGCGAAAGGACGTATATGGAGCAAACCGGGAATTAAGAGTGACCCCAGTCTGCCTGCTGGCGAGGGTTCAACCTCACCATTCGGCGAAGTCCGTCTGTCCCCTGCAGGATCGGTCACCGAGCAGGCTCTGGTTCGAGCGCACGAACTCGTGCATCGGTTTCTCACACCCCGTTTCGGTGTGTTACGAACCTTTCGAGTTCGATTAAGGATGTCGGGTTATCTTCGTTCTGCGCTTCTAAAATATCTGGAAGAGGCAATCGCCGAGACGGTTGCGCAACTCAGGGTGAATGGCGCCAGTGGCTTGTTGACGGGGATAAAATTTCCTGTTGCCAATGGTTATATGCTTATCAGTGACCTTGTATGCGAAGGCACGACAATTGGTACCATTGCTGCGGGAACACAATTCTTCTCCGTTCAATTCATTCCAACCGAGCCTGATCCTGATGTGGAAAACGCATGTTATTCGGTGTGTCAGTGATGATGCTTGACTCGGACCTTCGCGACAAACTAATTGTGCAAGCACAGAAGCTGGCAGACGAACGTGGTTGGACATGGCGTGAACCAGTGGAAGTGACTTCTGGGCTTGATCGAGGTGAACCTGTTTGGGTCATTCGCACAAATATTTTAATGCTTAGTCCGAGCGTTCGAATCGTGCTTCGGCAGTCGGATCTTTCTGTTATACGGGTTGGTTATTTGCCGCGTTGACCAAAGCGCAGGGTTGAGGCTGTAATCACATATCTGACCTAACTCCGTATATATAGATCGTTCAGGAAACTAAAGTGTTTTACTATAATAGGTAGCCTGTGCGTAATTGTATCTACGTCTAGAGCGCTTCAGTCATGGGTTCAGAGGTAGATGCCGATGTACGAATTGAGGCGACGCTGAGAAATTACGATGGAAGCTTATGATTTCAATTTTTTGAACAGCGATCAGGAGCCATGTACCGTCGTTTTCAAGTGGACCGGCATCTACGCGGGCTTTTTCAAGAATGACCGGCTGTTCGACAGGTTTGGGCGCTATCTAGGCTGGCGCGACGCCCAGGGTTCCGTGTGGAAGTATGACGGGACATGGCTCGGTCATCTCGTCGAACAGAGTTATCTGGCGCGGGACCTTCGGGCGTTGCCCCAGCGGCGGCCACCCCAAGTGCCGCCGGTGCCGGCACGGCCGCCGATGCCGCCCGCGCCGCGGGTGGCACAGGTGGTGCGGGCGGGCTGCCGCGATCCACTGGAAGCGCTGCTGCGGATGCCGACGTCGGAGGAATTGATCGGCGAGTGGGGTTCCGACGATGAAAGCCTGCGATTGAGCGAGGACGGTTCCTTTCAGTGGACGGGCATGGAACCGGCGACGGATGCCATCGGCCGCTGGGAATTACACGGGCAGGAATTGCTGCTGGGTTGGGAAAGCGTCGAAGAACCGGAACGGACTTACTGGGTGATCGAGTTCGGTGGGGACTCGTTGCTGCTGCGCTGGATGAGAAAAACCGGCCGCAGCCTGCCCTTCTGGCTGTACCGCCGGACCGCCCAACCGAACATTCAGGAGGCCGCCGATGAATCGCAAGCAACGTAGGGCGCTCGGCGGCGCGGCGCGGCCGGATGCCCCCGCCAGCGAAGAACAACGGATCGGGCAGGCGATTGCCATGCAGCGGCAGGGGCAGCTCGATGCGGCGGAAGCGCTTTATCGTCAGATACTCCGTCGGAACCCACGGCAGGTCGACGCCCTGCATTTTCTGGGCGTGCTCGCCGCGCAACAGCACGATAACGACGGAGCCGTCGAGCTGATCCGCCGCGCGCTCGAACTGAATCCACGGTATGCGGACGCGCACAACAACCTGGGCAACGTGCTGGCCGCCATGGAGCGGTTCGACGAGTCAGCAGCGGCCTATCGCCAGGCTATCGAACTGGTTCCCGGCAATCTCGGCGCCCGCTGCAATCTCGGTGTGATGCTGCGGCGGTCCGGCCAGTTCGAGGAAGCGGTGGCAGCCTGTCAGCAGGCGCTGGCCTTGGATCGGCGGTTGCCGGAGGTCCATCTCAACGTGGGCAAGGCGCTGGCCGCGCTGGATCGCTATGAAGAAGCGGTGGCCGCGCACCGCGAGGCGATCCGACTGCGGCCCGGTTATGCTTCTGCCTATAAGAGTCTGGGCATGCTGTTGTACCAGCTCAATCGCAGCGAGGAAGCCGCCGAATTGTTCCGGCGCTGGCTGGAGCAGGATCCGGCCAACCCGATCGCCCGGCACCTGCTGGCGGCGCATTCCGGGCGCGACGCACCGGCGCGGGCGGCGGACGATTACGTCCAGGAACTGTTCGACGGCATGGCCGACAGCTTCGACGACCACCTGCGCCGGCTGGACTATCGAGCCCCGGAGTTGATCGCTCGGAAGATCGCTGCGGTGCTGGGCGCGCCAGCCCGGTCCTTGGTGGTCTTGGACGCCGGTTGCGGCACGGGACTTTGTGGGCCGTTGCTGCGTCCTTATGCCAGCCGGTTGATCGGGGTCGATTTGTCGCCGCGCATGGTGGCGCGGGCGCGGGCGCGGGGGGATTACGATGAACTGGCGGTCGCGGAACTGACCGCGTTTCTCGCCGCCCGGCCAGCGTCCCACGACCTGATCGTGTCGGCGGACACCCTGATTTATTTTGGCGACTTGCAACCGGTGTTGGCCGCCGCCGCCGCCGCCCTGCGACCTGAGAGCTGGCTGGCGTTTACCGTGGAGCGTGGCGAGGGTGGGGAAGCGGCGGAGTTCCTGCTGGATCGCAGCGGTCGCTACTGGCATACCGAAGCCTATCTGCGCCGCGAGCTGGTTCGGGCCGGCATGGGGATCGAAACGCTGGAAACCGTGGACTTGCGTCTGGAAGGTGGCCAACCGGTCGTTGGGTTCCTGGCACTGGCGCGCAAGACCCTGGCCAGCGCGGGTTGAGGTATGACCGAAGCAAGCTTGAGGAGGTGTCCGTGAACGGTAATGGCGACAAGTCCAAGGCACCCGATGGCGACCTGCGGACCACGGTGGTGACCGGATGGTTTGACCAGGCGATGACGCAGCATCGTCAGGGCAATCTGATCCAGGCGCAGGTCTTTTACCAGCGGGTGCTCGATGCCCAGCCCGAACATCCTGAAACCTTGAATTTCATGGGAATTCTCATGCAGCAACGGGGTCAGTCGACCCAAGCCGAACAATTCATTCGCCGGGCCATCCGCAGCGCGCCCGATTATGCGGCGGCGTATACCAATCTGGGCAACGTACTAATCGTCCAGAAACGCTATGAAGACGCCATCGCCGCCTACCGGCAGGCAAGCATCTACAGAGCGGACGAAGTGGAAGCCTGCGTGAACATGGGCGCGGTGCTCAGGGGGTTGGGGCGGTTGCCGGAGGCGCTGGAGGCTTACCGCCAAGCCAGCGAGCGGCGCCCCGCAAGCGCTGAAATCCACCACCGCCTCGGCCTGGTGCTGGCCGAGTTGGAACGGTTTGAAGAAGCGATTGCCGCCCAGGAAGCCGCGCTGCGCTGCGACGCTGGCCACGAGGAGGCGATCGAACAGCTGGGTGGCTTGTTGCATCGCATGGGACGGTCCGAGGACGCGCGAATGGTGCTGGGCAACGCGGTGTTCCAGTTGGGAGACAGCAAGGTCGCACTGAATTTGCTGCAATTCTGGCTGCGGTTGATGCCGGACGATCCGATTGCCCAGCATCGCTTGGCAGCCTGGTTCGGGCAGGATCAGGCGCCGGCGCGTGCTTCCGACGCCTACGTGACTTATCTGTTCGACCGGTACGCGGAAGGGTTCGACCAGCATTTGGTACAGGAATTGAAATATCAGGGACCGGCGGTCATCGCGGATCGGCTTGCCGAAGTTTTGGGCGTTCCCGCCGCTCGCCTGGATGTTCTGGACGCCGGTTGCGGCACCGGTTTATGCGCGCCGTTGTTGCGCCCCTACGCCCGCCATTTGGCTGGCGTGGATCTATCGCCGCGCATGCTGGACAAGGCGCGCGAGGGAGGTAGTTACGACGAACTGGTTACCGCCGAGCTGACCGCGTTTCTGGCGGCGCGGCCCCAAACCTACGATCTGATTGTCTCAGCCGATACGCTGGTGTACTTCGGGGCGTTGGAGACGGTTTTCGCCGCCGCCGCCGCCGCCTTGCGCCCCGACGGCTGGCTGGCGTTTACGGTGGAAGCCGCAACGGGAGATGTTCCGCCGGGCGGATTTCGCATCAATCACAGCGGCCGCTACAGCCATGCCGCCGAGTATGCGCGGCAAGCCCTGGCGGATGCGGGCCTGGAAATCCGCTTGATGGCGACGGCCGCGCTGCGGCGGGAATGTGACCGGCCCATGGAGGGTTATGTGGTGCTGGCCCGCCGCCCCGCCGCCCCGGTCGGTTGACTGCTGGATTCTTGTCGGCGGCAAGGCTATCTTGACAAGCTCTCGGCGCGCGTGGTGGCCGGTGGGTCGCCAGCGCCGCGCGCTGCCCTTTTTTCCATCCCGAGGAGGCGGTCTTGATGGTCGAGTTCGATGACGTGCGGCAGTTGGTCGGCGAGATATTGCAACTGGGAGACCGGATCGTGCGGCTCGGCCCGGATACGCCGCTGCTGGGGAGCATCCCAGAGTTCGACTCGATGGCGGTGGTGACCCTGATCCATGCCCTGGAACAGCAGTTTGATATTTGGGTTGCCGACGACGAGATTAGCGCCGAAACCTTCGAAACCTTGGGCAAGGTCCATGAATTTGTCCGCGACAAGGTCATGGCGGCGAGTTGAGCGTCGCCGCGTCCGCCGGGCGGACGCCAGGCCCGTTCCACCGCGTCGCCAGAAACTCGGGAATCCTCCGCTCCAGCCAATAGTCCGCCCGCCACGGCCAGCGCCCGGCGACAAAGCCGACATGGCCGCCGCGCGGGCTGAGTTCCAGCCGCACGCAGGGCGAAAGTTCGCTGGCGTCTGGCACCGCTTCCGGCAGCATGAAAGGATCGTCCAGGGCGTGCAGGAGGAGGGTCGGAACGCGGATGCGCCGCAGGCAGGGACGGCAACTGGCCCGGGCGTAGTAATCGTGAACCCCGGCATAACCGTGCAGGGGTGCGGTGATCCGGTCGTCAAAGGCGTGGAAATCCCGCAGCGCCGCCAGCTCCTCCAGCGGCACGGGAGCGTCCGGGCGATGCCGGAATTTGTCGCGGTAGCTCTTTTTCAGCGCGTGCAACAGGTGCGCTTGATAAAGCCGTGAAAAACCCTGGCCCAGCCGCCGCGCGGTCGTGTCGAGCACGAACGGGACCGATACCGCCGCCGCTGCGTGCAAGGGGTTCTCCACCCCGGTTTCCCCCAGCCACTTGAGCAGAGCGTTGCCGCCCAGCGAGTAGCCGATGGCGGCCAGGGGCGCGTCCGGTTCCCTTTGGCGCAATCGGTTCGCCACATGGCCGATGTCGGCGGTATCGGCGGCGCAGTAGCTGCGCGCCAGCCGGTTGGGCTGGCCGCCGCAGCCGCGAAAGTGCACCACCACCGCTCGCCAGCCGCGCCGGGCGATGGCCGCCAGCACGCCGAGCGCGTAATGAGAGGCGCTGGAGCCTTCCAGTCCGTGCAGGATCAGTATGATCGGCCCTTGTCCACCGGGGAGCCAGTCCAGATCCAGAAAATCGCTGTCGGGCAATTCCAGACGCTCTCGCCGCAGGGACAAGCGAGGCCGGCGCCGGCACAGCACCGGCCATAGCGTCTGAGCGTGCGGGCCAGGCAGCCACCATGCCGGGCAAAAATCGACGGATTGCATGAGGCGATGACCAGACTGAGTTCTGGCGCCGGGAGCGGCGTGGAAGATTCGGCCCCGGGCGAGGGGTGGCGGGATTTGATCGCGCCGGATCGATCAGAAGCGCATGGAGAGCGACTGGAAGACGTCTCCGGTCATGCTCTGCAGCATGGTGAGCGCGTCCCAGTCGTCCCACGATTCCTGGATACGACCGTTTTCGACGCGGTGGAAGCTCGCGCCGGTGACCGACAGGGCTTCGCCGCTGGGCGCGATTCCCATGAACTCGCCCCTGTGGGTGCCGGAGGCGACCCAGCGAGTGGCGACTTTGCTCCCCTCGGCGATTTGATCCTGGATTTCGAAGGTGGTGTCCGGGAAGGAAAAGTGGTACATCGCGATCAACTGCTTGAAGGCTTCCGCGCCGCGCACCGCGTCCGGCAGGGTGGCAATGTGGCCGACGTAATCGTGGGCGAGGATTTCATCTGCGACCGCCAGATTGCCCTGGCTCCAAATGACTTCGAAGTTGCGTCGGACCAGCGCCTTGTTGGCTTCCAGCGTGTTGTCGTCTGTCATGGGTCATTCTCCTGCGGTGTGCGGGCCGGCGTTGCCCTCTGCTCGAAACGCCCGTTAGTGTAATCCGTTCGCGATCGGCTGGCCACGGGGGCCAACCGGCGATACCTGCTACAATTGTCGGCCATCCGCGCAGGGCATTCCCGCCCGCGAACAGGCCGGGAATGCGTTTTGTGAAGCGCCCGGCATTGGGGCTAACACCGCCGCCCGGGGCGTTGCCGGCCCGCACGATCACCAACCGGCGGAGAGATCGGATCATGCCAGCAAAGAGCCCAATTTATTATGAGGATGTGGAAAGCTGCGTGGAGGAAGTCATCAGCCGGGTCGGCCAGCGGATCGTGCTCGGCATTCCACTGGGGATCGGCAAGCCCAACCCTCTGGTCAACGCGATCTACCGGCGAGTCAAGACCGATCCGGTCCTGCGGCTCAAGATTGTAACCGCGATCACCGTCGAGGTGCCGAAAGGGTCCAGCGACATGGAGCGGCGGTTCCTGGAGCCGTTCGTCGCGCGGGTGTTCGGCAACTACCCCGATCTGGAATACGCGGTCGATCTGCGGCTGGGCCGGTTGCCGCCGAACGTCGAAGTCGCCGAGTTCTTCTTCAAGCCGGGCGGGTATCTGAACGTTCCGATGCAGCAGCAGAACTACATCAGCACCAACTATACCCACGCCGCCCGGGATTTGATGGAGAGCGGCATCAACGTGCTGGCGCAACTGGTGGCCGCGCGGGAAGTGGCGGGCGAGCTGCGATTTAGCCTGGGCAGCAACCCCGATGTGACGCTGGATTTGTTGCCGATGGTCGAGGAAGCCCGTCGCCAGGGTCGATCGATGGTGACCGTGGCCGAGGTCAACCGCGAGATGCCGTTCATGTATCACGACGCGATGGTCGATCCGGCTGCTTTCGATCTGACCATCGATCACCCACGCTACGATTTCCGACTGTTTGGCGCGCCCAACATGCCGGTGGACAGCGCCGACTATATGCTGGGTCTGCACGCCAGCGCCCTGATCCGCGACGGCGGCACCTTGCAGATTGGTATCGGTTGCCTCGGCGATGCCATCGTCCATTTCTGCCGGTTGCGCCAGCAGCAGAACGCCCGCTACCAGCAGATGTTGTCCGACCTGCAAATCCTGGATCGCAGCGGCGACCTGATCCGGCGCGTCGGCGGCGTCGGACCGTTCGAGCAGGGTTTGTACGGTTCCAGCGAGATGTTCGTCAACGGTTTCCTATTCCTGTACCAGGACGGCATTCTCAAACGGCGGGTTTACGACAGTATCCCCTTGCAGCGCCTGCTCAACGAGAGAGCCATCACCGAGGCGGTCGACGAGCAAACCCTGCGGGTGCTGTTGGATCGGGGTGTGGTTCCAGCCCGCCTCAGCGGAGCCGATGTCGGATTTTTGCGCAAATTCGGCATCTTCAACGACCGGGTCCGGTATGAAGATGAGTACCTGGCAATCGGCGAAACCCTGCGGGTGCCCGCCGATCTGGACCAGGCCGAGAGTTATCGGGCCATCGTGGCGCACGGGCTTGGCCGCCAGCTCGAAGGCGGCATCGCGATGCACGGCGGTTTCTTCATGGGGCCGCAGAGCTTCTACCAGGCGCTGCGCGCCATGCCCGAGGCGGAGAGCCAACGGATCGGCATGACCACGGTGCAACGGGTCAACCATCTCTACGGCAATGAGGAACTGGCAGTCCTACAGCGGCGGGACGCCCGTTTCATCAACACCACTCTCATGGTGACGCTACTGGGCGCGGCGGTGTCCGATGCGCTGGAAAACGGTCAGGTGATCAGCGGCGTGGGGGGTCAGTACAATTTTGTGGCCATGGCCCACGAACTGCCGGGCGCCCGCTCGATCCTGATGCTGCGGAGCACCCGCGAGAGTGGTTCGGGCATCACCTCCAATATCGTGTGGAATTATGGCCACACCACCATCCCGCGGCATCTGCGCGATATTGTCGTCACCGAGTACGGCATCGCCGACTTGCGCGGCCGGTCGGACAGGGAAGTGATCTGTGCGCTGCTCAATATCGCCGATTCGCGCTTTCAGACGGATCTGCTGGATAAGGCCAAGCGGGCTGGCAAGATTCCGCCGGATTATCAGATCCCGCCGCACCACCGACAAAATACTCCCGGACAGATCCAGGCGCGGCTCGCCCCCTACCGGGAAATGGGCCTGTTGCCGGATTTTCCATTGGGAACGGATTTTACCGAAGAGGAAATGGTCCTCGGGCAGGTGCTCAAGGGGCTAAAGACGCGGCTGGCGACCAAGGGCGATTTGATGAAGACCATCGTCAGGGCGATGACGGCCGGCACGACGCCCGAGGCAGCCAAGCACTATCTGGCTCGCCTCGGGCTCGATCGACCGGTCGGTCAGAAAGAGAAGATGATTCAGAAGCTGATCGTCGCGGAATTGAGGGCCGGCGGTCACGTTTGAAGCGGTCTGGGGCGCGGCCCGTTCGCTGTCGCGCCCTCCGAGAAATGGAAACGCCCTAACGGCGGTTCATTCAGGTTGCGCCAACTCCTCCTCGACCGTGTCCGGGGCGGCGGATGTCAGCCGTTTGGCGGTTGGTTCCGCCAGCGGTTCTTCCCCGATGGCCGTATCGGCCAGCAGTTCGCCCAGGGCGGTGGTGGTTAGCACCGGCTCCGGCAGTGGTTCCGGACGGAGCACCAAGCCACCCAGCGGCGGCACGGTAATGGTGATCGAGTAGGGATGTTCCATCCACGGCCGTTCCTCGGCGATCAGGTCGATCCCCCCGTTACCGACGCCGCTGCCGGCGTAGTAGTGGGAATCGGAGTTGAACACTTCCGTGTAACGGCCCGAGCGCGGCACGCCGATGCGGTAGTTTTGGCGCGGGACCGGGGTAAAATTGACCACGACTACCAGAAAGTCGCCGTCCTTCTTGCGCAGGTAACTCAGGATAGATTGCTCGGCGTCGTGGCAGTCGATCCAGTCGAACCCCTGCCATTCGAACTCGTAGTGATGCAGTACCGGATCGCTGTGATAAAGCCGGTTCAGGTCGGTGACCAACTGTTTTAAACCCCGGTGGAAATCGTACTGCAGTAGCCACCAGTCGATGGAGTTGGCGCTGTTCCACTCGTTGCCCTGACCAAACTCGGTACCCATGAACAGCAGTTTTTTGCCAGGGTGGGTGAACATGTAGAGATAGAGCAGCCGCAGATTGGCGAAGCGCTGCCATTCGTCGCCCGGCATCTTGTTCGGCATCGAGCCCTTGCCATGCACCACCTCGTCGTGCGAGAACGGCAGCATGAAGTTCTCGGTGAAGCAGTACAGCATGCTGAAGGTCAGCAGGTCGTGATGGTATTTGCGATGGATCGGATTCTGCGCCATGTAGCGCAGGGTATCGTTCATCCAGCCCATGTTCCATTTCATGCTGAAGCCCAGCCCGCCCAGGTAGGTCGGTCGGGTGACCTGCGGCCAGGAAGTGGATTCCTCGGCGATGACCATCGCGCCGGGGTGCTCGCTGTGAACCACCGTATTCAGCTCGCGCATGAAATCGATGGCTTCCAGATTCTCGCGCCCGCCGTATTTGTTGGGAATCCACTCGCCTTCCTTGCGCGAATAATCCAGATACAACATCGAGGCGACCGCGTCCACCCGCAGACCGTCGAGATGAAACTCCTCGATCCAGTACAGGGCGCTGGACAGCAGGAAGTTTTTTACCTCGTAGCGACCGAAGTTGAAGATCAGCGTGCCCCAGTCGAGATGCTCGCCCTTGCGGGGGTCGGTGTGCTCGTACAGCGCCTCGCCATCGAAGCGGGCCAAGCCGGCAGCGTCCTTGGGGAAGTGCGCCGGCACCCAATCGAGGATCACGCCGACATCATGCTGGTGGCAGTAATCCATGAAATAGCGGAAATCGTCCGGGGTGCCGAAGCGGCTGGTCGGGGCGTAGTAACCGGTGGTTTGGTAACCCCAGGAGGCATCGTAAGGATGCTCGGTGATCGGCAGTAACTCAATGTGGCTGAAACCGGTTTCCTTGACGTACTCCACCAACTGGTGCGCCAGTTCCCGATAGTTCAGGAACTCGCCTTCCGGCCCGCGCCGCCACGAGCCGATATGCACCTCGTAGATGGACATCGGCTGATGCAGCCAGTCGGATTTTTTGCGCCGCTCCAGCCAGTCGGCATCGCGCCAGGCATACGAATCGGGTTTGGTAACGATGGTGGCGGTGCTGGGACGCAGCTCGAACTGTTGGCCGTAGGGATCGGACTTCAGCATGATCGCGCCGCTGTTGCGGTTGCGGACCTCGAACTTGTACAGATCGCCCGTGCTTACGTTGGGGATGAACAGCTCCCATACACCGCTGCCGCCACGTACCCGCATGGGGTGGACTCGACCGTCCCAGCGGTTGAAATTGCCGACCACGCTGACCCGTTCGGCGCTGGGCGCCCACACCGCGAACAGCACGCCGGCCACCCCGTCCGCCTCATGTCGGTGCGCACCCATGAAGCGATAGGAATGCCAGTGCTTGCCTTCACCGAACAGGTAGAGATCGAAATCGGGCAACTGCGGCGGAAAGCAATAGGGATCGTGGGAAATGTGTTCGTGGTGGTCGGCGTCGCGCCAGATCAAGCGGTAGCGCTCCGGAACCTGATCGGCTTTGCCTTGCCACTCGAACAGATCGGTGTTGGGGATTCGCTCCAGCGGCAGGTTGCCCTCGGCGATATGCACGTCCTGGGCGTAGGGCAAATGGGCGCGCACCACGACTTTCTTGTCTTGCGGATGGCGACCCAGCACGGAGAAAGGGTCGTGATGGCGGGCTTCGATAATGCGTTGCAATTCGGGTTGGAGTTTCGGGCTCGTCACGTGGTTCATCCTGTTGTGTTGACGGTTTTTGGGGCCATGGCCGACGACGGCGGGTGTTCCAACCGCGAAGCCGGACGGCAACGCGCGAATAAGGATCGCGGCATTGCTTGGAGTCGGGAAATGGCAAGCGTCTGGAGTCGGGCGTCAAACGCCATGCGTGTTAATGGCTCTAGTATAACGCCTAATCCACCAAGGCATGACTTTCCGTGAGGATACCGGCGGGCGATCCCGTATGCCGGGCTGCCCGTCGCGTGTCGTTCCTGACCCCGGTACCCGCTTTATTCCAGCCGTTCGATCCCCAGCGTCCGCAGCACATACTTCTCGTACACCGGTTCCGATGCGCCAGTTTTGATCTTGTGGATGAAGTATTTTTCGAAGGCGATCTTGGCGTAGTGAACCCACTTGCCTTTTTTGAACCAGTTGACGTTGCGCGGTGGGATCTGCGGTAGCGCCACGAAGGCCGCGCCGGTATCGCCCATGTCCGCCAGGCAGATGGCGTTCCAGGTGCCCTTGGCGACGGCTGGTTGGCCGGCCAGATCGGCTTGGATATTCTGGACGATGGCGGACACCATCGACTCGATCATATAACCGGTCTTGGGCACGCCGGTGGGCACCGGCGTGGCCTCGACCGGCGGGATCGCCACGCACACCCCGGCCGAGAAGATATTGCGGTACTTGGGGCTGCGCTGGTTGGCGTCGATCAGCACGAAACCGCGCGGGTTGCACAGCCCGTCCACGGCGGCGACCGGGTCCACGCCGCGGAACGCTGGCAGGGTCATGGCGAATTTAAAGGGCACTTCATGTTCCTTGAGTACTTCGCCCCGTTCGTTGTATTCCTCGACGATGGCGCGGTCCGATTCGATCCGGGTGGTCTTGGCGTTGGTGATCCACTTGATGTGCCGGTTGCGCAGATCCGATTCCAGCATGCCCTTGGAGTCGCCGACGCCACCCAGGCCCAGGTGGCCGATGTACGGCTCGCTGGTGATCATGGTCATGGGTACGTGTTTGCGCAGCTTGCGCTTGCGCAGGTCGGCGTCAAGAATGAACGCGCTTTCGTAGACCGGTCCGAAACAACTGGCCATGGGCATTGCGCCCACCACGATCGGGCCAGGGTCCTCGCAGAAGGCTTCATAGGCTTCGTGGGCGGTCTGGGCGTGGTCCACCGCGCAGATCGAATGAGTGTGACCGTTGTGAGGGCCGGCGCCCGGTACTTCGCCGAAGGCCAGCTTGGGGCCGGTGGTGATGACGAGATAATCGTAATCGACGGTTTGCCCGTCTTGTATCGTGAGCCGGTTGTGGGCGGCGTCGATATGGGTGACCGGCCGGCCGATGAAACGGATATCCTTCTTTTCGAGGTAAGGGCCGATCGGGAAGGCGATATCGCCGCGCCGGCGCCAGCCGACCAGCAACCACGGGTTGGAAGGGAGGAACTGGAACTCCTCGCTCGCGTTGATCACCGTGATATCGTGGGTTTTTCCCAGTCTTTCCCGGGCTTCGTAGGCGAAGGGGATGCCGCCGATACCCGCGCCCATCACAACGATATGAGCCATGATTGTTTCTCCCGAACCCTCTTCGGGGTGTTTTAGACGGTTGTTTGTCAAGTGGGTTGAGATAAATAACCGCTTCTAATTAGAGCATAGATCATTTCCGTGGGCATGGCCGGGCGCCGGCGCGCAACGATTCGCGCCGCTTTGGCATCCCCGCGCCGCCGCAGTCTGGTAAGATTATGGCGGTACCATCCAGACGTATCCGATAACCCGAGCAGGTTTAAAACACATTCAAAGGACGATCCATGAACTCTCGTAAACGGCTTGCATTCGCGTTGGTTTTGGGGTTGGGCATGCTGGCGGGCTGTTCCGGCGAACGACCGGACAAGCCGGTGAGCTTCCAGAAGGACGTGTATCCGATTCTGAAAGCGAGCTGTGCGGAGTGCCATACCGTGCCCAATGGCGAGGGCTATACCAAGAGTGGTTTGGCGCTGGGCAACTATCAGGAGCTGATGAAGGGCACCAAGATGGGTCCCGTCATCATCCCCGGACAGAGTCTCAACAGCAGTTTCAACCGGCTGATCGAAGGTCGTCCCGGCGTGGATACTTCCATTCAAATGCCGCATGGCAAGGTCAAGCTGCCGGAAGAACAACTGGTCATCATCCGCAAGTGGGTCGACCAGGGTGCCAAGAACAACTAGGCGACTCGCGTTGTTTCCCGCTCGCATGCCGGTGCTCCCCCTGGCGCCAGAGGAAGGCCGGCATGCGGACCGATTTCACCCGCTAAAATAATCCTTGTCCGCCCGACCCCCACCCTCCGTTTCGCCGTATATCCGGCGTTGAAACGGGCCTGTTCCGTTGGATCGTTTTGGGGAGGCATCATGGTGAGTTCCCGGCAAACCGCGCTGGCCGGCGCGGACTTCGATACCTGGTTAAGTACCCTGCAAGTTCGCTGGTCGCCGGCTCAGATCGAGATCGTCCGGCACGCCCACGCGCTCGGCGGCGAGCCGGAACTGGCGGTGGCCGACTTGCTGGCCGACCTGCGCGTGGATCACGAAGTGGTTGCCGCCGCGCTGCTTTACGAGCCGGTTGCGGCCGGGCTGACCAAGCTGGCTCTGGTTGAGGAGGAATTCGGACCGGCCGTCGCGCGTTTGGTCGACGGCATCGCCAAGCTCGATGCCATCGGCGAATTACACCAGAGCGGCCAGCATGCCGGTCATCAGTTGGAAAGCCTGCGCAAGATGTTGCTGGCGATGGCGCAGGACGTGCGGGTGGTGCTCATCAAGCTGGCAATGCGGTTGCACGAACTGCGCCAGTTCGGGCGGCGGCCCCCCGTCGGGCAGCACCGCATCGCCCGGGAGACCCTGGATATTTTCACCCCGCTGGCCAACCGGCTTGGCATCGGCCGGATCAAGTGGGAGATGGAAGATCTGGCGCTGCGCTACCTGGAACCGCCGGCTTATAAACAAATTGCCGCCGCTCTCGACCAGCGCCGCGCCGACCGGGAAAATTATATCGACCGGGTTGTGGAGGAGTTGCGTGGCCGTCTGCGCCAGGTCGGCATCCGCGCCGAGGTCAGCGGCCGAGTCAAGCACATCTACAGCATCTGGCGAAAGATGCAGCACAAGAAGCTGTCTTTCGAACAAATTTTCGACGTGCGCGCGGTGCGGGTCATGGTCGACACGGTGAACGACTGCTACGCCGCGCTCGGCGTGGTGCATGCCTGTTGGAACCATATCCATCAGGAGTTCGACGACTATATCGCCCATCCCAAGCCCAACGGCTATCAATCGCTGCATACGGCGGTGGTGGGGCCGGAGGGCCGGAATCTGGAGGTGCAGATCCGGTCTTTCACCATGCATCAGAACGCCGAATTGGGCGTTGCCGCCCACTGGCGCTACAAGGAGGGTGGCGAGAGCCCGGGCGAGATGGCCGAACAGCAAATCGCCTGGCTGCGGCAGATTCTGGAGTATAGGGAGGAAGAAACCGGCGACGGCGATCTGCTGGAGCGCTTCAAGGCCGAGGCGTTCCAGGACCGGGTGTACGCCGTCACGCCTAAGGGCGCCATCGTCGAACTGGCGCAGGGAGCGACGCCGCTGGATTTCGCCTACCACATCCATACCGAGGTCGGCCATCGTTGTCGGGGCGCCAAGGTTAACGGCCGCATTGTGCCGCTTACTTATGAACTGAGGAACGGCGAGCAGGTGGACGTATTGACCGCCAAGACCGGCGGTCCCAGCCGCGACTGGCTCAGCCCGTATTTGGGCTACGTCAAGACCAATCGGGCGCGGGCCAAGATCCGCCAATGGTTTATCCAGCAGGATCAGGATAAAAGCATCGCCGCCGGTCGCGTGCTGCTGGAGCGGGAGTTCCAGCGATTGGGAATCCGGCAGCTCAAGCTGGAGAAGGTGGCGGAAAAATTCAACTTTGCCAAGCCGGAAGATCTGTTCGCCACCATTGGCCACGGTGCGCTGACCACCGCGCAGGTGGTGGCCAAAATTCAGGATCTGCTGCCGGCGCCGCCCGCTGTCGCGGAGCATCCGCCCATCGCGCGCAAGCCCAGAAGCGTCGAGTCCGGCAAGGACGACGTGCGAATTCGCGGGGTGGGTCGGTTGCTGACCCAAATGGCGCAGTGCTGCCAACCGGCGCCGTTCGAGCCGATCGTCGGTTACATCACCCAGGGGCGCGGCGTGACCATCCACCGCCAGGATTGCGCCAATTGGTTAAGTCTGGCCAGCCAGCACCACGAGCGCGTCATCGAGGTCGGTTGGGGCGAAACGCCGGCTACTTATCCGGTGGATATCATGATCGTCGCCCATGATCGCTCCGGCCTGCTGCGCGATATCACCTCGATTCTGGCCAACGAACAGGTCAACGTGCTGGGCGCGAATACGCTGACCGATCAGGAAACCTCGATTGCCCGTATGGGGTTGACCCTGGAAATCACCGATGTGGTGCAACTGAGCCGGGTGCTGGATCAGATCGGGCAGTTGCACAATGTAGTGGAGGCGTATCGCAAGAGCTGAGGCTGGCGGATTACGCCAAGCTCGCCAGCAACCGTCGGGTTTCCCGTAGCAGGGGGTTGCGCCGTAGCAGCAGTGTCAGTCGGCTGCCGCCGCTTTGCCGCCACAGCGTTGCTGCACGGACACCGGCCAGCAGCAGTGCGCGAATACGGTTGCTGTTCTCCGGATTGTTCAGATGAACCGGCGCGCCGCTGACCATGATGCGTGGCGACAGCGTGCTCAGGCTATTCAGATAGATCTCGGCGAAACGGGCGACAGAGTTGCTATGCCCGACCGGAAAATGCGCTAGGTTCGAGATCATATTTTCGATACCGGTACGGATGGCCCGCAACAGGTCGGATCGTTGCGATAGCTTGCGCTCCAGGCTTAGCAGTGTCACCGCATAGCGGGTTAACTCCATGTCCCGCGGGTTGCCGAGCTGCTGCTCAAGCAGTTGCAGTCCGGTGCGCAGCCGGGGAGCGCCGCCGTACACGTCGTCGCTGCTGGCGGCGTCGATCTTGATCAGGCTGTTCAGGCAGGTTTCGACATCCTCCGGGTTAGCTTGGCCGCGGCGGGCGATACCGCGCACGAGGTCGGCGGCTTGCAGCACGCCGGCGAGAGCAATGGCGCGATCACGGTCGGTTTGGGGCATGGGATGAAGATCGGGGTTGCGAGGATGAGGTTCAATCCCAGGCGGCTTCGATGACCCCACCGCCTAGACATTCGTCGGCGAGGTAGAAGACGATGGACTGTCCGGGGGTAATGGCGCGCTGTGGTTCGAGAAACTGGATCGTGGCGCCCCGTGCGTCCAATGTCTCCAGCTCGCAAGCCTGATCGCGCTGACGGTAGCGGATCTTGGCCTGATAACGCATCGGCGCTCTGGGCGGTTGTCCGGCGACCCAGCGCAGTTGCGAGGCCCGCAAGCGCCGGTGAAATAGAGCAGGGTGGTCGTGACCCTGCACCACGATCAGCGTGTTGCTTTCCAGCTCCTTGTCGGCGACGTACCAGGGCGCGCCGCCGCCGTCGCGCCGGCCACCGATGCCCAGTCCCTGCCGCTGGCCGATGGTGTGAAACATCAGGCCGGCGTGTTCGCCCAGCAACGCGCCATCCGGGGTTCGGATCGGTCCCGGCTGGACCGGTAGAAAACGGTTCAGGAACTCCCGGAACGGGCGTTCGCCGATAAAGCAGATGCCGGTGCTGTCCTTTTTGGCGTGGGTGACCAGACCGGCGCGGGCGGCTCTTGCCCGCACCTCGTGCTTGTGGAAGTCACCGACGGGAAACAGAGCACCGGCCACTTGAGACTGGTCGAGTCCGTACAGAAAATAGCTCTGATCCTTGTCCGGGTCGCGGCCCTTGAGCAGGTGCTGGCGGCCGTCGCGCTGCTCAAGCCGGGCGTAATGGCCGGTGGCGATGCGCCCGGCGCCTAACCGGCGGGCGTGATCGAGGAAAGCGCGGAACTTGATTTCGGTGTTGCACAGGATGTCCGGGTTGGGGGTCCGGCCGCGGCGGTATTCGTCCAGAAAATAGCGAAACACCCGCTCCTGATATTCGACGGTGAAATTGACCTGATGCAGCGGAATGCCCAACGTGTCGCAAACCGAGCGTGCGTCCTCCAGATCCTCGGCGGCGGAACAGTAACCGGTTTCGAGGGAATCCTCCCAGTTCTTCATGAATACGCCATGCACCTCATGGCCCTGCTCGACCAGCAGCAGAGCGGCCACCGAGGAATCCACGCCGCCGGACAGGCCCACCACGATCCGGTTTTTCGCCATCGGGAGATTATCAGGAAACAGGGGTGAAGGATGCGAAAGGAGGAAACAGGATACCAAACCGATCCCGCTGGAACAGCGCCCGGCCACGGCCGGCCAAAGAAAAAGGCCGAACCGGAGGTTCGGCCTTGCGGGAAAGGGGGCGGCTTATTTGCCGACGCCGGTCAGGCTGTCCTGCACCAGTTTATCGAATTCAGCTTTGAAGCGTGTCGTCAGGTCGGCCAGGGCCTTGGCGTCGTCCATGAACTTCTGATGCAGGCTGGAGATCGACGCGGACTGCGAGGTCAGGAACGCCTGCAAACTGGCGGGGTCGCTGATGTCGGCGGCGGTTTTCATCCGGTTCATGGCCATGTCGACATAGGATTGCAGGGCGCTCATCTGAAAATTGACCAAGGCTTCCAGATTGGTGGCGGATAGCTTGTTGGCCTTGATTACCGGAGCCAGGAAGTTCTGATACTGCTCGGACATTTTGGCCAGGGCATCGTTGGTCATGACGGTGGTTTCTCCACGAGTGGTCGGTTGATGGAAAATAGCATAAGGCAACTTTTGTTGCAGTGCAATATAAACCGGTTTTTGTTGCGGCGCAGTGGGGTGGAAGCATCCGGCCGGCTTGGCGTTCGGCCGGCATTGGCGGATAATGTTGACCTTCGCGGCGATGGATAATTCCCATGTGGTTCAAGAATATGACGTTATTTCGCTGGGTCGAGCCATTGCCGCTTTCGGCCGAGACGCTGGCGGCACGGTTGGAGCAGCACGTTTTCCGGCCCTGTCCCAGTCATCAACCGAGTAGCGCCGGCTGGGCACCACCGCTGGGCCGTAAGGGACGCGATCTGGTGCATGCGGCGGCGGGCCGGTTGCTGCTATGCCTGCGGACCGAGGAGAAAGTCCTGCCGGCGGCCGTGCTGAACCAGATGGTGGACGAGCGCATCGCCGAGATGGAAAACCAGCGGCGACAGCCGGTGCGGCGGCGCGAAAAGCGGGAGTTGCGCGAGCAGATGGTGGGCGAACTGCTGCCTCGCGCCCTGTGCCGGAGCCGGCATGGCTACGCCTATCTCGATCCATCGGCGGGCTGGCTGGTGGTGGGCAGCGCCAGCCCGCGCGGGGTGGAGGAACTGACCGGAATGCTGCGCAAGACGCTGGATACCCTGCCAGCCGCTCCGTTGCGGGTGCGGCAGTCGGTGGCGGCGGTCATGACGGCGTGGCTGGCCGAGGGCCAGGCCCCCGCAGAATTTACTCTGGGAGATACCTGCGAGTTGCGTGAGGCGGGAGAAGCCGGTGGAATCGTGCGTTGTCGTGGGCAGGATTTGGCCGGCGCCGAAATTCGCGGCCATCTGGCTGCGGGGAAGGAGGTAACCCGCTTGGGCCTGTGCTGGAGCGAGAGGATCGCCTTTGTGCTCGACGAGGCGCTGGCGATCCGCCGACTCCAATTCCTCGATGTGGTTCGGGAGTCGCTGCGGGACATCATGGATTCCCCGGAGGCGATATTCGACGCCGAGTTCGCGCTGATGACCGGCGAACTGGCGCTGCTGGCGCCGCGGCTGCTGGATATATTCGGGGGCGAGGTGTAGATATTCAGTGTCGAGCCCTGACAGGCACTAGAGTTGGATAACAGGACGAGCCGTACAGGCTTCGGCGGTCCGAAAAGGCGGCATATGAGTGGTTGGCAACTAACGAGCGTGATCGGATTGCTGGGAGCGCTGGCGAGCATGGCGGTCGCAGGCTGGCTGGTCGTGCGTTTTATCCAGCAGCGCAAGCAGCGGATGGAAGAGCGACTGAAATCGCTGAGGAAAGCGGCGGCGGAGAAAGCGGCGGCGGAGAAAGCGGCGGCGGAGAAAGCGGCGGCGGAGAAAGCGGTGATCGTGCGGGCGGCGTCGGAGCGGCTGGCGGCCAAGCGGGCGGCGGCGGAGAAAGCGGCGGCGGAGAAAGCGGCGACGGAGAAGGCGGCCGTGGAACAGGCCATCGTCGAGTGGGCGGCGGCCGAACAGGCCGAGGCCGAGCGCGTGCAGCTCAAGCGAACCACGGTGGAGCGACGGGAAGCCGAGGAAGTCGAGGCGCGGATGCGCGCCGTCGAGGACGCCATCACCGAATGGCTGGATGTGGAGCGCCAAGGCAACCGGCTAGCCGCCACCGCCGCAGCTAAACCGGGCAAGGCGCCGCAAAAGACCTACACTCGGGCGGAAGCGATCCGCCAGCAGGTGCGCACCACCGCCGAGAAGGTGGAAAAGGAAGCGCAGGAACTGGAGTTCATCAAGAACCGAATCCAGGCCGGAGTGGATTTTTTACCGATCGAGTTCAGGCAGACCATCGATGACTGGAAGGAGGGACGGGTTTTCCGCCACAACACCTTCGAGGATCTCAAGCTTAAATTCCGCTACAAGGCCTACTCGGTCGAGGATGGCTACGAGCTGCTGTATCAGTACAATGAGTGGATGGCCCAGCAGCGCGAAAAACTCCGGGTATTTATCCGCCTGCTGGGCACCGAGGTGGACAAGGGGGAAAGCATTCAGGCGGCCATCGAACAGGCGGAGCGCAGCGAGCGGCAGAAATATCTGGAAATGGACGTCGACGTGATCTTCACCCTGCGCGAGGTCCGCACCATTCTGGACCGGCTGATCGGTATGGAAACCATTCTTAAAGAACTGCAAATGGTTTGCCGCAAGCGTTCCGAACAGATCATCGCGCCATCCTGGGAGGCGAAGGGGTCGCTGTAGGCAAGGTCGTCTTTCAGCCCCGCCCACCCAAGTATGCCCGCCGCACCTCGGGGTCGGCGAGCAGATTCTCGCCGGTTCCCGACAGGCGGATTTCACCGTTGACCAGCACATAGCCGCGCTGGGCGAGCTTCAGCGCGTGGTGGGCGTTCTGTTCCACTAGAAAGATCGTTGCGCCGCTGTCACGAATTTCCCGGATCGTGGCAAAAATACGCTGCACCATCAGCGGCGCCAGGCCCAGACTCGGCTCATCCAGCAATAGCAGACGGGGCCGGCTCATCAACGCCCGGCCGATCGCCAGCATCTGCTGCTCGCCGCCGGAGAGGGTACCGGCCCGCTGATTGCGCCGTTCCTTCAACCGGGGAAACAGTTCGAACACCTTGATCAGGTCGGCGTCCACGTGGTCGATCCCCACGGGAATCGCCCCCATCAGCAGATTTTCCTCCACGCTCATCGCCGCAAAGATCCGCCGTCCTTCCGGAGCCTGGGCGATGCCCATCCTGGCGATGTCGTGGGTGGGTAAACCCGTGATGTCGCAACCCTGGTAGCGGATCCACCCTCCGGCTGGTGCTGGATCGCCAAACAGGCTCATCAATAGTGTTGATTTTCCCGCTCCATTGGCGCCGATCAGGGTCACGATCTCGCCCGAGTTAATGTACAGGGAGACCTGGTGCAAGGCCTGGATCGGGCCGTAGCGGGCGTCCAGTTCGTGGATTTGCAACAACGGTTCGCTAGGACTCATCGTCGTTGACCGCGTCGGTTCCAAGATAGGCCGCCAACACGGCCGGATGATGCGCAACGGTGTGCGGATCGCCATCGGCGATAACCTCGCCATAATCCAGGACCACGATATGCTCCGACAGCCCCATTACCAAGCCCATGTCGTGTTCGATCAGCAGGATCGTGACCCCATGCTCGTCGCGCAGCTGGCGAAGCAACTCGCTCAATTGTTCGGTTTCGCGGGGATTCAATCCAGCCGCCGGTTCGTCCAGGCACAGCAACCGGGGACCGGTACACATGGCCCGGGCGATTTCCAGCCGGCGCTGGTGACCGTAGGGCAATTCTCCCGCCAGCCGGTTGGCATCTTCCCCCAGTCCAAATACCTTGAGCCAGGCGTAAGCGCGTTCCAGGGCATCGCGTTCCGACTGACGATAGGCCGCAGTTTGCAGCAAGCCGGCGACCATGTTGCGGTTGAGTTGCAGATGCTGGGCGACCAGCAGGTTCTCGATCGCCGTCATTTCCTTGAATAGTCGCACGTTCTGGAAGGTGCGCGCCACCCCGGCCCGGGTCACTCGATGCGTGCCGCCGAACATTTTGTAATAGAGCCGGTCGCCAAAAGCCGCCGGGTTGACGAAGTCGCTGGCCTGGAACGGCTGGCCAAGGATGTGAATCAGGTCGATGGCGGTGCGTGGGGTATGCAGCGCGATCCGGCCTTCGGTCGCTTTGTAGAAGCCAGTCAGGCAGTTGAACACCGTCGTCTTGCCGGCGCCGTTGGGACCGATCAGGGCGGAGATCGAGCCGCGCTTGACCTCGAAGCTGACATCGTTGAGGGCCAGAATGCCGCCGAAGCGCATGGTCAACCCAGTTACTTCCAAGATCGGCGGCTGAATCGGGTCGGTGGTCATGGACACAATCCCTTGACCTCGAAAGCGCGCCGCCGGGGACGCATCAAGCCGCGCGGTCGCCAGATCATCATCAGCACCATCAGCACCCCAAAGGCGAATACCCGGTAGTCGGCGAAGGCGCGCAGCAACTCGGGCAGGATGGTCAACACCAGCGCCGCCACGATTACCCCGGTGGTGGAACCCAATCCCCCCAGCACCACGATCGCGACGATCAGCGCCGATTCGAAGAAATTGAACGAGGTAGGATTGATGAAGCCCTGATACGTGGCGAAGAACACCCCGGCGATGCCGCCCACCATCGCCCCCATCATGAAAGCTGACAGTTTGACCAGAACGTGATTGATGCCCAGGGCGCGGCAGGCGATTTCATCCTCGCGCAACGCCTCCCAAGCTCGGCCCACCGGCATGTTGCGCAGGCGGGTGACCACCCCGACCATCAAACAGACGATCAGGAACAACGCCAGGTAAATGAAGATAAAGCGGTGCAGGGGATTGTAGGCAATCTGGAAATAGTCGTGGAAGGGCACCCCGCCGTCTCTGGCTGTGCGGGTGAATTCCAGACCGAATAGTTGTGGGGCGGGGGCGGCGACGCCGTTGGGGCCGCCGGTGAATTCCAGCCAATTGTTCAAGACCAGCCGAATGATTTCGCCAAAGCCCAGGGTAACAATGGCCAGATAGTCGCCATGCATCCGCAGCACGGGAAAGCCGAGAACGCCGCCGAACAGCGCCGCCAGCATCGCCGCCAGAGGTAGTGCGCTCCAAAAGCCCAGATCGAGATACTGCGCGCCCAAGGCCAGTCCGTAAGCGCCCACCGCATAGAAGGCAACATAGCCCAGATCAAGCAGGCCAGCCAGCCCGACCACGATGTTGAGACCCAGGCCGAGCAGCACGTAGATCATTGCTTGGATCAGTACGGTCAACCAGTATTTGCTGGCCAGAAACGGCAGGGTCAGGCTGATGGCAACGACGGCCAGCAACCACCAGCGCCGCCGGTCGCCTTCGGAAATGCCGACCACCAGCACGCCGGGTTGGCGGCGGCGGGCGTTGAACCGTTCGAGCGCGGCTTGTCCGGTCGGGGTATGCACCGCCAATGCGACCAGGAACCGGCCCACGGCGATAATCGTGGCGATCGGCAACGGACGTTGCCATTCATTCTTGATTTGATAACCGTCCAGCACCAGACCGACGATGGGACCGAACAGCAGGAGCGCCAGCGCGAAAGCCGCGGCGGCTTCCAGAACCGCTTGACGGAAAACCAGATTCCAGCGAACTCGGCTGGCAGGGGACGAAACGGCGGCGGGCGGCATCACACCTTCTCCACTTCCGGCTTACCGAGCAGGCCCGTGGGGCGGAAGATCAGCACCAGCACCAGCAGCGAGAAGGCGAACACGTCTTTGTAATCGGTGTTGACCATGCCGGAGAACAGCGCCTCCGACAAGCCGAGAATCAGCCCGCCCAACATGGCGCCCGGCAGCGAGCCGATGCCGCCCAGCACTGCGGCGGTGAAGGCCTTGATGCCGGTGACGAAGCCGATGTAGAAATCGAAGGAGCCGTAATTGAGAGTGACCAGCACCCCGGCGATCGCCGCCATGGCGGCGCCGATGACGAACACGGTGGAAATGATCCGGTCGGTGTTGATGCCGAGAATCGCCGCCATGCGCCGGTCCTGTTGGGTCGCGCGGCATTGCCGGCCCAGCGAGGTGCGCTGGATCAGCCAGGTTAGCGCCGCCATGCTGCTCAGCGAAACCAGGATGATCATGACCTGCACCAGGGTGATTTGCACGAAGTTATCGCCTTCGCCGAAGCGCAGCGTGGTCGGGATCAGACTCGGCACGCCCTGGGTCTTGGCCCCCTGACTGAGTTGCACCCCGTTTTGCAGCACCAGCGATACCCCAATCGCCGAGATCAGTGGCGCCAGACGGGTCGATCCGCGCAAGGGACGGTAAGCAATGCGCTCGATGGTCCAGCCATAGGTGGCGGTAATGACCATCGTCATCACCAAGGTCGCCAGCAGGGCGAAGGGCAGCGAGTTCACGCCAAATGAAAACAGCGTGGCCAGGCAGATGGCGGTCACGTAAGCCGAGAGCATGTACACGTCGCCGTGAGCGAAGTTGATCATGCCGATAATGCCGTACACCATGGTGTAGCCAATGGCGATCAAGCCATAGATGGAACCCAGGGTGAGACCGTTGACGAGTTGCTGGACAAGAATGTGCCAATCCATAAGGAACGAGAGTGACAAGGCGCGGGAGTGGAAGCCCTCCTCCTGCGGGAGGAGGGAACGGGGTGGGGCTACTTCTGCGCCATTTCCTTATAGTTACCGTCGGCTCCCCAGATGTAGATCGAAAAGCCGCTTTCTTTCAGGTCACCCTTGGCGTCCCAGCTTTTCGGCCCTAGCACCGTCGCCACGGCGTGGCTCTTCAGCCAGTCAGCCAGTTTCTTGCCATCGGTCGATTGAGTGCCTTTCATGGCCTCGGCGATGCTTTGCAGAGAAGCGTAGGCGTAGAGCGTGTAGCCGGCCGGGTCAGCGCCGGCGGCCTTGAATTTTTCCACGACCTTTTTCGCCGCCGGGATATTGCGGGCTTCGCGGACCGAGGTCATGTACGAGCCCTCGACGAATTTCGGGCCGCCAGCGGCGGTAACGATAGCCGGGTCCAGGCTACCGTCGCCCGAGACAAAGGTAGCCTTGACGCCCTGATCGCGCAGTTGCCGCAACAAGGGGCCGGCTTCGTTGTATAGCCCGCCAAAGTACACTACATCCGCGCCAGTGCCCTTGATCTTGGTCACCAGGGGATTGAAATCCTTCTCACCCCGGGTCAGTCCCTCATACAGCACCTCTTTCTTGTCCGCCTTGAGTTCCTTGAGGCGGGCGCGCATGGCGTCGGCGATGCCCTGGCCATAGGTATCCTTATCATGCACCACGGCGATTTTTTTCGCCTTTAGCTTGTGAATGATGAAGTCGGCGGCCATTGGCCCCTGCTGGTCATCGCGCCCGCACATGCGGAACACGGTGGGCAGGCCACGCTCGGTGACTTTGGGGTTGGTGGAGCCAGGAGTGATGACCAGGACGCCGGCGTCGGCGTAGACTTCGGAGGCCGGGATGGTGGAAGAGGAACAGAAGTGGCCGATGACTGCGGCCACCTTGTCCTGATCCAGCAACCGGTTGGCGACCGCGACCGCCTGCTTGGGTTCGCAGGCGTCATCGCCCTTAACCAGTTCAATGGTCTGGCCGTTGACGCCGCCAGCAGCGTTGATTTCTTCAGCAGCCCGGGTGGCGCCGCTCCAGAACTGCTCGCCAAACGCCGCGTTGCCGCCGGTCATCGGGCCGGCAACGCCGATCTTGATGGTATCGGCGGCGCCAGCCAGGCCGCTCAGGCCCAATCCGCCAGCCAGAGCCATTGCCAGCAGGCAACGCGGGAAGGAAGGATGATCCATGAATGCACTCCTTGGGTGTGGGTTGAAAACGGATCGAGATGATTGGAGCAGCCAATTCGAAGTGAGCGGCGCCAAAGGGGCGGACATCGCCAAGCCCTTCTTTATTTTTGTTGACATTGCCCGATCTTGCCAGCTTTTGCAAAGATTGCCGTGCCAGCGCGGATCGTCACCCGCGTCCGCGTGCGGGAAACCGGGCGATCATTCTATCCGGCGCCGGCCAGGAGAACCGCTCGGCGACCCTTGGGCCGAGAAAGTTGATTTGAGGGCCTGATGCCGGTCTGAAAAACGGCGCTGATATCCTGTCTTTTAATCATCGGTCAGCTTGACGCGATATCCTTTTCGAGATCGCGTTCCAGCAGCGCCTCGTAGATCGGCACGTCCGGCCACCACTCGGCGATGACGTAAGCCGAGAAGCAGGCGGTGAACAGCGGAAGAATCAGGGAATAGTTACCGGTCATTTCGACGATCAGCACGATGCCGGTGAGCGGCGCGCGAACGATGGCGGTGAAATAGGCGGCCATGCCGGCAACCGCGACCGTCAACGGTTCCGGCGCCACCAGCGGAAACCACTCGTGGCCCAGTTGGCCGACCCCCAATCCCAGCAGCGCGCCGAGCACCAGCAGTGGCGCGAAGATGCCGCCGGCCGCGCCGGTGCCGTAGCTCCCCATCGTCAGCAGGAAGCGCAGGCCGAACAACAGGGCCAACGTCCAAAGACCGATGTATTCGTGCCCGCTCAGAATCCGTTGCACCAGCGGCTGGCCACCCCCGCAAATTTCCGGCATCCACCAGCCGGTCAGGCCGATGATCACGCCCCAGGCGATCCATTTTCCCGCCAGCAGCCGCGGTTTTCGGACATCGGTCAGACGCTGCGTGGCCATTAACGCCCGGTTGAACAGAACGCCGAGGACGCCGGCCAGAATGCCCAGCGCTAGGAACAGCGGCAAGCTGGCCAGATCGGGAATGGCGGTGACCGTGACATGGAATATCGGATTTTGGCCCATGAGCCCGCGCGAAAGCACGTCGGCGGTCATGGAGGCGATGAGCGCGGCGAAGAACACCAGCGAGGTGAAGTTTCCCTGTAGTTCCTCCAAGACGAAGACCACGCCCGCCAGCGGCGCGTTGAAGATGGCGGATAGCCCGGCGCCGGCGCCGGCGGCGATCAACGAACGTTGTTCCAGCGTATCGCTGTGGGAGCGGCTGCCCAGCATTTGGCCCAGCGCTCCACCCATTTGTACGGTGGGTCCTTCCCGCCCCAGGGTGAGGCCGCCGGTGACGCCGATGACCCCCCCCACAAATTTCACCCAGAGCACTTGGTACCAAACCATCGAGCGGTAGCCGAGTAGCACCCCCTTGAGATGGGGAATGCCGCTGCCTGCGGCGGCCGGGGCAAAAAACCGGACCAGCCAAACCGCCAGGCTGATGGTGGTGACCGAAAACGCAACGGACAGGATGACTCCCCACTGATCGAAGCGGCGGGCGGAGTCGAGCAGGGCCAGCCGCAACGTGTCGCCGGCATCCATGGCTTTCGCGAAGGCCACCGCCATCAGGCCCGAAAGCACGCCGAGCAGGAGGGCGCGCGGCAACAGGCGCAGCCGCTGGCGGTTCAGCTTCTCCATGCGTCGCTTGGCGCGGAGCAGATTGTCGCCGGGCTGGGAAAAATTTTGATCCGTTCGGGCAGTCATCGTTTGAGGAGAGGTGGGGCGACGGGGCGTCGGCGTGAATTCGCCCGCCGCAAAGCCGGTGTGTCGGAACGGTGGCCGAGCGCTTCAGAGGTAGTCGAACAAGTCCAGCGGATAGTGCCGGCCGGCCAGATAATCGTCGATGCAGCGCAGTACCATCGGACTGCGCAATTTTGGTCCCAGCGCCACGATTTCATCCCGGTTCAACCAGACCGCCCGTTGAATACCATAGTCCAGCGGTTGGTCGGGATGGTGGTGCAGGGCGGTGCCGACAAAACAGGTGCGGACGAAGGTATGACCCTTGGGATGGGTCCAGTAATACAGGCCGACGATAGCATCGACCCGGACTTCCCAGGCGGTTTCTTCCAGGGTTTCCCGGATGGCCGCCGCCGCCAGCGTTTCGTGCTCGTCCAGATGGCCGGCGGGCTGGTTGTAGACCAGTTCCTCGCCGTTGGCGTATTCCTCCACCAGAAGAAAGCGTCCGTCGCGCTCGATGACGGTGGCGACGGTCAGACGTGGGGTCCACTCCAGATTCATGCGATCCTCATCTACGGCAGCGGCTTGGCGAGGGTGAACGCCCCGCGCAGGTCGCCTTCCTTAAAGCCGCGGGCGGTGTCGTTCGGATACAGTGCTTTCAGCTTGGCGTCCACCTCGGGATCGATCCGTTCGCCGTGGCAGGCCAGGCATAGCGCGCCGGTGGGTATCGCCTTCATGTAACGGAATGTTCCCTGGCCCTGGTCGTCCTCGATGACCGCGAAGAATTCCAGCTTGTCGGCCTGTTCGCCCGCGGCCTTGCGCGCCTCGAACTGTTTGAGCACGGCCAGCTCCCAGTTGTCGGGGGCGTTGCCGGGGTTACGGACCTTCAGGCTGGTCCGGCCGACGATCATGTCCAGCTTCGAGCCAAGATCGGTGGCGATCTGGCCGGCTTGGTCGCGGCAGACCGTGACGCCGTTGGCCGGACCGCCGTTCTTGATCGCCTGCTGCAACGCTTCCTGCAACGCGCCGCCGAACTGCCGCGCGGCGACCCGGCTGGCTTTCACTTCGGCGGCGACACCCGGCTGCTCGGCGGCGGCGGGCGGCGTTCGGGCGAAGGCAACACCGGCCACCAGCATCGCGCCAAGGACCAGAGTTGAAGCGTAGCGCATGCGGATTCTCCCATTTCGGTCAATACTTAACGGTCAGTATAAAGTGAAATGCCCCGTTCTGGCGGACTTTTCCCGTTTTCGCCGCTCTAAAGCGCCAGATGCGGATTGTCGACGAACTAGCAAGCGAGGTGCACGATGGACCTGTCCCAGAAGACCTGCACGCCCTGTCAAGGCGGAGTTCCTCCCCTCACGCCCGACGAAGCCGAAGCGCTGTTGCTGCGGGCGCCCGGCTGGCGGTTGCTGGAAAATGGCGCCCGGCTGGAACGGCGCTTCGAATTTAAAACCTTCGCCGCCGCCTTGGCCTTCGTCAACCGGGTCGGCGACTTGGCCGAGAGCGAAGGGCATCATCCGGACATCGCCTTCGGTTGGGGATATGCCAGCGTGCTGTTTTACACCCACAAGATCGGTGGGTTGCACGAAAACGACTTCATCATGGCCGCCAAAGTTAACGAGTTGTACACGGACGAGTACTCGGCGGCTTGAGTTCAGGTCAGTGCCGTCGCCACGCCGCGCAGCGCCGGATTGGCGGCGGTGATCACCCAGGTTGGGATCGCCGCCAGATAGGTGCTGAACCGGCCTTTGGCCTCGAACCGGCTCCGAAATGTCGACCGGTCAAAAAAATCGCCCAGGCGCGGCACGATGCCGCCGCCGATATAGACCCCGCCCCGTGCGCCGAGCGTGATGGCCAGATTGCCCGCCGCCGTGCCCAGTGCCCCGCAGAACAGCTCCAGTACCGCCCTGCTGTGCGGACAGGTTCCGGCCAAGGCATGTTCGGTGATGTCGGCGGGCGCCCGATCCTCCGCCGGCCAGTCTTCCAGTTCCGCCAGCGCGGTATAGAGATTCACCAACCCCGGCCCGGACAGCAGCCGTTCCGGCGAGACGTGGCCGAACCGTCGGCGCAGAATTTGGCCGATGGCCCACTCCCGTTCGTCGGCCGGGGCAAAGGTGACGTGGCCGCCCTCGGTTTCCAAGGGAATCCATCGGTCGCCGGACCACACCAGGCCCGACACGCCCAGGCCGGTGCCGGGTCCGATCAGACCGATGGGCGTGCCGGCAATCGCCTCGCCGCCGCCGACCGCCCGGCGTTCGTCCGCGCGCAGCAGCGGCAGCGACAGCGCGAAGGCGGTGAAGTCGTTCAAGATCAGCAATTGTTCCAGCCCCAGCGCTCGCTGCGCGGCTTCCGTCGAGAACGACCAGTGATTGTTGGTGAATTGAATCCAGTCGCCGGCGACCGGCGTGGCGACCGCGATAGCCGCCCGGGTCGGGCGCGGTCCTCCGGTCGTTTGCAGATACGCCGTGGCGGCGGCGGTCAAGCCGGAAAAATCGGCGCAGGCCAAGGTTTGCACGGCGTAAAGCCGGCGATGGGCGTCGACCCGGGCAAAACGGGCGTTGGTCCCGCCGATATCGGCGATCAGGTCATGAGGTCCAGTCGGGGATTCTTGCATTACAGTCGTTCCGGGCGGTCGAGGAGGATTGAATATCGATGATTGTTAGATTCTAGCAAGCCGGCGGCAACCCGCGCGGTTGCGGCGCTGGTGAGGGGGATGGGTTGCCGGGTCATTGCAATCTGCTTGTAAAATGCTGCATAGCCACATTAGAATAATTGAAATTACTTGTTGTGCGGTTGGTTTTGTAATACGAAACTCAAGTGAAATTATCATGGTTTCGCCGCGTCTTGCGGCAAGTCCGAGGCGTTTCCTTGCGACCGCTTCGCCCGACATCAAACCAAGCCCGTAACCCTCAAAGAGGATCAGCACATGGCGCACCTCAGCGTTGAGCAACTGAAGAATGACTGGGCCGAAAATCCCCGCTGGAAGGGCATCACGCGCGGCTACACCGCCGAGGATGTCGTGCGGCTGCGCGGCAACGTACCGGTCGAGTACAGCCTGGCGCAACGGGGCGCCGAGCAACTGTGGTATCTGATCAACAACGAGCCCTACGTCAACTGCCTGGGCGCGCTGACCGGTGGGCAGGCGATGCAACAAGCCAAGGCTGGCATCAAGGCCATCTACCTGTCCGGCTGGCAGGTTGCCGCCGACAACAACAGCTACATGTCCATGTATCCCGACCAGTCGTTGTATCCGGTCAACTCGGTGCCGGCGGTGGTCGAGCGCATCAATAACACCTTCAAGCGGGCCGATGAAATCCAGTGCGCTCGGGGCATTCATCCGGGCCACAAGGATTTCGTGGATTACTTCCTGCCCATCGTCGGCGACGCCGAAGCTGGGTTTGGTGGCGTGCTGAACGCCCATGAGTTGATGAAATCGATGATCCGCGCCGGCGCGGGCGGCGTTCATTTCGAGGATCAACTGGCCTCGGTCAAGAAGTGCGGCCACATGGGCGGCAAGGTGCTGGTGCCGAGTCAGGAAGCGGTGCAGAAGTTGATCGCCGCCCGGCTGGCGGCCGACGTATACGGAGTGCCGACCATCATTCTGGCCCGCACCGACGCCGAGGCGGCGGACCTGCTGACCAGCGATTGCGACGAAAACGACAAGCCGTTCTGCACCGGCGAGCGCACCGTGGAAGGCTTCTACAAGACCCGCAAGGGTTTGGAGCAGGCTATTTCTCGCGGTTTGGCCTACGCGCCCTACGCCGACATGGTGTGGTGCGAGACCGGCACGCCGGATCTGAATTTCGCCAAGAAATTCGCCGAGGCGATCCGCGACCGCTTCCCCGGCAAACTGCTGGCCTATAACTGCTCGCCCTCGTTCAACTGGAAGAAGAACCTGGACGATGCCACCATCGCCAAGTTCCAGCGCGAGCTGGGCGCGATGGGTTACAAGTATCAGTTCATCACCTTGGCGGGTATTCACAATATGTGGTACCACATGTTCGATTTGGCGCAAGACTATGTGAAACGCGGCATGTCCGCCTATGTCGAGAAGGTGCAGGAACCCGAATTTGCCGCCCGCGACCGTGGCTACACCTTCGTGTCCCACCAGCAGGAAGTAGGCACCGGCTACTTCGACGACATGACCACCGTGATTCAGGGCGGCGTGTCTTCGGTCACCGCACTGACCGGGTCTACCGAAGAAGAGCAATTCCACTGAGCGGGTCTGGTTCCGCCAGCCGCCAATGAGCGCTGACGGAACCCAGTAATGGACAAAAACCCGGAGGCGAACCCTCCGGGTTTTTGTCTTGGAAACTGCGATAAAATGATGCCCGCCAATTTTTAACGAACATCCCTCCAAGGAGTAGCCATGAAGCTGAATCTACCTGCTGGCGTACAAGTGAACGCCCCACTTCATCCCCGTTTCGACGAGGTTCTCACTCACGACGCCTTGGCGTTGGTGGCCAAACTGCATCGCGCCTTTGAGTCGCGCCGTCAAGAATTATTGAAGGCCCGTATTGAGCGCCAGGCTCGGATCGACGCCGGTGAAATGCCCGATTTTCTGGCGGAAACCCAGCATATCCGTGAAGGCGACTGGCGGGTCGCGCCGCTGCCCAAGGCGCTGGAGTGCCGCCGCACCGAAATCACCGGTCCGGTCGAGCGCAAGATGATCATCAACGCCTACAATTCCGGCGCCGATTCCTATATGACCGACTTCGAGGATTCCAACAGCCCCAACTGGTATAACCAGATTCAGGGCCAAGTGAATCTGGTCGATGCGATCCGCCGGAAACTCAGCTTCGTCAATGAAGTGGGCAAGGAATACAAGCTCAATGACCGGATCGCCACTCTGCAAATCCGGCCGCGCGGCTGGCACTTGGACGAGAAGCATGTGACGGTCGATGGCCAGCGCGTTTCCGGCGGTATTTTCGATTTTGGTTTGGTGTTTTTCCATAATGCCAAGGAGCAGATCGCCCGGGGCGCTGGCCCGTTTTATTACCTGCCAAAGATGGAATCACACCTGGAAGCCCGGTTGTGGAACGACATCTTTGTAATGGCGCAAAACGAGCTGGGTATTCCACAGGGAACGATTAAAGCGACCGTGCTGATCGAGACCGTTCTCGCCACCTTCGAGATGGAAGAAATCCTCTACGAACTGCGCGAACATTCCGCCGGCCTGAATGCCGGGCGCTGGGACTATATTTTTAGTTGCATCAAGAAGTTCAAGAAGAACAAAAACTTTTGCCTGGCCAACCGCAGCGCCATCACCATGGAGGTGCCGTTCATGCGCTCCTATGCCCTGCAATTGGTCAAGATTTGTCACAAACGCGGTGCGCCAGCGATGGGCGGCATGTCGGCGCTGATTCCGATCAAGGACGATCCGGTCGCCAACGAGAAAGCGCTGGGCGGTATCCGCCACGACAAGACCCGCGATGCCAATGACGGCTTCGACGGCGGCTGGGTGGCGCATCCCGGTCTGGTGCCGATCGCGCATGAGGAATTCGTCAAGGTGCTGGGCGACAAGCCCAATCAGTGGGAGAAGCAGCGGGATGACGTGTTCACGGCCAAGAATTTCCTGGACTTCCAACCCGAGCAGCCCATTACCGAAGCCGGTTTGCGCAACAACATCAATGTCGGCATTCACTACCTGGGATCCTGGCTGGCTGGCAATGGTTGCGTGCCGATCCATAATTTGATGGAAGATGCCGCCACCGCCGAGATTTCCCGCTCGCAGGTGTGGCAGTGGGTGGTCAGTCCCAAGGGTGTCCTGGACGATGGCCGCAAGGTCACCGCCGATATGGTGCGCGCACTGATCCCCGAGGAGTTGGCTAAAGTGAAAACCACCGTCACTGCCCAGGGCGAAGATACCGCGACCTACGATCAGGCGGCCGGCATTTTCGAGAAGATGAGTTTGTCGCCGGATTACCCCGAGTTCCTGACCCTGCCGCTGTACGAGGCGATGGATTGATCTGATCTATAGCGCTCCTGCCAGAGTTGTGGAATCGCCGTTTCAAACCACCCCGGCGCTACGTGCCACCCCTCCTTATCCAAGGCGGGGAACCTCCATAACATGAGTAGGATTGCTATAGTCAGCGTTTGACATGAAAACGGCGTTCGGGAAACCGGGCGCCGTTTTTGCCGTTCGATTTCTGTGAATAGCCTTTCAATGTTATAAAAAAGCACGGCGAATTCCTCCAAGTCCTGTCGCGCGTGCCGCGATTTCGAGGTCGCTCCTAATGATGAGTCGAGCAAAGCACGGATCGGTTTTTACACTTTGGGTCGCGTGCTGGCTCTTGTTTGCGCCGGCCGCCCCGGCCGTGGAGAACCGGTACGTCCTCGTACTGTATTCCAACCATCGCTTGCTGCCGGCGAATCTCGAGTTCGAAGCCGGCCTGCGCGAGACGCTCGCCAATTCGACGGAGCTGAACGCCGAGTTTCTCGACTATCCGCGTTTTGATGGCGAGTCCTACTCGCGCGCCCTGACCCGGTTCCTGCGCGAGAAGTACGCGTTGCGACCGCCGGTGGTGCTGGTCGTCGCGGGCGAGAAGGCGCTTGATTTCGTGCTCCGCCATCGCGCCGAGCTGTTTCTGCGGGTCCCGATCATCCACGCGGCCGTTCTCCGGTCGTTCCTGCAATCGCGCCCGCCACTGCCGGCCGACGTGGTCGGCGTTCCGATCGAATTCGATTTTCCGGGCACCATCGAGCTGGCGCTGCGCTGGCATCCGCACGCCCGACGGCTGGTGGTGGTGACGGGCGCCTCCGCGCGGGATCGCGCCTGGGAAGCCGAGTTGCGCGGCGAAGTGTCGCGATTCCAGGACCGGGTCACCGCCGAGTTTCTCGCCGGCCTGCCGACCGATGCGGTGTTGAAACGGCTGAGTGAGTTGGGCAGCGACACCGTGGTGTTTACGCCGGGCTACTTCGAGGACGGTGTCGGTCACCTGTTTTCCCCTCGCGACGCCGCCCGGCTCATGGCCGCTGCCGCCGCCGCGCCGGTGTACGGACCTTTCGATACCTTCATCGGCACCGGCATCGTCGGTGGCTCTATGCCGAATTTCGCGGCCATGGGGCGGCAGGCGGGACGCCTCGTGAACGATCGGCTTGCCGGCGGCGCGCCCGCCGCGCCGCGCTTGCCGGAGATGATGCCCAAGGCCGTGAACGTCGACTGGCGACAGATCCAGCGGTGGGGCATCGACCCGAGTGCCATTTCGGACGACGCTATCGTGCGGTTCAAGACCCCGACGCTCCTGGAGGAACATGCAACCGCAACGATTGTCGCCACTGTCGTATTGCTGGTGCAGGCTGGACTGATCGCCGGACTTCTGTTCGAACGCCGTCGCCGCCGCCGGATAGAACTGGCCGTACAGCAACAGCGCTTCGAACTCGCCCATGCCTCGCGGTTGGCGGTCGCCGGGGAGTTGACGGGCGCGATCGCCCACGAGATCAACCAGCCCCTCGGCGCGATTCTGAGCAACGCCGATGCCGCCGACTTCCTGCTCGCGTCCGGTGCGGATCGGCGGGACGAACTCCGCGCGATCTTGGCCGACATACGTCAGGACAACGTGCGGGCCAGCGAGGTCATCCGCCGGCTGCGGGCGATGCTGGCCAAGCAGCCGGTCGATTGGCAACCCTTCGATCTGAACGGCGCTGTCCGCGAGTTGGAATTTGTCCTAAGGGCCGAAGCGCGGCGACGCAAGGTGGCGCTCGACCTGCGACTTGCCGCGACCGCCGCCATCCTGCTGGGTGATCGAGTCCAGATCCAGCAGGTGCTCCTCAATCTAGCGCTCAACGCCATGGATGCGGCGAACGGCTTGCCCGAGGCCCGACGCGCGGTCGCCGTGTCCGTCGAACGCGACGCGGATCGTTTGGCTCTGGTGGTCCGTGATCGCGGACACGGCATCGCCCCCGAGCATCTGCCGCGGCTGTTCGATTCGTTCTTCAGCACCAAGCCTCGGGGCATGGGACTGGGGTTGTCCATCACCCGCACCCTCGTCGAGGCCCACGGCGGCCGCATCTGGGCCGAATCCAGTCCCGGCGCGGGCGCGGTGTTCCGGGTCGAATGGCCAGTGGCTGGCGGCGCGGGCACAGCGGAGCCGGCATGACCACCCCTATCCCCCTGATCCACATCGTCGATGACGACGAGTCACTGCGCACGGCGCTGCTGCGATTGCTCGACGCGGCCGGCTTCAAAGCGCGCGGCTACGCCCCGGTGGGCGATTTCCTGTTGCAGCCGCCGCCGGATGGTCCCGGTTGCGTGCTGCTGGATGTGCGGATGCCGGGGCCGTCGGGTCTCGACCTGCAAGCCGCTCTGCTGCGCCAGGGCAGTGCGCTGCCGGTGGTTTTTCTAACCGGCTACGCCGACGTGGTTGCCAGCGTGCAGGCCATGAAGGCCGGGGCGGTAGATTTTCTGACCAAGCCGATCCAACGCGAGGCCCTGTTCGAGGCGCTCCAGCGCGCGCTCGCCCGCGACGCGGCCGATCGCGCGGCCCGCGCGCAAGCGGAGCAATTGCGCGCGGCCTTTGCCGCGCTGACTCCCCGCGAGCAAGAGGTTTTCGACCGCGTCGTCGCCGGTCAGCTCAACAAACAGATCGCCGATGCGCTGGGAATCGCGGAACGCACCGTCAAGATGCAGCGCGCCCAACTGATGGCGAAGCTGGGTGCGAGTTCGGCGGCCGAACTCGGCCGGTTGGCCGAGCGGCTGCAACACTTGCCCGACTGATCCCGTTCGCGATCACGCCCTCCTTTGCCCTTTCGGGCAAATCCCCTTGCCCCTTCGTCCGATAGTCTCGTTGCCGTTCCCGTGGGATGATAAGCAATAGAACATGCGGATTAGTCGGATATTTCATTCATTGGTGAAGAGCCGATCACCTGTTCGACGGGCCTGCCGGCGGTTTGGCCCGATGGTATGGTAACGATGTTGAATTCGGAGAGATGACATGAAGAAATCCATGATTGTGACGAGTGGTCTGGCTTTGCTGATGGGCGCGGGCGTCGCGCTGGCGGTCGGTTGGGACCAGGAGAGTTTTCCCCCGTTCTCGGAAGTGGATGCCAATAAGGACGGCAAGGTCACCATGCAGGAAGCGCAAGCCCACCCGGGCGTCACCGCAGCGGTGACGAAGGCAAAACCGGGGAGCACTGCTGAGGCAGCCCTGAAAAGCTTCTTTAGCGAAGCCCATCAACAGGACAAAAACAAGCCCTATGACTCGCCCATGACCCAGGAAGAATGGAAAGGCATGACCGGTAAGTAAGCGAACCCTCAGGCGGGTAACCCCCGGTCGCCTCCCCGACCGGACCGGGGTTTGCCTTCGTTTTGATCGGCCGATCCGTCGGTGAGGAGGTCCGCGATGGTGATGGGCGGCCAGAAGATCCTCATCGTCGAGGATGACGACAGCCTGCGGCCGGCGCTCGAACGCCTGCTGAACGCCGCCGGTTGGCGGGCAGTGATCCACGCCTCGGCGGAGGCGCTGCTGGCAGACCCCGCCGCCGGGGATGCCGCGTGCGTGGTCTGCGACCTGAAATTGCCGGCGATGTCCGGTTTAGATATGTTGCCCGAATGGCGCACACTCGGCGGGAAGGCGCCGGTGATTTTGATCACAGCGTATGACGCGCCGGGCCTGAGGGAGGCGGCGGCGCGGCGCGGCGTGGCCGCCTATCTGGCCAAACCGTTTCGCGGCACCGCATTGCTGGAAGCTATCGACGCCGCGATCACGGCCGCGAAGCCGCAATGAATAGCCAGTTATACTTTCAGTTTCCTCGTCTCCAACCCTTACCCCAGGCCCGCAAGTGGGTGCGGATGCTGATACCACTTCTTAACCGGAGGATAGTGCGCATGCGACTCAACAAACCAAGGCTCCCGAAATTGTCCCTCATGGCGGGGCTCAAAACCGCCGGCTCGATCCTGACCTTGACGGCCTGTCTGTCCATCGGCAGCGCCCAGGCCGCCGACCAGGGGTCTCGCCACCACGCCAAGGGCGAATACGACACCGTTACCGCTACCTATGGGGTGGTCGAGGGTGATGAGCTGATTGTGATCAGCGAGCGCTTCCAGGTTCCGCTGGACGCCCTGAAGGCGCAGAACAACCTCACCTCGGACGTGATCAAGCCCGGTCAGAAGCTGACCATCGGCAGCCCTGCCAGCACGGCCAGTGGCAAGCCCAACATCCTGTTCATCATGGGCGATGACATTGGCATCATGAACGTGGGTGCTTACCATCAGGGACTCATGGTTGGGGAGACGCCCAACCTCGACCGCCTCGCGAATGAAGGCGCGAAGTTCATGACCTATTATGCCGAGCAGAGCTGCACGGCCGGTCGCACCGCCTTCTTTACCGGCATGCATCCGTTGCGGGCGGGCATGGTCATGCCGCAGCTTCCGGGCGCCACCAGCTCGCTGTTGCCGGGCACGCCCGCGCTGGCAAAATTCCTGCTGGATCTCGGCTACAACACCGGCGAGTTCGGCAAGAACCACCTCGGCGATAAAGCGGCGTCGCTGCCAACGGCCCACGGCTTCCAGGAGTTCTGGGGCTACCTGTATCACCTCGACGCCATGCAGGGCGTGAGTTTCCCCGACATCAACAAGTCTTCGGTCGATCAGGTCGTTGTGCCACCCTGTAAGAATACCCCGGTTAAGGGCCTCAAAGAGGTCGCCGGCGCGGTCGACCCTAGAACGGCACTCTGTATGACTCCGCCACGGCCGATGCTCGCGTGTACTTCTTCGGACGGTAGCGAGAAAAACCAGTCCTGCAAGGACGAAGGGCCGCTGACGCTGGAACGTTCCAAGACCGTGGA